>JAHRVG010000021.1 GCA_019090795.1 Paracoccaceae bacterium | reverse complement strand
TTTACCATGAATGGTGAACATGTGGATATTTCTGCAATCACCAAAACCGCAGTGAAAATTGTCGAGGGTGGCAGAGATGATATTTCCGCCCCCGGCCAATGTGCTGCCGCATTGAAACTGATGCCGAACCTGCCGGATTCGATGAAAGAATCCTTTCTGGCACCGGATGCAGGGCATTACGGGATTTTCAGTGGCTCTGCTTGGCGCAATGATATTCGGCCCGCTGTGCTGGACTTTATCGACAAGCATAATAAACCTGTAGAGCCCAAGAAGGTAGCAAAGAAGAAAGCTGCTAAGAAGTAGCTTTTTGATTTGTCTTTGAAATTCGGTTCACCCTTGATTGGGTGAACCGAAATATTTGTAACGCCCCAGTAAGCCTTGCGAATTATTGTGCAGTCCAGCCCCCGTCGATGGAAACGTTTGACCCAGTCATGCCTTGGGCCGCATCTGAACAAAGGTACGCCACCATTTCGGCTACGTGTTCTATTTCCACAAACTTTTTGGTTGGTTGTGCTGCTAGCATGACGTCGTTCTTGACTTCTTCTTGCGTGATGCCACGCGCTTTGGCGGTGTCGGGAATCTGTGCGGCGACCAAGGGAGTCAGGACATAACCGGGGGAAACGCAGTTCACGGTGATGCCGTTTTGCGCCACTTCCAGTGCTACTGATTTTGACATGCCTGCGACCCCGTGCTTGGCGGTGACATAGGCTGATTTGAACGGTGAAGCCACCAGCGAGTGGGCAGAAGCGATGTTCACGATGCGCCCCCAACCCCGCCTTTTCATGCCCGGAATTGCCGCGCGAATTGTGTGGAAATTCGAGTTCATGTTGATGGCGATGATTTGATCCCATTTGTCGATGGGAAAATCCTCGACAGGGGAAACGAACTGGATGCCTGCGTTATTGACCACAATATCAAGGCCACCAAACTCGGCCTCAGCCTGTTCAATCATCGCCTTTATCTCGGTCGGTTTGGACATGTCGGCCGGGTTGTATAGGGCTTGCTGACCAGACAGCTCCGCTAGTTCTGCGGCCAAAGCCTTGATGTCCTCTGAATCTCCAAATCCGTTGATCATGACGCGCGTGCCAAGGCTGGCGAGCTTTAGGGCAACACCACGGCCAATGCCGCTGGTTGATCCTGTGATGACTGCGGTGCGGGTGTTGAGCATTGGGGTCTCCTGTGAAAATCAACTGCACAATAAGCAGGTGAACAAAGGAATTAAACCGGTTTCTCAGCCCCGCATCCGCAACCCGTCTGGGTCGAACAGTGGTATAGTGATCAGGGTGGCGGGGCGCATTTGGCCAAGGACTTCGATTTCGACAGCCAAGCCCTCCTTGGCCATTTCGGTCGGGACAAAGCCCTGTGCAATGGATTTTCGGGCGTAGTGAGAGTAACCGCCGGAGGTGCAAAACCCGACGACCTTGCCATTCACCCAGATTGGTTCATAGGCGTTCACGTCTGCATCCAAGGCCTCAACCTCAAAGGCGCAGAGCTTGCGGCGCGGGCCATGAACGCGTTCTTTCAGAGCGGCGGCTTTGCCAATGAAATCGGCGGGTTTGGTATAGGCCGTAAAGCGGTCCATGCCTGTTTCTGCGGGCAGATAATCCGGGCAGAATTCTGCACCCCAGCTGCCAAAAAACTTGTCCAGTCGCAAGGACATCATAGCGCGCATTCCAAAGGGCTGCAGGCCAAGATCGGTACCTGCCGCGCTGAGGGTGGTGTAGAGGGCGCGCTGGTTGACGGCGTCAGTATAGATTTCATAACCAAGGTCGCCTGTATAAGAAACGCGCTGGACTGTGGCACCACACAGGCCAACGTTGATTTCTTTGACATCCATAAAACGGAACGCATCATTTGAGACATCCGAGCGGGTGCAGCGTTGCAGCAGTTGGCGCGCAAAGGGGCCAGCGATCTGGAAGCCGATGCGGCTGGTCGAGATGTTTTCCAACGCGACTCCGCTGATTGGCAGGTTTTTCTGGAACCAACGCATGTGAATTGCCTGCATGCCAAAACTGGCGGTGATTTGAAAACGGGTTTCGGACAGGCAGGAAACGGTGAAATCACCAATCAACCTGCCCTTTTCCGACAGCATAGGGGTGAGCGACATGCGGCCCGGTTTGGGGATGCGGCCTGCCATAATGTGATCAAGCCAGTTGCGAGCGCCGCTGCCGGTGACACGGTATTTACCGAAGTTGTGCACCTCGTTGATGCCGACTGCCTCACGTACGGCTTTGACCTCTCGAGCGGTGGCGTCAAAGGCGTTGGAGCGGCGAAAGCTGGGGGTTTCATAGGTCGGTTCATCTGGTTTAGCGAAATAATTGGCAACCTCCATGCCGAACTGCGCGCCAAAAACCGCACCTTGTTTGGCCCAGATGTCATAGGCATGTGTGGTTTGAAACGGGCGCGCGGCGGGGAGTTCCTCGTTTGGGTAAGAGACCGAGAAACGTTTTTGGTAGTTTTCTACCACTTTGGGGCGGGTGTATCCCGGTGTGATCCAGTTGCCAAAGCGGGCGACATCCATGGCCGTGACATCACGTTCGGCTTCGCCTTCGATCATCCATTGGGCCAACGACAGGCCGACACCACCGCCTTGCGAAAAACCCGCCATTACGCCGCAAGCGGACCAGTAATTGCGCAACCCAAGCACGGGGCCAACCAGAGGGTTGCCATCTGGGGCAAAGGTGAAGGGGCCGTTGATGATGGTTTTGATGCCTGTGCGTTCCAGTATCGGGAAGCGTTTGAAGGCGAATTCGACGCTGTCCGAAATGCGGTCTAGCTTGTTCTCCAGCAGTTCGTGACCGAAATCAAGCGGGGTGCCATCCACAGCCCAAGGATCACAGCTTTGCTCATAAAACCCGATGCATATACCGCG
The DNA here is from genome assembly GCA_019090795.1 of Paracoccaceae bacterium. GTDB lineage: Bacteria > Pseudomonadota > Alphaproteobacteria > Rhodobacterales > Rhodobacteraceae > Amylibacter. The sequence goes on along the minus strand of JAHRVG010000021.1, from coordinate 16,523 downwards.
GCCTTCTTGGCGCAGATAGCTCTCGCCGCCGGGATCCATGACGTGGGGCAGCTCAGTGTCACGCTCAAATACTTCGGGGGTTTCTTCGGTCACTAGATACTGGTGTTCCATCGGATGCAGGGGCAGATAAACCCCCGCCATTGCGCCGAGTTCGCGTGCCCACAACCCGCCTGCATTAACCACATGTTCAGCGTGGATGGTGCCGTTTTGTGTGACCACATCCCATGTGCCATCCGTGCGCTGGTTGGTTTCAATCACCGGATTGCGCAGCACGATTTCCGCGCCACCCATGCGCGCAGCCTTGGCATAGGCGTGGGTGGTGCCAGAGGGGTCAAGGTGGCCATCAAGCGGATCATAAAGCCCACCAAGGATGCCGTCGGTGTTGGTGATCGGCGAAATCTTGCGAATTTCATCAGGGGTCAGGATTTCAGTATCGAGCCCCATGTAGCGGTGCTTGGCCCGTTCAGCCAGCATCATATCCATGCGTTCAGGGGTGTCGGCAAGCGTTACGCCGCCAACGTGGTGCAACCCGCAGGACATGCCGGTCAGTTCCTCCAGTTCCTTATACAGGCGGATGGTATAGCCTTGTAGCGCGGCCATATTGGTGTCGCCATTCAGGGTGTGAAAACCGCCTGCTGCGTGCCATGTGGAACCGGAGGTGAGTTCGGATCGCTCCAGCAGCATTACGTCGGACCAGCCGAGTTTGGTGAGGTGATATAACACCGAGCAGCCAATAACGCCGCCGCCGATGACACAAACTCGAGTGGTATTTTTCATGGGGTTCGTCCTGTTGTTATCAGGGGCAGGGTGGCAGGGGGTGTGGTGCTTTTCAAGCCTGTTTACGACAAGATATGTCGGGGTGATCTGGCGCGTTTGCGACCTTGGAGTGTCGCTGCGGCGCTATCCAGCCGCTTACAAAAGCCTTAAACGACAGACAGGCGATGGCGTCGTCCACAGAACCTTTTCAACCTGCCCTGTACGCCCGGGCATGTTGCAGGAGGTTCTTGATGAACCAAAGCATACCCATGATCCGCCCGGATTTTTTCACTTTTGCCAACGGCGAGCAAGCTCCAAAGCCGTTTGCGCAGGTGGAATATGATATGCGCCTTGCTGGATTGCGCGACATAATGGCGGCGCAGGATCTGGACGCGGTGATCCTGACCTCGATGCACGGAATCGCCTATTATTCCGGTTTTCTGTATTGTTCCTTTGGCCGCCCCTATGCTTGCGTTGTGACGCGGGATCGGGCTACCACTGTTTCGGCCAATATTGACGGCGGCCAACCGGCGCGGCGTTCCGCTTGTGATAATCTGGTTTATACAGATTGGCAGCGGGATAATTACTGGCGCGCAGTTCGCGAACGCGCTGGCAATGCGCGCCGGATCGGGGTTGAAGGGGATCACCTTACCCTTGCGATGCAAACGGCGTTGCAGACATTTTTCGATGTTGATCTGATTGCCGACATTGCCCCCGATGCCATGGCGCAACGGATGATAAAGTCGGAAGCGGAAATTGCCATGATCCGAGAAGGCGCGCGAATTGCGGACCTTGGCGGTGCGACGATACGGGATGCCATTCAGGAAGGCGTGCGTGAAATCGACGTGGCAATGGCAGGGCGCAATGCGATGGAACTGGAAATCGCGCGCAGTTTTCCAGACAGTGAATTGCGTGATAGCTGGGTTTGGTTCCAGTCCGGGCTGAATACAGACGGGGCGCATAATCCGGTGACCTCCAGAGAATTGCAGAGTGGGGATATTCTGAGCCTGAATGCATTTCCGATGATTTCGGGGTATTATACCGCGCTGGAACGGACTTTGTTTCTGGGTGAACCAACCCTTGCAGAGAGGGATATCTGGGAAGCAAATGTGGCAGCCCATGAGTTGGGGATTTCACTGATTAAACCGGGCGTAAAATGTTCCGATATTTGCGCCGAGATTAACGCATTTTTTGCCGCAAAAGACCTGCTACAATACCGTTCTTTTGGCTATGGCCATTCCTTTGGTATCCTGTCGCATCACTATGGCCGCGAAGCCGGGCTCGAATTGCGCGAGGATATAGATACGGTGCTGGAGGCGGGCATGGTCGTGTCTATGGAGCCGATGCTGACGATCCCCAAAGGTGTCGCTGGTGCAGGTGGTTACCGCGAACATGACATTCTGGTTGTAGGCACTGAGGGCACCGAAAATATCACCAAGTTCCCTTACGGACCGGAGAACAACATCGTTTAGGGGGATGCCTTACCGGAGCGGTTAGCGCTCCGGTATCAGGCCTTTGGGGCTGAAACGCAGCACCAGCAACAGGATGGCACCCATGGTCATTAACCGCATATGAGCGGCGGATTCGATCAAGTGGCTGCGCAGTGCATTGTCCTCGGCCATGCCGGAGGTGATCACTTGCATAAGCCACAGGCCAATTGGTTCTGCCTCAATCCAGAAGAACCAAATCACAAAACCGCCCAAAACCGCACCCCAGTTGTTGCCGGAACCGCCGACAATTACCATCACCCAAATCAGGAAAGTAAACCGCAGTGGTTGATAGGCGGATGGCGTTAGCTGGCCGTCGAGTGTGGTCAGCATAGCACCGGCGATCCCAACAACGACGGACCCGAGGATGAACACCTGCAAATGGCGCGCTTTGATGTCTTTGCCCATGGCGCTGGCGGAAACCTCGTTGTCGCGAATGGCACGCATCATGCGCCCCCACGGGGATTTGAGCGCTTTTTCTGATAGCCACAGAATGGCCAGCAGAACCATTGAAAACAAAATGGCGTAGCATAATTTTACGAAGATGGATGAAAAGGTGACGGGGTCGGCACCGAGGGTCGTTGCGAGATCAAGAAACCACGGGGATTTCTGCAAGTTGATTTCATAGGGAACAGGGCGCGCGAGGCCGGAGATATTTTTAACGCCGCGCGTCATCCAGTCTTCCTGCTTGAGGATGGCGACGATGATTTCCGAGATACCGAGCGTGGCAATGGCGAGATAATCGGATCGCAGGCCAAGGGCAATTTTGCCCACTACCCATGCAGCGCAACCAGCCAGTAACCCGCCAAAAGGCCATGCCAGAAGGATCGGCAGGCCAAGGCCGCCAATATTACCGGCACGTGCGGCGTTGACTTTCTCGATGGCGCTGGTTGTGGGGCCGAAAACGGAACGGGTGAGGAATAAACCGCCGATAATGATTACCAACATCAGCAAGGTGCGCAAGTTGCCTTTGGGCAGGCGTTTGTAAGTGAAAATCGCACTGCCAACGGTCAGGATCCCGAGGATTGCCGACAGTAGAATGCCAACACCGCCCGCGGCCAGTGCTTCGGGTTCCGGTCTGGTTGATATCAAAACGGTGGCCAAGCCGCCAAGTGCGGCGAAGCCCATGACACCGACGTTGAACAGCCCCGCATAGCCCCATTGGATATTAACGCCGAGCGCCATGATCGAGGAGATCAGACAGAGGTTGAATATCGACAGGGCGACATTCCAGCTTTGCATTTGGCCGACTAGGATGAACAGAACGGCCATAAGGGCGAACATCAGGATATTTTTGGCAGGTCTGCTCATACCGATTTCCCCTTGAAAATACCTGTCGGGCGTAACAGCAGGACCAGCAGCAGAATGACAAAGCTTACCGCAAATTTATAATCGGTGGACAGCAATTGCACCAAGGTGTCGGGTGCCCATGATTCCGGTACCAGATAGGCGATAAACTTTTTGTAGGCATAGGTTACCATGATTTCCGAGAACGCCACAACAAACCCGCCGGCAATTGCGCCAAGAGGGCTGCCCATGCCACCCACCACCGCTGAGGCAAATATTGGGAGCAGCAGCTGGAAATAGGTAAAGGGCTTGAAGGATTTGTCCAGCCCATACAGTGTGCCGGCAATGGTTGCCAGTGCAGCGGCAAGGATCCAGGCGACCATCACCACGCGGTCGGGATTGATGCCTGACAGCAGGGCCAGATCTTCGTTATCAGAATAGGCGCGCATGGATTTTCCGGTACGGGTGCGGTTCAGGAACCAGAACAGCGCAACGACCACGAAAATGGCTGTAACAACAGTAATGCCTTGGGACACCTTGATTGTCAGGCCCTCGTTCAGGCCCAAATCTTTCTTGAAATCCCGCGCTTTCAGGATGAACCGCGCTCCATCGGCAAAGCGCTGGTCGTTGGGGCCAATTATAAAGCGAACGATACCATTCATAATGAACATGACACCCACAGAAGCGATCACAAAAATCACCGGTGCGGCCTTGGTTTTACGGTAGAAACGATAGACAAACCTATCCGTTATCAGCACCAGAGCGGCGCAGGCAGCGATACCGAAAGGTAGGGCCAGCAGGGCTGTGGGCAGGGGGGCGATGGAAATGCCCATCGACTGAAACCACCACGTAAACAGGATCGTCACCATCGCACCAAAGGCCATGGTATCGCCATGGGCAAAGTTGGAAAACCGCAGGATGCCATAGATTAAAGTGACCCCCAACGCACCCAGTGCCAACTGGCTGCCGTAGGCGATGGCGGGGACCAAAACGAAATTGGAAAGCAGGATAAAAGCGCTTAAAACGTCCATTAGCTGGCGTCCTCGCATGTTAGAAACTGAATGGTGGATGTGGGTGGAAGCCCGGCGTTCATTCGATGCCACAGGACTGATTTGTCACCAGCGGCCAGCAGGGTCTGGGCTATTCCATTTCCCTCGACCCACACGTAGGGACCAGTTCCGGTGATGTTTTGCATCTCGGCTTTGATGTTGTTGTATTCGATTTGATACAGCCCCCCCGCCTTGAGCGGCGTCAGGGTGAAGGTAATTTGTGCGCTGCTAGGGTGGCAGTTGCCCGCGTCCGTGCAGATTTGGGAGGCTTGGCAGAAAAGAACCTGCTTGGCCCCCTCGGCACTGGCCATGGCGGGTATTAACGTAATCAAAAGGGAAAATGCTAGTTTCAAGCCTAGCCCCCCAGAAAACTTTTGGGGACCTCGAGGTCGTTTAGCAAAACCTGTCCCGTGTCGGTGAAGCGATTGCGGCCCTGTACCAAAACGTACCCCTTGTCGGCGATATTTAGCGCCTGACGGGCATTTTGTTCGACCATCAATATGGAAATACCAGAGCGCGCCACCTCGATGATGCGATCGAACAACTCATCCATCACGATGGGCGATACGCCTGCAGTGGGTTCGTCCAGCATTAGCAATTTCGGCTGGGTCATCAGCGCACGGCCCACAGCGACTTGCTGGCGCTGGCCACCAGACAGTTCGCCCGCGTTCTGGCGGCGTTTGTCGCGCAGGATTGGGAATAGATCATAGACCTGTTCCATGGTTTCGCTGATGTCATCGCGTCGCAGGAAGGCCCCCATTTCGAGGTTTTCTTCAACCGTCATTGACGGGAAAACATTATTGTTCTGCGGCACAAAGGCCATGCCAAGCGCAACGCGGTTTTGTGGTGACAGTTTGGTGATGTCTTGCCCGTCCAGCAAGACCCGCCCGGTGTGGATGTTCAGCATCCCGAACACGGCCTTCATTGCGGTGGATTTCCCCGCGCCGTTGGGGCCGACAATCACCGCAATTTCGCCCTGCTCGGCGGTGATGGTGCAGTCATGCAGAATGTCCGCACCGCCATAACCGCCGGTCATGTTTTCCGCTACAAGATAGGTCATGCGCCCACCTTTGGCTTGTTCTTCAATCCGGTGCCGAGGTAGGCCTCGATCACCTGTTCATTGGCTTTAATTTCGTCGATGCTACCTTGCGCCAACACGCCGCCCTCGGCCATGCAGATCACCGGATCACACAGGCGGCCGATGAAATCCATGTCGTGTTCTATCATGCAAAACGTATAGCCGCGCTCCTTGTTCAGGCGCAAAATCGCATCACCGATAGTGTTCAACAGCGTGCGGTTCACACCGGCGCCGACCTCGTCCAGAAACACGACTTTGGCGTCGGTCATCATGGTGCGCCCCAGTTCCAGCAGCTTTTTCTGCCCACCAGACAGGTTTCCGGCCAGTTCCTCTGCCAGATGGGAAATTTGCAGGAATTCGATCACGTCATCGGCTTTTTTACGTAGCGCTGCCTCTTCTGTTGCAACTTGGACCGATGAGAACCATGCCCCCCAAAGGGTTTCACCTGTTTGGCCGCCAGGCACCATCATCAGGTTTTCGCGTACGGTCATGGTGGAAAATTCATGGGCAATCTGGAAGGTCCGCAACATGCCACGGGCAAACAACGCGTGGGGCGGCAGGCCGGTGATATCCTCGCCATCCAAAAATACCCGTCCGCTGGTTGGTGCGTACACCCCAGCGATCACATTGAAGAGGGTGGTTTTACCGGCGCCATTGGGGCCAATCAGGCCAGTAATGGAGCCTTTCGCGATGTGGAAAGACGCATCATTGACCGCGTAAAAGCCGCCAAATTTCTTGGTTAGGTGTTCAATTTTTATCAAAGCAGTAATACCTTACAAAAACAGCCCGGACAGGATGCCCGGGCCATTCTTAGGGGTGGGTTAGATCAACGATAGCGAACGGTAGTCAGCTTGGCGTCTTTGATCTCAACTTCGCGATAGTTGCCAGCGCTTTCGCCCGGCGCGATCAGTTCCACGTTAGAAGCACCAACATAGTCAACGTCACCACCACCCGCGAGGATTTCCATGGCTTTGCCCAGTTCGCCAGGGTAAATTTTCTCACCCGGTGCGTTGGCCACATCGGTAATCTTACCTTTGTAAGCGGCAGAGTCCGTGGAACCGGCTGCTTGCATGGCCAACAGCATCAGAGCTGCTGCGTCATAGGATTCTGCAACGAATGGGCCAAGAGCCCCTTCAGATTTCAGCAGAGCTTTCAAGGTGTCCGCGCCGGGGCTGTCGGTGCCTGGAACCTGACCGAAAGAGCCGTCCAGATCCGCGCCAATTGCCGCTGGCAGGCTGTCGCCGACCATGCCGTCTGGCAGAACAAAGGTTTCAAATGCACCGCTGTCGAGCGAGCCTTCGATGATGCCTTTGCCGCCTTGATCAAGGTAACCTGCAACAACCAGAACCTCACCGCCAGCGGCGGCCAATGCGCCCACCTCGGCAGAGTAGTCGGCTTTGCCATCTTCATGCGAGACGGAAATGGTAACCTTGCCGCCTGCTGCTTCAAAAGCAGCCTGGAACGCGTCAGCCAAACCTTTGCCATAGTCGTTGTTTGTGTAGGTCAGGGCGACTTCTTTGTAGCCACGCTCGGAAATGATTTCCGTCATCACGGCACCTTGGCGCGCATCAGAAGGGGAGGTGCGGAAGAACTGGCCGTTATCCTCAATTGTAGACAGGGCAGGGGATGTGGCAGAAGGCGAAATCATCACAGTGCCGTTTGCCATCGCAACGTTGGTCAAAACCGCAATTGTGACACCGGAACAATCGCCACCAATCAAACCGGCAATGCCATCAGAGGTGATCAGACGTTCTGCAGCGGACGTGGCGGCAGCGGAATCAACGCATGTGCTGTCTGCACGAACGGATTCTACGGATGAACCACCCATGAATTTGCCCGAAGCAGTTACTTCGGCCATCGCGGCCTCAGCACCGGCGGCCATAGGCGGGGTCAGCGATTCAATCGGGCCAGTAAAGCCGAACAGGATGCCGAGTTTGACATTGTCGGCACTTGCAGCGCCAGACATCAGAGCAGCGGCCGCAGTGGCCAGCAGTAGTTTTTTCATTGGTTTCTCCCAGAGTTTTTGATTATTTTTTGATCCTAGCCAAAATGGGTACGAGATCAAGGCCTATTTTTTTTGGATACCTTGAAAATAGTTGTTATTACAGTGTGTTATCGTGAACTCAGTTGAGGTTGATTTGAATCGGAGGGTGCTAGAGCGAATCCATCAAGCAGCCCAGTATTCCCTGAACCGCTTGATGCTGATCCGATTATACGAATCGAAATTTTATACGAACAGAAAATCGGATTCCGACAGTTGGCTGGCATCGGTGAAACCCTCGAATTTCACGATGTCACTGCCAACCCGAATGGCAAGCGTACCGCCAATGGTTTCAAAAGCCAGATCGTCGAAGGTATTGAGGCCGGTAACGCCCATAAAGCGCGCCACATCTGTGCCTGAAACGAAATCCAAAATGGTGTCGGTGCCAAACCCGTCTTGAAAGCGAAACTCGTCAGCTCCGTTTTGGCCAAGCATCCTGTCATTGCCCCCTAAGCCATTCAGTCTGTCGTTGCCGCCCCCGCCGACAAGCTTGTCTCCGCCACGCCCGCCGGTAATGTTGTCCCGACCTGTCCCCCCCCTTAAGTACGGTGGAAAAGGCTTCTCCGATGATCTTGTCGTTGCCGCCCCCCCCGAGGATTTTCAAGAACGCGGCATTCAGGTGTTGCGCCTTGATCGTGTCACGGATGTTGCTGCCGGTGATGGTCAGGTCGTCAAAATTTTGGGCGGTAAAATTGTGTGCAACGCCTTTTAAAGCAAGTTTTCCAGAAAAGGCGTGGGCAGCATTGGTGCCCATAACAGTCATGCGGTTAACGGTGATATCCTCCTCAATAGAACCATGTGTTGAAAAGTCATATTTGATAGAAATCGCGTTGCCTGTTGTCGCTTCCTGCATCAGTTTGTCGAACCCGTTTGAGGTATCCAAAAGCGTTTTGTCTGTAGCACTTTCATAGAGGTCGAAATCCAGTTGTTTAGCTTTCAGGATAACATTGTCCATCCCTACGGTTTCACCCCCGACACGGAATTCGCCGCGGATCTCCATGGCAAGTATGTCATCCAGAATGGCCTGAATTTCAGCTTTGGTTGCAACGGTTCCGCTGTCCGACCCAAGCCTCCAGTCACTGGCAATACTTAGCCGAACCGAGAAATTGTTCCACTCGGTGTTTGGGCTGATATCCCCAGTAAAATGCATGGTGTTACCGTTCGCGCCCGAAATGATAACATCCGCTGCGGTGAAGGGTGAACTGGTATCGTTGAGGGTCATGCTATAGCTCAGCTTGCCACCATAAAACCCGCCTTTGGAATCGAGGTATTCTTGTGGGGCAACGTAATACATGACGGCACCGCTGGCCTGATCGACGACTTCCAGATAACCGCTATCATTCACGCCACCGCTTGCGGGTGTTCGGAACTCCCTGACATCATTGATAAAGCCCCAGCCCTCGCCGCCTTTGTTGAAGGTGGATTTGATGAAGTCAGGGCGCTCAATCGACACGTCATCGCCATTAATGATTTTGCCTTCGGTCAGACTGACGCTGTTCAGATCGGCCCCGTCGGCCCCGTTCTTGTACTCGCCCCTGATCTGGAACGAGGCGACATCCTCTAGAACCGACAGGATTTCTTCGGCAGAGGCAATTCGCCCCGAAGATCCGTCTATGCGCCAACTGGAAAAGGCGTCCAGTCGAACAGAGAAGCTGGTAAAATCCGTTCCGGGAGAGAAGCCAAAAGTATAAGTGATGCTAACACCGTTCACCCCGAGGATAGTTACATCTTCGTCTGCAAATTGGCTGCTGTCATCGTCTTGGCGCAGGGAGTATTTCAGCGTGCCACCAAACTGATCCGAAAGATCACCAACCCATTCGGAGCCGCCCTGAAATGCCCAAACGCCTGATGCGGAGTCCGTGCCACGCACGTAACCAGTAGAATCGGGCGATTCGGGAAAGGATTCAATATCAGTGGCCCCGCCCACAGTTGTCCAATCTTCAGTTCCGGTTTTGAAATTCGATCTAATTGTAGGCATTTTCGCGCTCCTAGATATTTGTCACCAATAATTCGAGCTCACCCCTTTGTGCATTATACCCAAAATGGGTGATCCGGGCAAATTCAATTGATTTCCGAAAAAAGGAGTATTAGGCAGATATATCGCGCGATACCTGCGCACCCCGTTCGCGATAGGGGGTCGTGTCATATTGCGCGCGGTAACATTTGGAGAAATGCGACGGCGAGGCAAAGCCGCAGGCAAGAGCTACGTTGATCACTGACATTTCGGTCTGCATTAACAGGTTGCGCGCCTTTTGCAGCCGCAATTCCATGTAGTAGCGTTTTGGAGAGCGATGCAGATAGCGGCTGAACAGCCGCTCCAGTTGACGCGTCGACATGCCCACATCACGTGCCAGAGTCGAGGGCGAAAAAGGTTCCTCGATATTTGCTTCCATCATCTGGATTACGGTGGACAGCTTGGGATGCCGGACGCCGATGCGGGTTGGGATCGAAAGACGCTGTTCGTCGCGTTCGGTACGAATATTGGTGTGCAACAGTTGGTCAGCCACCCAGTTCGCCATGTCCACATCGCGAAAAGAGGCCATGAGTTTCAGCATCAGATCCAACGAGGATGTGCCACCCGCGCAAGTGTAGCGTTTCCCATCAATGACGTAGATGGATTTGGTCAGCTCTATTTCGTCGAATTCTTCGGCGAAACTGTCGTGGTTTTCCCAATGGATGGTACAGCGTTTTCCATTCAGCAATCCTGCTTTGGCCATGGTGTAGGCACCTGTGCATAATCCGCCAATGGAAATACCTTTGCGGGCTTCTCGGCGCAGCCAGTTTAGCACGGGTCTGGTTGTGGATTGGGCAATTGCCAGCCCACCACAAATAAATACCAGATCATCGCGGCCAACTTCCTCTAACCCCATATCGAGCATGATCTGGGTGCCGCTGGAACTGGTAGCGGTATGGCCGCCTTCGCCTGCTAGTTTCCAGTCGTAAACCGGCTCGCGACTGTAGCGGTTGGCGATGCGCAAGGCTTCTAGTGCGCTGGCAAAAGGCACCAGTGAAAACTTGTCCAATAACAGAAAAATGACCCGACGGGTTTTGGGTGCATTTGAAAGAGGTGTGTGTGACGGCATCGCAGGCTACCTACAAAAGCTTCGAATCAGTTCGAAGGCAGGAACATTTTCATTACTTGGCCGAAATTGCGTTTAGCGATCAAGCTATTATGTCGCTGGATGCTGGAAAAAAGCCGCAATTTTTTCGATTGGCTGATTTCTTTGCCTAAAACCTGCACCGATGGCCTAGCTCGTGCTGGCCAAAGTCATGCAGTTGCCTTATGTAAGGCCTTCAAATTCAGCTTTACAGGGGAAGAATGATGGCTTCGGCATGGAAAAAATCTGACTGGCGTTCCAAAGAGCGGATTCAGATGCCGGATTATACCGACATCAACGCATTAAACGCGGTCGAGGCGCGTCTGGCACGCTATCCCCTGTTGATTTTTGCAGGCGAGGCACAGTCGCTCAAGGCCAAACTGGCTCAGGTTTCAGAGGGCAAGGCTTTCCTGTTGCAGGGCGGTGATTGTGCCGAAAGCTTTGACGAGTTCAGTGCGGATAACCTGCGTGACACGTACAAAGTTATGCTGCAGATGGCAGTTGTGCTGACCTACGGTGCCAAGGTGCCGGTTGTGAAAATCGGGCGTGTGGCTGGGCAGTTTGCCAAACCGCGCTCGGCCAATATGGAGACCATCGACGGGGTGTCCTTGCCCAGCTATCGCGGTGACATCATCAATCAGATTGATTTCACGCCAGAGGCGCGAATTCCCAACCCCGAGCGGATGCTGCGCGCCTATACGCAGGCAGCGGCTTCAATGAACCTGCTGCGGGCCTTTTCGATGGGCGGTTTTGCCGATATCCACCGGGTACACGAATGGAATTTGGGGTTCGCCAACGCCAATGGCGCGAACAAGAAGTACAGCAATCTGGCAAACCGGATTTCCGATTCGCTGGATTTCATGTCTGCTGCGGGGGTGACTTCTGAAACAGCGCATGAATTGCGCACGGTTGATTTCTACACCTCGCATGAGGCTTTGTTGCTGGAATATGAGGAAGCGCTGTGCCGTGTTGACAGCTCCACCGGCCTGTCAGTTGCCGGTTCCGGCCATCTGATCTGGATCGGTGATCGCACCCGCCAGCCGGACGGCGCGCATGTAGAGTTCTGTCGTGGAGTGCAAAATCCCATCGGCCTGAAATGTGGTCCGTCAATGACAACGGATGATCTCAAGCTGCTGATGGCCAAGCTGAACCCAGAAAACGAGGCTGGCCGCCTGACCCTGATTGCGCGCTATGGTGCCGGTAATGTGGGTGACCATCTGCCGCGTTTGATCAAGGCAGTGGAGGAAGAAGGGGCCAAAGTTGTCTGGACCTGTGACCCGATGCACGGCAATACGGTTAAATCGCCGAGCGGTTTTAAAACCCGTCCGTTTAACAGCATTTTGCAAGAAGTGCGCGAGTTTTTTGCCGTTCACAAGGCCGAGGGTACCATTCCCGGCGGTGTGCATTTTGAGATGACAGGCCAAGACGTGACCGAATGTACCGGCGGCGTTCGCGCGGTGACGGACGAGGATCTGTCAGCACGCTATCACACCGCTTGCGACCCACGCCTGAACGCCTCGCAATCGCTGGAGCTGGCGTTTTTGGTGGCGGAAGAATTGGAACAGCGGGTTCTGGAGAAACGCAAAGCGGTTTGAATACCTGCTGATTGAATCAAAGGCCCTGCAGAGTTTTGCGGGGCCTTTTTTTGTAAGTATATTTCAACGCCAGTTCGAAATGTTTCAAGAGGCTTGTTGCTGTCCTTGAAAAACATCCAGCTGAGCCTGTACCTCGGCTGTTTCGCGTCGCGCAGCGCCCAAACCTTCCATTGCGGCGGCTAGTTCTGCCTCGGTCTGGGTCATTTTGTTGGTCAGTTCCCACTCCCGTTGTTGCAGATAAGTCATCGCTTGATCACGGGCCTCCTCTGCCTCATGCAGGCGGTTGGCAAGATCGTCAATTTCGGACACATTTACCGAATTGACGCTGTTTAGTCGCCCATAGGCCCAACGCAATATCCATCCTGCAAGAAATGTCAGGAAGAAAGCAATTGAAATAATGACGACCAGGCTAGTTCTGTCCATCTGTCTTTTCCTCAGTCTCTAACAGGCGGAAGGCAATGCGTCGATTCTTTGCCCGCCCGTCCTCGGTCTTGTTATCAGCTATCGGTTTTTCCTCACCATAGCCCTTTGCAACCAGTCCGGAAGTAAAAATCCGGCGGCCCAGTAGCGCATCTACGACGGCCTCGGCCCGTGACTGGCTGAGGTTTTTGTTCAGCTCCTCACTACCTTGGCTGTCTGTATGCCCTTCAATTTCAAATTTTGTATCAGGGCAATCCTTGATGATTTCCGCAATGGCATCCAGAACACCCTGACTGCTTGCCTCTATCGTCGTGGATGATGGCGCGAATACTATCTGCTGTTCGGTTAACACCGCCTTAATTTGACTCTCGCATTCTTGCGCAGAAAGGCCATTACTGGTTTCAACCAGTGTTTGGTCGAACTTCACGTCGATTGTATAGTTCCCCTTGCCGCCGATCCGCACCGAAAACAGGCGCGATATTTCTCCATTGATATCAGGAGAGGCCCCGACGCCGCGAATGATCACCTTGTCGGGCAGTACAATCACACTGCCATGGTGCAATTCTGCCAGCCCTTCCAGCCCGGCCAGAACCCTTGTGGGCCAACCATCAGGCAGGTCTTGGTCAATGCGGGTCTGGTTATGTACGACTTCGCGGCCAAATAATGCGCCCGCATAGGCGGTGATGCTGTTTTTGCTGCGGCTGTTTTGTACCCGCCCGCGCAGTTGTATCAACCCTTCGGGGCTGCGGGTAGCGGTAAACTCGGGCGGTTCTGCCTGTGCATTGTCGCCATTCACCAAAAGCTTGGGTGGCAATACCGCGTGCAGTGAAAACAGCTCTGGCAACCTGTTTTCCAGTTTTTCAACAACAGCATCGAACGTGGCATGTGCGGTGTCTTCAACAGCAATCAGGGATATGTCGCTGTCGGTAAAAGACAGTGTGCCGCCACCCAGTTCATTCAGGGCCTCGATCGCCATCGCCACGGCTTTTGCCCAATCGGTTGTCGGTACCCCCAGACCGATGGCGCAACCGGCTTTGTCGCTGACGCCAACCTTGGCAGCGGCGCGTAAAATGCGTTGGCGGGTGTCGCGGGTATCTGCGGAGCAGGAAGACAGTTCTGCAAAGCCATTTGTGATGCTCATCCGCATGCGAAACGGCGCTATAACCGGACGCGGTGCAGATATTTCCAACACCAGCTGGGTGTTTTCTGGTTTGGTTTCCTGCAGCATTCCTTCCAGGCGTTTTTGTTCGTCTACGGACTCGGTGACTGCGGTCACCTTTACCCGATCTGAGGTAATACTGATCTTGGACAGGGGCAATTGTTCCAGACTATCCAGCCCGTATGCCAGATTGGTACGCCAGCCTTTGGGGATTTCATGCTCGGCGGATTCGAGCATATCGGTGACAGTGCCTTCGCCAGCGATTTTCTGGGCGCGATCCAGAATATCCGAACGTCCCTGACGTTCCGGTATCAGGCCGATCAGGGAAATCCGGTCCATGTTGCGCAAGACTTCCAAGGTGAAACGGGGCGTTACAATGCCTCTGGATTGCAGCACAGTTGTTTTGTCGTGAATCCGGTCGGTATCTACCAAGTCGCCCATGATTTCCAGCACACGAAAACGGCTAGCTTCATCTGGGGCAAGGCCGGTCAGGTTCACCCGCAAACCATCGGGCCGGATAGTGGCCCAATTCTGCCCTGCAGCAAGCAAAGCTGTCTGAATTTGATCTTCGGCCTGATTTTCGATGTAAACCACCACGCGCGCCGAGATGGTATAGGACGCCGCCGCTGCCAGAATAAAGCAGATTGCGGAAAAGAGGAGGGCAGTTCGGTGCATGTGGGTTCCCAGAATGACGCAAGGGTCGTTTGCAAGGGCTTAGTCGATCCTGCGGCCCCCTTCAACCCTGCCCATACCCTACCAAAGGCCATCGGCGGAGCCTTGCATGCAGGGATTATTGCGCCTGTACATCCAGCGAAACAGCGCCAAGGCCCTCAATCCGCCCCTCTACAAAAGAGGCCTCTGTCAGATGGTGCTTGGGCACCAGAGTGCCGGAGAGATAAAGTTCGCCTTTTTTCATTTTCTTCCCCAATCGGTGCAGATTACTGGCTGCCGTGGCAAGCGAATTTATCGGGTTTCCCAGTGCATTGCCGCCGATACCGTTTTGTACAACAGTACCGTTGACCGCCAATTCCACCCTGAGTTTGGCAAGGTCCAGGTCGGGATCAAATGGAACCTCCTGCCCAAGCACATACCCCGCAAACCCGGAATTCACGCAAATGGCGTCAAGGCTACCAAAATTCCAGTCTTTGTAATTTGGTATGGTAATTTCAAATGCGGTGCAAAGACTGCCGATGGCTGATGCTGCCTGTGCCGGGGTCACATTTGGACCTGACAAATCTTTAGACAGACGAAAGCAGACTTCCACCTCCGGCACCATATCCTGAAACTTTTTGACCGCGAAACGCCCCCCATTGGTAACCGTGTTGTAATCCAGCATACGGCCGTAAAACGGTTCCTTGATCCCCAGTTGTTCCAGAATCTTGACATTGGAGGCTGCGATTTTCCAGCCATTTGGTACTTGGCCCGCTCGCTGGTGCAGCGCAATGACCGCATCTTGCACCTGATAGGCATCCGCTTCTGTCAGGGAGGGATAGTTCAGCGAGGGCCTTGGAAGGTAGCTTTGTGAAATTCTGGCATCAAAACCGGCCTGTGCCAGCTTGGCGATGGGTATCCTTTGGCTCTCCCTCCCGTTTTGGGAAATATTCCGCGCTACCTGTTTGCTGCGCAGTTCCCGTCGAATGCAATCAAGGAACGCGGCCAGCGACGGTTGATTGCGATGTCCCGGCAGCGTGACCAGATTAACCGTCCTCTCGATTTCAGGGTCGACAAGGGGGCGGACAATACAGTTGTCGGTGGGTGCCGAGTTTTCTGGCATAAAAGCAAAGCCGATGCCGACGCTAACCATTTGCCTGATCCAGTCCTCGCGCTGGCTGCGAAAACGGGCATAGAGGTCAACCTTGTAGCCCTCGCAATTGCTCCAGATACGCTCGCGCATTTCGCACGACAGGCGGTCCACGTAATCCTGTTTGTCCATGTCTCGGAGTGTCAGAACAGATTTGCGCTCGAGCGGGTGCCCCGGTGGTAACATGACCACGTATTTTTCGTGATAAAGCGGCTCGATCCGGTAATTTCCGACAACCAGATCGGCAGAGCTGAGGATGGCCGCGTCAATGCTGCTATCGTCCAGTTTGGCTTGAATCTCTTCCAGTGTCCCTTCTTCTAACGTCACGTCGACACCAGGGGTGGAGACCTGAAACGCACTTAAAACCCGCGCAAGCCGGTCTGGCCCCACCGTCACCAGTACCCCGAGCCGCAAGGGA
Organism: Paracoccaceae bacterium; assembly: GCA_019090795.1. Classification (GTDB taxonomy): domain Bacteria; phylum Pseudomonadota; class Alphaproteobacteria; order Rhodobacterales; family Rhodobacteraceae; genus Amylibacter. Next base: position 334 of record JAHRVG010000021.1, on the reverse strand, counting down.
GTTTGGTCAAGTTGGTGAAAGGCATGCGCCGCATCCATGGTGTGGGTAGATTGCTCCTGTAACGCAAGTAATTTAGGCAACATCGCCTGCCCGAACTGGCTGACACTGGTGGTGCGCCCGTCGCGGTGGAACAGCTGGCCACCCAACCGCTCCTCCAGTTTTTTCACGCCAGAAGTCAATGCTGGTTGCGAAACCCCGCAACGCTCTGCCGCTTTGGTGAAATTCAAGGTATTTTCCACGGCTAGCGCGTATTTGATTTGTTGGAAATCCATGGGCCTACCCTGCCTTGTCAAAATGAAACTCTATCCGCGTTTCTGCAACTCTACACCAGATC
>JAHRVG010000020.1 GCA_019090795.1 Paracoccaceae bacterium | reverse complement strand
TGAGTGTGTATTGTGGCTGTAATCAATGGAAACAGTGGGTTCGTCCACATATTCCACGATCCCCGCCATAGGCCCGCGCGCCGCGGCGCGCACAGCGTTGTTGATCTCTTCAACACTTGTCGGGCGGGTCGGGATAAAGTTCAGATCGACAGCGGAAACATTCGGGGTCGGTACGCGGATAGCAGAGCCGTCCAGCTTGCCCGCCAGTTCCGGCAGCACCAAACCAACAGCCTTGGCGGCGCCCGTGGTGGTCGGGATCATCGACATGGCAGCAGCGCGGCCACGGTACAGATCTTTGTGGCGACGGTCCAGCGTAGGCTGATCACCTGTGTAGGAATGGATCGTGGTCATGAAGCCCTTGTCGATGCCAATGGCGTCATTCAGGATTTTGGCGATCGGGGCCAGACAGTTTGTGGTACATGACGCGTTGGAAACCACCAGATCATCTTCGGTCAGGCTCTCGTGGTTCACACCGTAAACGATGGTTTTATCGGCGTTCTTTGCCGGGGCAGAGGTCAGCACCCGCTTGGCACCATGGGACAGGTGTACGGCAGATGCTTCGCGGTTGTTAAACTGGCCGGTGCATTCCAGCACTACGTCTACGCCTTCCCAATCCAGTTCTGTCGGGTCATAGGTCGAGAACATGCGCATCGGGCCTTGGCCGACATTCATGGTTTTGCCGCTAATTTCGATATTGGTGGGAAAGCGACCGTGTACGCTGTCATATTTCAGAAGGTGTTTCAGGGTTTCAATCGGTCCGGTAGCGTTGATTGCGACGACCTGAATATCGTCACGGCCACTTTCGATGATATGTGCCAATGTAGAGCGCCCAATGCGCCCCATGCCGTTAATGCCTACTTTTACAACCATTTTACAATATCTCCCAAACGCAGCCGCGGAAATGTGCTGCCTGTTGCCCTTTCCCATATTAAAGCCCCTCCCGCTTGGAAAGAGCAGGAGGGGAGAATTGAGCTACGTTAACGTTAGCACGGTTCACTATGTCGCGTATTTTGCTGTTTGGGCATACGTAAGTATACGCTACAGTAGGTTTTTAACCTTTTCGGCAACCGCATCAGCGGTGATTCCAAAATTGGCGTACAGCTCCTCCGCCGGGGCCGAAGCACCAAAACCATTCATACCGACAAAATCGCATTTGTTGGATTTTCCGCGCTCGCCCGACAGCCATTTATCCCAACCCATGCGGGTAGCGGCCTCGATTCCTACCCGCACTGGGCCAGGCGGCAGAATTTTGCGACGATAAGACTCGTCTTGCGCTTCGAATAATTCCCAGCACGGCATGGAGACCACACGGGTGCCGATACCAAGTGCTTGCAGCTTTTCGCGCGCGGCCAGCGCGATTTCGACCTCTGAGCCGGTGGCCAGCAAGATCGCCTGACGTTTGCCGGTCGACTCTGCCAGAACATAGGCGCCCATGGCCGTCATATTCTTGTTTGTGTGTTTGGTGCGCACAGTTGGCAGGCCCTGTCGGGTCAGCGACAGAACTGACGGGGTTTTGCTGCTGGTCAATGCCAATTCCCAAGCCTCGGCGGTTTCAACCGTGTCGGCAGGGCGGAACACCCAAGTATTCGGGGTAGACCGCGAAATTGCCAGATGCTCCACCGGTTGGTGGGTAGGTCCGTCTTCGCCAAGGCCGATGCTGTCGTGGGTCATCACAAAGATTGTCGGGATCTGCATCAGTGCGGCCAGACGCATTGAGGGGCGCGCGTAATCGGTGAAACACATGAACGTGCCGCCATAAGGGCGCACACCACCGTGCAGCACCATGCCATTCATCACCGCCGCCATCCCGTGTTCGCGTACGCCATATTCTACGTGACGCCCTTTGCGGTTGCCTGGACCAAAGGTGCCCAGCCCTTGGGTGTTGGTGTTGTTGGATCCGGCTAGATCGGCAGAGCCGCCAATGGTTTCTTTCATGATCGGATTGATCACTTCCAATGCCATTTGGCTGGATTTACGGGTTGCTGCCTTGGGCTGTTGCTCAGAGACCTCGCGCTTCAGTTTTTTAACCACCGCTGAGAGGCGCTTGTGTGGAGTGCCCGACATCACGCGCTCAAATTCCGCCTGTCGTTGTTCAGTCAACGTGCCCATGCGTTCCTGCCAGGCGGTGAACTCCGCGTTGCCGCGTGCGCCAATAGCGGCCCAGCCGGATTGCACATCCGCCGGAATTTCAAAGGCAGGATAGGGCCAATCGTAGAATTCGCGCATCTGGGCCAATTGGTCGTCCTTGATCGCGTAACCGTGGCCGGATGATGTATCCGCAACCCCGTCTACACCCAGTGCAATGGTGGTTGTGCAGGCAATCATTGAAGGTGTATTGGTCTTTTTCGCAGCGGTAATTGCTGTATCAATTGCCTCAGGGTCGTGGCCGTCACATTCAAATACCGACCAGCCAGAAGCGCGGAAGCGTTTCATCTGGTTGGTCAGATCGGTAATATCTACGCGCCCGTCAATGGTAATGTCGTTGTTATCCCAAAGCACGATCAGCTTGCCCAGTTTTTGCTGGCCTGCCAGCCCGATGGCCTCTTGGCTCACACCTTCCATCAGGCAGCCATCACCGGCAATCACATAGGTATAGTGATCCACGACCTTTTTATTAAACCGCGCCGCCATGGATTGCTCGGCCATTGCAAAACCAACCGCGCTGGCAACGCCTTGCCCCAGCGGGCCGGTGGTAATCTCGACGCCTTTGGCATGGCCATATTCAGGATGCCCCGCCGTGATCGCGCCCCATTGGCGAAAGTTGCGGATCTGGTCCATGGTCATGTCTTGATAACCGGTCAGATGCAGCAAGCCGTAGATCAGCATGGAACCGTGGCCCGCTGACAGAATAAAACGGTCGCGATCCGCCCAATCGGGATTGGCAGCATCAAATTTCAGATGTTTTTCAAACAGTACAGTTGCCACATCTGCAATGCCAATCGGCAGCCCTTGATGGCCCGACCGCGCAGCATGGACAGCATCCGCCGCGAGAATTCGCAAGGCAGCAGCCTTTTTCCAATGATCTGCGTGCTTGCTTTTAAGTTCTGAAATATCCAACGTAACGCCCTTTCCCGGAGTTTCGAGGCCTTTATCTTAGGGTTTGATAGCAACTACAACCATACGGTCAAGCGCCGCAGGGTATTTACATCAGCTTTCTTTTGCAGCAATTTGTTTTTGCACCAGAAAAATGCACAATAAGAAAAACAGGAATGATTCGAAGGTACCTTCGGGGAGGCAGCAGGAAGCGGATGACGGACTTTTCAAAACTGGAAGCAAGGTTGGATGCAGCGCTATTAACGCTTGGAACCGGTTCTAAACCGTCCCGTGCGGATGCGGATGCACTATCAGCACTGAATGGGCAGGTTACTGATTTAAAAAAGAAATCAGAGGATCAGAATGCCGAAATAGCGGCTGTAAACGAACAACTAGAAGTCGCTCGCAGCAAAATTACCCGCCTGCGAGAGACCATGGCAGAGCAAAAGGATTCGGTGGCGGCACAAGACAAAGAGGCCGAGAATCTGCGCGCCTCCCAAGCCGAAGCGATCACGCAGCGCGACAAGGCCCGCGATTATACATTGCAGTTGAAAGAGGCTAATTTCGAATTGCGTAAGAAAAACGAAGAAATGGTGGGGGACGCGGAGCTGATCAACAGGAATCTTGAGCGCGATTTGGCGCAGTTGAAGGAACAGCATGATCTTGATCTGGCCGAGGTGAACTCCATTCTGACGCGGCTGACCCCGCTTGTGGAGGGCAACTGAGATGGCAGAAGTGAAAATAGAGATCGGTGGGCGCACATTCGAAGTGGCCTGCCGCGCAGGCGAGGAACATTTTCTGAAATCCGCCGCAGCGATGCTGGATAGTGAAGCTGCGGCCCTGAATGATGCTTTGGGGCGGATGCCAGAAGCCCGCATGCTGTTGATGGCAGGCTTGATGTTGGCGGATAAAACCGCGAGCCTTGAGGATCAGTTGCGAAATGCCCCCCAAGTGGGCGGTGGCGGCAGCGACGCGTTGGTGGCCCGTGCCAAGAAAGCGGAAAGCCAGTTGGCACAAGCGCAAGCGGCGCTTGCAGATGCAAAAGTTGGCCTTGCCGAGGCTGAAGCCGCTAAGGCCCAGACCGCCAGCCAGCTCGAAACGCTGCAAAATTCCTACAAGGGGGCGGTTGTGACCATGGGCAACATGGTCAAAAAAGTCGAAGACGCTGCGGTGGAAATGAACAAGGCTGGTTAAGCCAATCCAGAACACACAAAACGCCCGCATCCAGTGATGCGGGCGTTTTTGTTTTAGGGATAATGTTTCGTTTAAGAGTTGGCTTCGCGGATTTTTTCGGCCGCTTCTTTGTTGTAGTCAACGCCGCCATCGTCCAGCATTTTATCCAGTTCGCCCGACAGGGTCATTTCGGTGATGATGTCACAACCGCCAACAAACTCGCCTTTGACATACAGCTGCGGAATGGTGGGCCATTCGGAAAAATCCTTGATGCCTTGCCGGATTGCATCGTTTTCCAGCACATTCACGTCTTTGAACGGGACGCCCATGTAATTGAGAATCCCCGCCACCTTGGACGAAAACCCGCATTGGGGCATAGAGGCGGTGCCTTTCATGAACAGAACAACATTGTTGTCATCCACTGTTTGCTGAATTTCTGCGTTTGCATCGGTCATGGTATTTCCTAACTATGTGGCGCCATTGGCGTTTGCGATTAGATATAGCTTGCTTGGTGATATGGCAATGGTGAGGGGGCGTTGCTGTATCTTCTTTGTTGGTCGACAACTAATATCAAGAGTCTTTCTTTTTTGATGAAGGCACAAATATTCGGGCGTATTCATCCGGGTCTTTGGGCACCTGATAGCTTTGAGCTGGGCCAAACTCGGAGGAGTTGGCATCAATAACGGAATATTGTTCATTCTCTTCCGGCTTTTTCCTGTCCGCTTCGCCCTTGATGCGGCTGCGCACCAGCAGGGGCATCACCACAAAGATGCCGATAAGCGAGAGGAGAGAGATGGCAGACATTATTCTTTGACTTTAGTGGTCAGGGCCAGCGCATGCAGGGCGCCATTGGGGCCATCCATTTTGCCTTTGAGTGCCGCGTAAACCAGCCGTTGCTGTTGCACGCGGTTCTTGCCTGCGAATTCCTCGGCGATGACCTCGGCCGCATAATGGTTCCCGTCGCCTGCCAGATCAGTGATGGTGACGGTGGCGGTCGGGAAAGCATCCTGTATCAGGTGCTCGATTTCAGAGGCTTGAATGGCCATGGGGGACTCCTTGATGTGTTACCCTGAATGTAGGGCGGTTGCAGGCATCAAGCAACCGCCTGCGGGATTACGCGACTTTTTGTGCCAGTCCGGTGTCAAATGCGCTGCGTGCTTTGGCCAAGGAAAGGGTGCTGTCGCCAAAGCAAATATCGCTGCCTTCAACTGTGCCAATGACGGCGGCTGGAACGGCCTGCTTGCGGGCCAGCGCCAGCACTGCATTTGCGTCTGTTGTTGCCAGCAAATAGCGCGCCTGATCTTCACCAAAGCACCAGCCGGTGTTGCCGGTCTGGGTTTTCACCCCGACACCGCAAGCCAGCGCCATATCTGCCGCCGCCAGTGCAAGGCCGCCATCGGAAAGGTCGTGTGCGGCTGAAATCAGGCCAGCGGCTTTTGCTGCGCGCACGAATTCGCCCGCTTTGCGTTCTGCCTTCAGATCAACCGTTGGCGCATCGCCATCTTCGCGGTTGAACACCTCTTTCAGCAAGGCCGATTGGCCCAGATGACCGGCTGTTTCGCCAATCAACACCAATGTGTCACCTGCGTTTGGCGCAACGCCAATCACCGCGTCCAATGTGGGCAGTATTCCAACGGCACCGATGGTCGGGGTGGGCAGAATGCCAACTCCGTCGGTTTCATTGTAAAGGCTAACGTTGCCCGAAACGATCGGCATATCCAGCGCGGAACAGGCATCGCCGATGCCTTTGACACAGCCGACAAACTGACCCATGATTTCCGGTTTTTCCGGATTGCCAAAATTCAAATTGTCGGTGGTCGCCAGCGGTAATGCCCCGGTGGCGCAAAGGTTTCGGTAAGCTTCTGCCACTGCCTGTTTGCCACCCTCATAGGGATTTGCCTTGCAATAACGTGGGGTTACATCGGATGTAAAGGCCAGCGCTTTTGACGTGTCATGCACCCGCACCACGCCCGCGTCCGATCCAGGGCGCACGGCGGTATCGGCCATAACCATGGTGTCATATTGCTCATACACCCAAGCGCGTGAGGCATAGTTCTCGCTCGACAACAGTGCCAGCAACCCTTTTGCGGCGTCTACTTCGGGCATATCCGTGAGCGGCGTTGCAGCAGGGGTTTCTTCCCATGGGCGGCTGTATTCAGGGGCGTTTCCGGACAGGGCCTTGAGGGGCAGATCGGCTTTTACTTCGCCATTTAGGGTAACAAGGAAACGGTCCTCAGCAAGGGTTTCGCCAACGATGGCAAAATCCAGATCCCATTTCTCGAACACGGCTTTTGCCTCGGCCTCCAGCGCCGGGTTCAGCACCATCAACATGCGTTCCTGCGATTCCGAGAGCATCATTTCATAGGCGCTCATGTGTTCTTCGCGGATCGGTACGTCTTCCAGATTTAGCCGTACCCCAAGGCTACCCTTGTCACCCATTTCCACAGCGGAACAGGTCAGGCCTGCGGCCCCCATATCCTGAATGGAAATCACCGCCCCTGTGCCCATCAGTTCAAGAGTGGCCTCCATCAGGCGTTTTTCAGTGAAAGGATCGCCAACTTGCACGGTGGGGCGCTTGTCCTCAATCGTATCATCGAATTCTGCCGACGCCATAGTGGCCCCGCCAACCCCGTCGCGGCCGGTTTTGGCCCCGAGGTAAACAACAGGCATTCCAATTCCGGAAGCGGCGGAGTAGAAAATCTTGTCTGTGTCAGCCAGACCGGCGGCGAAAGCATTCACCAGACAGTTGCCGTTATAGGCGCTATGAAAACGTACTTCGCCACCCACGGTCGGCACGCCAAAACAGTTGCCATAACCGCCGATGCCTTCAACCACACCATTGACCAGAGATTTGGTTTTGGGGTGGGACAGCTCGCCAAATGACAGGGAGTTCATCGCCGCAATCGGGCGTGCGCCCATGGTAAAGACATCGCGCAGAATACCGCCAACGCCGGTTGCTGCGCCCTGATAAGGTTCGATATAAGAGGGGTGGTTATGGCTCTCCATTTTGAAAACCACGCATTGTCCGTCGCCAATATCCACGATGCCAGCATTTTCGCCGGGGCCGCAAATCACCTGCGGGCCAGTGGTGGGCAGGGTGCGCAGCCATTTTTTCGACGATTTATAGGAACAATGCTCGTTCCACATGGCGCTGAAAATTCCCAGTTCGGTAAAACTCGGCTCACGGCCGATCAAATCGAGGATCACTTGATACTCGTCAGGCGTAAGCCCATGGTCTTTGATCAGTTGTTCGGTGATGGCTGGCTCTTGCATATCGTCCGGTACTCCAGAGGCAATTGTTGCGCACCTAATAGGCGATGAAAGCCAACAGGGAAAGGGAAAATAGGGGAGTAGACAGTAATTTCAAAGATTTTCCTGTCTGGGTCTCTAAACTTCTTGGCTGCCGTATCGCCGGATTGCGCTTTAACCGCTTGATGGTTCGCCCTTCGCATCTACCATTGGCTGTTCTTTTGCACTGGCGCGGGTTTCCAGCCAGCGGTCGATGCTCTTGAAATCAAAATAGATCGCCAAGGCGCTCGGAAACACAAAAACCACCAAAACGAAGGAGGCCAGCAAGCCAAAGGCCACTGATACAACCAGCGGTACAAGGGTTTGTGCTTGCGGGCTGGCCTCAAATATAATCGGCATCAGGCCGACAAAAGTTGTGGTCGAGGACAGTAAAACCGGCCGGAAGCGGTGGCTTACAGCATCCGCTGCCGCGGCTTTATAATCGCCGTTCACCACATGGGTTTCAAAGAAGGTCAGAAACAAAATAGCATTATTCACTACCACACCGGACAACGATGCAAAGCCGATCATGCTGGGCATTGAGAGGTTCAAACCCAAGGCCATATGTCCAAAAACCGTGCCGATAAGGGCAAAAGGAATTGCCAGCATGACAACAACTGGCAAGGTATAACTGTGGAATTGGAACGCAAGGATGATATAGACACCGATCAATCCGGTAAGCAGCTTGAGCGCAATGGAGGATTGCGATTTGCTGGTTTCCTCGGAGGCACCGCCAACACTGACGGACACGCCGGGATAGCGTTGTTTTAGCCCCGGTGCAAAATCACTAAGCACGATTTTACCGATTCCGGTAGCGGTCTGGATGTCGTTGTCAATCGTGCCGATTACACGCGCCAGCGCGGTGCCGTTCTTGCGGGTGATCTGGGGGTATGCAGTGCTCAGTTGAACGTTGGCGATGGTGTCCAGACCGACCTGTTTGCCGTTTGGCAGGGAGATCGGGAAGTTTTCCAGATCTGCCAGTGACAAAACGCTGTTGGCCAGTTCGACCTGTACGTCGCGCCCGGAAACACCAACCTTGAAGCTGTCGGTTTCAGAACCGGAAAAGGCGGCACGCAGCTGGTTCACCATCCGCAGCGGTGTAAGGCCGATGGTATAGCCGTATTCGGTCAGGCTGAGATTGATTTCCGGTCGTCCGCCATAAAAATCCTGATAGGCACCGGTGACATCATGGCGCGCCAAAAGCCGGGCCAGCATTTCGCCGGTTGCGGCCTCCAGCTCTTGCAGATCGCCCCCCGATAAATGCACCTCGAGATCTTTGCCTCCGGGGCCGAGTTCGTTTTGGGTAAAGTTGCTTTGCACCAAATCCGTGATCGGTCCGGCCTCTTGTTTCCAGGCTATCAGAATATCGTTGGCAGCAACATTTCGCTGCTCGGACGACAGCAGATCAACCGAAATCGTTACCGTATGCGCGCCGTTGTCTTTGACGTCCTGATTGGTGGCATAGCGCACCAGCGTGCGTTCCACGAGTGGTTGCTGGTCCAGCGTTGCAGGTGTGTACTTCGCGTCAATTCGTTCCAATGCGGACAGCAGCTGTTCTACTGTTGCCTCTGTGTGCTGCATCGGCAGGCCGGAACTTAGCGACAGCCGCACCTCAATTGTATCGCCTTCGGTTGAGGGGAAACCGATAATTTTTATTGTACCGCCCGCAATCATGCCAATGGTGATAATCAGGACCGCAAAGGTAGAGCCAACGGTGAAATAACGCCAGCGCAACAGGAAACGCACAATCGGCAGGATCACCGCGTTTTTGAAACGATCAACATTGCGCGGGACAAGGCGACGCTCACTTGCGGCGGGATCGCCGTGCACGTGACTGAGGTGATTGGGCAGGATCAGAAAGGCCTCTAGCAGGCTGATGCCCAGTGTGATCAGCAGGACAATCGGAATAAAGCGCAGAATTTGCCCGATTTCGCCGCTCAGGAACATCAGCGGGCCAAAAACGCAAGCGGTGGTCAGGAAGGAAGACAGAACTCCCGGGAATACCTCGGAAACCCCTCTGAGTGCTGCTTGCTTTGGCGGCAGCTTGGTGCGCCATTTGGCTATGTTGTCGGCAATGACGATACTGTCGTCCATGATCAGACCAACTGACATCAAAAGCGCAATAAGCGAAATCATGTTTATAGTTACACCGACAAGGCTCATGAAAAACATTGCGGTCAGGAAGGAAAAGGGCAGGGCCAGAGAAATCCAGATCGCTTCGCGCAGAGAAAAGAACATCATCATCACCGCAATCACCAGAACCAGCCCCATCGCGGTATTCTCGACCACCAGATTGATACGGTCGCTGACGATTTCGGTGATGTCGTTGGTGACCTCGATTTTGAACGGTTCCGGGTAACGCTGGCGTTCATCATCCAGTAGGGTCTGGAACTGGGCAAAAGCATTAATTGCGTCATCAGTCCTGTTTTTGGTGATCTGGATGATTGCCGCACGTTCGCCATCAATAAAGGAGCGGACTTCCGGCTTTTCCTCGACCAGAGTGACTGTTCCCAGATCTGACAGGCGCACAAAACCGCCACTGTCATTTTGCGTGACCACCAGATCTTCCAGCTCGCGGACCGAGCGGCGGACATCGGAGTAGCGTAAGGTGATTTCACGGCTTGTGGTGGCGACAGTCCCAACCGGTGCCCGCAGGCTGCGGGTTGCAATGGCGTCTGAAACGTCTCCGGCGCTTAATCCATATCGGCGCAGGGCGGATTGATCGAAGCTAATACGCAATTCGCCTGCGCTTATACCCGAAACAATTGCGGCAGAAACCAGTGGCAAGGCTTCAATCCTGTTGGCCAGTTCATCCGTATAGCGCACCAGCGCATCGGAGGTATCAACGCCCGAGACCGCCAGCAAGGCGATGAGATCTGTTTTGCCCTCAATCGCCACGGCAGGGGGATCTGCGGCATCCGGCAGGGTGTTCATCGACGAAGAAATAGAGGCGACATCATTGTAAAACTGGCCGATATCGCTGCCTTCGGCCATCTCGAGGGTGGCTCTGGCGCGGCCATCGACGGACAGGCACTCCAGATCTTCCAGATTGTCGACACCGCCAAGGGCGTCATCAAGCTCCTGACAAATCTGTTCATCAACATCCGCAGCCGATGCACCGGGGTAGATCACGCTTACCGAAACCTCGGTGGCGGAAAATTCGGGGAAAGTTTCCCGTTCCATGCTTGTGATCGACATTAACCCAAGAACGACTCCGGCTAGCAACAGCAGGTTGGCGGCATTCGGGTGGCGGGTGAAAAAAGCTATCATTACTGTACCCGATCCATCTGTACCGGATCCAGCAACATACCCTGAATCGCCGGTTGCGGATCAGAAAGCACTAGCGTGTCTCCCGCCTCCAGCCCCCCCGTCACCACAACGTGGCGGCCACTGATTGGGCCAAGGGTGATATTGCGCCGCTCCAGTCTTTGAACGGAATTGGCAATGTACACAAACTGCGAGCCGTCTGTTGCCAGCCGCAGGGCATCGCGATCCACCAGAATGGTATCAGCCCGTTTGGGGGCAGTAAGGGTAACGCGGGCGAAAGAACCATTCATTAGCGGCGGGCGCAGAATGAGCGGGTTTGGTCGGCCTGGGCCATCAATGCGCACCACAACACCAAGGGTGCCGGTTGAGAAATCAGTCGCCCCGTTGACCCGCATGATAGTGGCCGACCAGACATAGGTTTCTTTGCCTGCGGTTACTTCGATTTGCGCTTTTAGTTTCAGGCTTTTGAGAACGCGGGACAACGCACGCAGATCCGTCAGGTCCATTGATTTCGCCCGAATCTCGACAGAAGCGCTGCGAAACAGGCTTGAAATGACATTTGGCTGAAACTCGGCGGTTATTTCGCTCGCGGCGGTATTGTCCATTACCAACAGGGTGTTGCCTGAACGCACAAATTCCTGCACCGCCACATCCGCTTTGACCACACGCCCGTCAAAAGGCGCGCGAATTTCGATGTTGGATAGTGCCCGTTCCGCTTCTTCCTGCTCGGCCAGACGCGCCCCAAGAGAGGCCTGAAGCGATTGCTTTTGAACCGGCACCAGCGTTAGCGTGTTTTTCAGGCCCAGTACCATTTTTTGTTGGATCAACAGGGTGCGCCGCGCTTTGTCCAGCGTCGCCTGCGAAACTGTGCCACGTTCTAGGAGCGCGAGCTGGCGATCCAGTTCCGTCTGATAAAATGCTTCGATTTCCTGTTCCAACTCCAGCGTTGCCTTGGTGTTGGCACTTACCGCGTCCAGTTCCTGAAGGCCGGCGCGGGCACTGGCGACACCAGTTTTGGCTTTGCTCAGGGCAATTTCATAATCGCGCGGATCAATCCGTACCAACAGCGCGCCAGCCTTGACCAGCTCTCCGACCACAACATCGGGGCTAACCTCAAGCGCACGCCCGGAAACCTGAGATATCGCATGCCAGGTTTCAATAGCTTTCACACGGCCAAAACCGCTTGCTGTTGCAACAAAATCCTGTGGCGCAACAGTACTGACCCTAACGGCCAGCGCTGCTTCTGGTACGTCTGCCAGTATCGGGCTGTCATCACCCTTGGTCATCCACATAAAAAGGACGATTCCAACTGCAATCGGGGGCAAAAACAACAGCGCGCGCCAGCTCATGATATTCTCCTTTGGTATTTACACCCACGAAGTGCCATTGAATGCAAGGATGTCAAGGATATCGAACCAATAAACGGTACGAAGGCGCGATTTTCTCCAAAGTAACCCGGCCCGGCAAGCTCAGAGTCCTGAATATTTGAAACCGATTTCCGTAATTTTCTTTCGTTTACTTGCAACATTGCCCGAGAAAACCGGCCAAATTGTTGTAAACAACGAATCTTTTTCTTGACGGGCGGAAATCTGCCATGTTTACCATTGGTAGACATAAAAGGTGGCATATGCTCTTTGGCGGGCAAATATTTTTTTGCCCCATAGATTAAGGGGTGATATTTTGACCTTACGTAGCTTTTCCGCTGTTTTTTCCTTGATTTGGATTTTCACGGCATTTTCCTCAATTTCTGCAAGTGCGGGCGGCAATGATGCGGCATCCGGTCTTGGGTTGCAGGTGATGTATCTCGGCCCCAACCCAGAAAGTATTCAAAACGAAAATACCCCGTCAGAGGTTTCAATTCTGGTATTGCCAGACCTACCAATGGCCGAGGCGGCGCGGGGCGAGGTTTTTGCAGCGCTTCTTAAATCTAATCTGGTGTCGAGCTTCCAGACCTCCATGGATGCCAGTGGAAATTTCTCCGATCAAGTGACGCTGGTGATGGATGTGGAAATTTCCAAAGGTGCGGAAGGGGTTGAGATCGCATTGGGCGATGGGCGTTTCCCCCTTGCGGAGTTTTCCAAAAGGATTTCGGCCTTGGTGGCGGTGTTCAGCCCAGATTACCGGCGGGTTGGTTTTTTACGCTTGTCTGATCCACAAGGGGTTGTGCCCTCTGAATTGCAACCCATTCGGGCGATGATTGATGAACTGGCTTTTGAATTCACCGTGGTAACCGTTGTTGAAACCGCCGCTGCACAAATGTGCAAAGAAGTCAGTAATTCGAATTTCCCCCGTGATCTGTTGAGCGGCGTGGCTGATCGTACCCCCTTTGGCAATGGCGACGGCAATTCCTCGGTGGGCGAGGTGGATGCCTATCTGAACGCGGCGCTAACACGGATGATCCGGCGTAACCGGAATTGCGGCAGCATGTACAATCTGATCGTCAAAAACGAGGAAAACCTGTCTGAGGAATTGATTACCCACGTAAATACAGCACCTTACGGCGGTGTAGAGGCCAAGCTGTATCACGAAACTTTTGAAGCTATGTTTTTGATGAAAACCGAGACAGAGGCCGATTTAAACAGCTTTCTGAACAGTTGTGAGTTTTGCCCGCTAGAGGCCAAGCTGACCAACCGGCTGCGTGGTATGCGTCGGGCAGCGGTAGAACGGCAGTTGGAAAATGAGGTCTGGGAGCGGATCAAGGACGATGCCAGCCCTGAGCGCCTGATCATCTTTACCGAGAATTGTTCGCTTTGCGAGTTGAAAGATCGCGCGCTTGAGCGGATCGGTAAGATTGAGGCGATCCGGCGGGTTGGCGAGGCAGAGGCGGCGGCGTTTCAACAGGCCAGTGTGTCGATGAACCTGACATCTTTGCGCAATTACATCACCGAATGCGAGGCCTGCGTCAGTGCCTCAAAGGCTCGGGAACTGATTTTGCAAATCGAAAACGATGAGAAATTTCAGCAGGAAACCGCAACTTACGAAGCTGCGCGACAGGCTGTGTCTGAGGATTTGATAAAGGCGTATCTGGATAGCTGCGAGATTTGCGAACACAAGCAAACGGCAGAGGCATTTCTCGTCTCTCGCGTGGCACGTTTGAAACGGATTTCCCCTTGTATGGCAGTGGTGGGTTTGCCGCAAATGGGTGGGCCGCGTAAGCTGGCCGATATTGATGTGGTTGCCTCCAACGAAACCTGCGGCAAAGCGCTTACGGTCTATCCAGAGGACGGATTGTTGCTGACGCTTATGGGGCGGATACGTCAGGCCGAGGGAAAACATTCCGAGGCCGCTGGATATTATGCGCAGGGTGTTGAGCAGCAAGTTCCTGCCGCGTTTGGCCTGACGGCGTTTAACCTGTATGCGCCCGGTGACGGCAGCCTTGCCGACCCCGAGCGCGCAGAGCAGATCGCCCTGAAAGGGTCTGATCTTGGCGACTGGCTGTCCAAGGAATTGCTGACAGTGCTGTATTCCAAGCAATTGGTCGCGGGGAAAACCGCCGAGGATGCGTATGAAATAGCGGAACCGATTGCGCGCGATGGCAATCCCCTGGCGCAGTTCTTTGTCGGATTTTTCCTGCAGTCGGGCACCGGAGTCGAGGTTTCGCCGGAACAGGCTGCCGCTTGGTTCCAAAAGTCAGTGGATCAGGATTATCTGCACGCCTATTCCTTTCTGGCCGGGGTTCTGGAAACCGGCAAAGGTATGGACTCTGATGCTGATAGGGCTGCGGAACTTTATTGGGATGCGATGGCCAAAGGCGATCCCACTGCGCTGGAGCGTCTGACATTGCAGTTGAGCAGCCGGAGCCGGGACGTGGTGTTGATCGTACAGCAACGCTTGCGCGATGAAGGGTTTTACAGGGGGCGCGTTGATGGCCTGCCGGGGCCAACCACTGTCAAGGCTGTGAATGCGTGGCACAGTGCTTTGGCTGATTCTAGTAACGGGTAACGAGATGATTATGACATTAAAGAATTTACGCTGCCTCACTTTGGCGCTAGGTTTTTCGCTATTGAACCTGTTCGCAGGTAGTGCGCAAGCAATTGATCTGGCCGGAAACTGGAATGCAACGCCGGATTGCCCAGCGTACAAAGCCCGCCTTGTGGTGCTGGGCGATTCATTGGCGGACGGATTATGGGGCGCGTTTTATCGCCGCTATGCCCGATGTGAAATGCTCGAGGTGGTGCGGCTGACCAAAGTTTCCGATGGCCTTGCCAAAACCAACGCCGCAGGGTGGCTGGCGCGCTATCAGGCGCTGCCCAATGTGACGGATCCAGAACAAAAGGATATCATTCTGGTGCAACTCGGGGCAAATGACCTGACCAACCTTCGCCAAGGCACCAGCCGCACCGTGTTCAGTTCGCCCGATTGGGACACCGCCTATGCCGATCGCGTGCGTGAATTGGGGCAGGGGTTGGTGGCGGCTGCGGGTGATGTGATCTGGTTTTCTCTGCCGATTGTAGGCAAAGACAGCCTGCGCAAGAATTACGACCATATCCTTGATTTGCAATCAACTGCGCTCAAGGGGCTGCCGATCAAATACATTGATACCTACAAACTGACCTCTTTTGGCACCGATGAATTCACCATGAATGCCCGTATAGACGGAAAATTACGCCAGATGCGTGCCGATGACCGGATACATTTCACCACGGTGGGTTATGAGGTCGTGGCCCAGTCAGTTTTGACTGATCTGGAAAATTTTCTGCACCTGCAAGACAGCAAGGTCGTGATTAACAATGTGGCACTACAATAGAATGAAAATATCGCTGGCTGCATTGGCCGTAGTGTTGAGCGCCTGTGGCGGGATCAACACTTCTGGTGCTCAGGATCTGGGGATCGATTTTGGCAAAAAGGCGGTAAAGGGCGCCCCGCAGTTGCCCAAGTATTCCCTGCGCAATTTCAGCCCAGATGATCCGGCGCGCATTCTGGTCATTGGGGATTCACTGGGGCAGGGCTTTGGGATATTTCTGGACCAACGGGTAAAACAGCGCGGGCTGTCGGGGGTGGTCACTAATCGTGGCAAGGTCTCGACCGGATTGGCGCGCGGGGATTTCTACAACTGGCCAGCCAATTTCAGAACCATTGCCCAAAGCCAAAAACCAGATATCATTGTGGCCCATTTCGGTGCCAACGATATGCAGACGATTATCAAACCAACGGGCAACGTAAGGTATGGCTCGCAATCTTGGGCAGAGGCCTATGCTGCGCAAGTGAGCGAAATCCTCAAGGTTGCGGCTGATGTGGGGGCGGTGGTTTACTGGCTGGGGCCTGCACCGGATTCCCACAAAAACCTCAATAACCACCTAACCATGATTAACCCCGTGTTCAAACAGACAGTCGAGGCCAGCCGGGGCACTTATATTCCGCTGACGGAAATTGCGTCGGGGCCAGGGGGGGCGTTTGTTAAAACCATCAATTATGAAGGGCGTAACCTGCGCATCCGCACAGCTGACGGGTCGCATTTTACCGGCGCTGGCTATGCCTTGATGATGGATCAGTTGCTGGACCGGATGAAGCAGGATATTCCTTCGCTGTCGCCTGAACAGGTCAGCAAGTTCGCAGGCTTGCTGCAATAGATGCTGTTTCCTACGGTCGAGTTCATCCTGTTTTTCTGTGTAGTGATGTCGTTTGTCTGGGTGCTGCGTCCGGGGGTGTACAGCCGTAACTTGATCCTGTTGGCGGCCTCCTACGTTTTTTACGGTGCTTGGGATTTGCGGTTTCTGGCCTTGATGGGGGGGGTGTCGCTGATTGCTTATGGCGCGGGGCGGATGGTTGGACCAACGGCACGTTACGGGGCAGGCATAAAGAAAATCGTTCTTGTGGTCTCAATCGCGGCCTTGCTGGGAACCCTTGGGATTTTCAAGTATTTCAACTTTTTCGCCCTGTCATTACAACAATTGCTAGAGGCGGCAAACCTGTCGCGCGACTGGCAATGGCTGGAAATCCTGCTGCCTGTGGGCCTGTCCTTTTATGTGTTTCAGGCGATTTCCTATATCGTGGATGTTTTGCGCGGTGACGTAGACGCGCGCCGCGATCCGGTGGATGTTTTCCTGTATATTTCCTTTTTTCCCCAGCTCGTGGCGGGGCCGATTGTGCGGGCCTCGGTGTTTTTGCCGCAGATTGGCCAAATCACGGTGCCGGATGCGAATATGCGCGCCCGTGCGGTGGTGCTGATTTCCACTGGATTGCTGAAAAAGATGGTGATTGCCAATTACCTTTCGGTGCTGCTGGTGGATCCGGTATTCTTGTTGCCCGAGGGCCAGAATGCCCTGACGGCAGGCATCGGGTTGTTGGGGTATGCGGTGCAAATCTACTGCGATTTTTCCGGTTATTCGGATATTGCCATCGGTGTTGCCTTGCTGTTGGGGTTTCACTTTCCTGCCAATTTTCGCCAACCGTACCGCGCTGACAGCCTGCGTGATTTCTGGCAGCGCTGGCATATTTCGCTGTCGAGCTGGATTCGCGATTACCTTTATGTGCCGCTTGGCGGTTCTTATGGTTCTACCCGGCGCACGGCGGGGATTTTGCTGCTGACCATGACACTGGCCGGATTATGGCATGGCGCAGGGTGGAATTTTATCCTGTGGGGCTGCTTGCACGGGGCCGCCTTGGTTGCAGAACGGGTAATGCGGGGCATCGGGGTCAAGCCGCCACAACTGATCCGGATTGCGTTGGTCCTGGGGGTGGTTTTGCTGTTGTGGATACCTTTTCGGGCCAGTTCAATTGGCGTTACAGTGGAATATCTCGCCGCCTTTGGCCGCTGGGAATCCTATGCGCCAACGGCCCTGACGCCAACAGTTTTCGCCCTGCTGGTGGCGGGTATGGCCTTGAACTGGCTGCCGGTGTCATTTGGGGAAAAGCTGGGGCAGGGGATGGCCACATTGCCTGCAACGCTTCAGGCCATTGTGCTGTCGCTGATTTGTTTTGCCCTATTCGCAGCCGCGCAAGAGGGCGTGGCCCCTTTCATCTATTTCCAGTTCTAGGAGCAGAAACATGGGGGAAATCCGTGCCTTTTCAATCACCCTCTGGGTCGCGCTGCTGGCATGTTATCTGATCAGTGGCGGGCGTTTGCTGGATTGGGTGTTTGGGATGCCGGATATTGCGCAGTTCGATGATTGGCTGATTGCTGCGGTGGATTGGGCGGACCAGTTGAAAATCCGTTTGGGATTTGGCGATTGGTTTGGTGCATTGCGCCAATGGTTGCACAGCATTCTGGGGGTGTAGCAGGGCCAGATCTGCACGTTTTAGGGAGATATTGCTTGGAATAATACACCTTAGGGGTAATAGTAAGGGAATTGAATGATTGGTTTGTTACGACCTCTTGGGGGGATTATGAGGGATAGCTGTTTTTTAAACCGTCGAAGATTTCTGGCCGCTGGCGGTGCTTTTTGCCTGTCTGCCATGGCGACAGGCGCGGGCGCCACCATGACAAAAACGACCGTGCCGGACCATAGCTACGGCATTACCTATCTGGAAGGATTGGCCGCACCGGGGGCCCTGCCCGTGAACATGGCGTTCCACCCACCCTCCAAGATAGATGCGGCCTATTCGCATGTGATTTATGTTAACACCGCAATTCGTGGCAATGGCGCGCAGAAAATGTGGGTGCTGGAACGCAGTCCCAGTGATCCCAAGGGCTGGGAGCTGGCGGTTTGGGACCAGAAATATTGGGATAAGAATGGCTTGGAGAGCGGTGAAACACCTCCCTATTCTTGGCCGGTTTCAACCGGGCGGGCTTACCCCGGAGATCGCCGCTCTGGCCCGACACCCGTGGGGATTTTCAACATGGATGACCGGCGCACGCGGCACCGGCCCGGCTGGGGATCTCGGGGGATGTACAACTCGATCTATATTGACCTACATTATTCCAGTGGGCGCGCGTCTGGGATCGCCATGCATGGCACTACGCAAGGGCTGTATCGCCGCCTTGGGCGTGCCGACAGCCATGGCTGTATCCGCATGACCCAGAATAATTCGCAACTGGTCTGGGATATGTTCCATCCAGATAATGCAAAGGGCGAGAAGTCACCCTATTGGGGGCAGGTGCCACGCTATTTCAAATCGACACCAAAGGCTGGCTATTCGGCCCGCTATGGCTATGTACGCGACGGTAGTTTTCTGTATTCGGCACCTGCAGGGAATGTTGGTGATCTAACCGCGCAGGGTTCCCAACGCCTGTCCAAAGCGGGCTATACCTCGTTGTTTGTGTTTTTTCGGGATGATCTTTGAGCATGAGGGCAGGGCTACAGCCACTGATTTTCGGGCTGGCTCTGTTGCTGTGCTCTGGTGCAGCCCTTGCGCGCTCCAATACCTGCGAACTGGCACCACGCCCTGCTGTGACGCCGCTGAACCAATGTTTGGGGCCGCATCGCACCAGTATTGCGGCGGTCGGGGATGTGCTGCTGCATGGCCGTTTGCAACGTGAAGGCTATGCCCATGCGCAAGGTTTTGGCGCGCTTTGGGGGGCACTTGATCCGGTTTTCTTAAAGGCGGATGTTTCCTATGCCAATCTTGAAGGACCTGTTGCTGCGGGCACAACCCGCAGTTTTCGCGCCAGTCCTGATCCGGGGCCACGGTTTGACAATCGGGTCTACACCTCTTTTCCCATGTTCAATTATCACAGCATGGTTCTGGATAATCTGAAAACATCGGGCATCGACATTGTTTCAACGGCGAACAATCACGCTATGGATCGCGGTTCGGTCGGGCGCGAGTTGACGGATGCGGCGCTGACACAGCGCGGTCTGCTGTTTAGCGGAACCATCAAGGCAGGCGCGACGCGGGATTTTGTTGCCTATACGCCCACCAAAATGGGCCGGATTGCGTGGATTGCCTGTAGCTTTTCCACCAATGGCGTGCCGGACCCCAAGCGGCAGGTGTTGCTGTGTTATGCGGATCAGGAAGAACTGCTTGCGACTGTGCGCAGGCTGGCTGGTCGTATTGATATCGCAGCGATTTTTGTCACGCCCCATTGGGGGATCGAATATACCGCCAGCCCGAACACACGCCAAAAGGCGTTGGCGCGGGCCTTGGCGGGGGCGGGGGCAACGGCGATTGTCGGCACCCACCCGCATGTTTTACAGCCATGGGAGACCTTGCCAAACGCGGGGGGCGGTGCGAGCCTTGCGATTTATTCCAGCGGTAATTTCGTGTCTGGCCAGAGGCGTCAGGCTCGGCGTTCCAGTATTCTGGCCTGGATTGATCTATGTGCCCCACGCCCGAGCGGCGATTTGGGGCGTGATATTGGGGCCAAGCTGGTGGTGGATCAGGCGACTTGGCTACCGCTTTGGATGGACTATACCGCCCAGGGTGTGCGGTTGTCGATGAACCACACGGGACGCAGCGGGCAGGCTGCGGCTGCGTTGAATGCGGCGCGTCGTTTGCTGCCTTCGGGGGCGATGTGGGATTTTGAGGGCTGGCAGTTGGAAAGCTGCAGGCAACAGAATTCCGATATTGGCGGGGGATTGCTGCAATGAGGCTGGGGCTGGCGCTTTGTTTTGCCTTGCTACTGGGGCTGCCAGTAGCGGCGCAGGAAATCGTGATCACCTTTGGTGGTGACGTTAATTTTTCCCGTTCACGCCAAAAACCCTCGGCCAAAATGATCCGGAAATTTGGCAGCTTCCCGATCGCGGAGGCCACTGCCCAATTGCGGGATTCCTGGGATGGTGATGTGAATTTTGTCAATGTGGAAACTGTAGTCAGCGCGCGCCGTGGCCTGCCAATAGTGCCTAAAACCTTTGTTTTCCAAAGCCATCCGGATAATTTTCGCCATCTGATGGATCTTGGTGTGAATGCTTTCTCACTGGCGAATAACCACGCTGCTGATCACAGTTTTTTAGGGATGCGTGATACGCTGGAATTTTTTGAAACGGAATCCAGTCGCCGCGCGGGCTTGCTGTTTGCCGGTGTCGGCGTGGGCGAGGCTGCCTTTGCGCCGCGTGTGATCACAATCAAGGGCGTGCGTGTTGCCCTAAGCGCGTTGAGTTTCGGTTCCGGCGGTTTCAGCCCAACCGACTCGCGCATCGGAGTGGCCTATCTGAGCGTTCCCGAACATTACCAGGCAGCACTTGATGCGATGAAGGCCGTGCAGGCCGAGATCAAGATCATGTCGTTCCATTTTGGTGTTGAAAATGCACTGAACATTGATTGGGGCCAAAAGGCGCTGTTCCAGCGTGCGGTGCAGGAGGCCGGTGTGAACCTTGTGATCGGCCATCACCCGCATGTGGTGCGCGGTGTCGAGGTGCTGCCCAAAAAGGCGGCAGCGATATTCTATTCCATGGGCAATCTGCTGTTCATCGGCGGGGCCGAGAAAGACAGCAAATCGCTGGGTGCGGATTATGGGTTACTTGGCAAGGCTTATTTCTATGTCTCCAAAGGAAAAACATCCCTGAATGCGCTAGCAGCAGTGCCCTTTAAGGGCGTGCATCTTAAGCCGCGTAAGCTGTCTTTTCGGGGGGTGGAAGCGCGTGTGTCCCATCTCAACCGCCTGTCGCGCAGCAGTATCGGGGAAAAGGCGGCGCAGTTTTCCACACCTCTGGAGGAGCGCCCCAAAGGCGTGCAATGCCTTGGTGCACCCTACGGTAAAAAATCCGAGCGTTTGTGCTGTCAGTTGGATGATGCAGCCCTTTGTGACCTGCCTGATCTAATGTGAGAGGGTATTCCCGAAGCCGCATTTTCAGGCGTATTTTTATCGGTTTTTCCCTATCTGCGGGCCGTTTGCAGCTTGGCCACGCTAGTTTACCTGCACCATCTTGCCCGGATTGAGGATGTTGTCTGGGTCCAGTGCCCGTTTGATGTCCGCCATTACACTCCACGCATCACCGTGTTCCTCGGTCATGTATTTCATCTTGCCTGTGCCAATCCCGTGTTCACCACTTACGGTGCCGCCAACAGCCAGCGCGCGTTGGTTCATTCTATGGGCAATGCCAACGGCGGTTTTCATACCTTCGGGGTCGTTTGGGTCAATCAAAAGGGCGGCGTGATAGTTGCCATCCCCCACATGGCCCAGAATGAACGGGGTCAGGCCTTGGGCGGCGATGTCCTCGATGCTGTCATCAATAGCCTGCGCAAGATTGGAAATCGGCACACAAACATCCGTAGTGATCCCTAACGCCCCCGGTTTGGTGGCTTTCATCGCGTGATAGGCTGTGTGGCGCGCCTTCCAGAGCGTGTTGCGTTCCTCGGTTTTGGTTGACCACTGGAAACCGCCACCACCAAATTCTGCGGCGATTTCTGCCATCTGTTCTGATTGTTCTTTTACGGCGTTTTCGGTGCCGTGGAATTCCATGAACAAGTGCGGGCATTCTTTCATATCCATGTTGGAATAATCGTTGATCGCCTTGATCGAGACTGCGTCAACAAATTCCATCCGCGCCATCGGGATGCCGATTTGTACGGCCGATATTACTGCGCTCACGGCGCTGTTGGCATCCTCAAACTCACACACGGCGGCCGCCGTGGCCTCTGGCTGGCCTTGCAGGCGCAGGGTGATTTCTGTGATCAGGCCAAGGGTTCCCTCGGATCCCACCATAAGGCGCGTCAGATCGTAACCGGTAGAGGATTTCTTGGCCCGTGTGCCAGTACGGATAATTCGCCCGTCGGCCAATACTACCTCAAGCGCCAATACATTGTCTTTCATGGTGCCATAACGCACGGCAGTGGTGCCCGAGGCCCGCGTTGCAGTCATGCCACCAATCGTGGCGTTAGCACCTGGATCAATCGGGAAAAACAGGCCGGTGGCACGCAAATCTGTGTTCAGCTGCTCGCGGGTGACACCGGGTTGAACCACCACATTCAAATCTTCGTCATAGACCTGCAAGATTTTGTTCATATTGGCAAAATCCACTGTGATCCCGCCCTGAATTGCCAGCGCGTGACCCTCTAGCGAGGTTCCCACACCCCAAGGTACAATCGGGCAACCGTGTTTATGGCAAATCTTGGCAATCTCGGAAACCTCGGCTGTATTTTCGGGGAATGCCACCGCATCGGGGGGGGCCGCCGGTGAATGGGCCTCGTCATGGGCGTGCAGATCAATTATAGAAGGCGAAGTACTGAGACGATCGCCCAGCAGGGCTTTCAATTCGGTGATGGCTAGCGCATTATTGCTCATGATGGTCTCCCTGATTTCCATCACATTAAGAAACAAGGGTGCGAAGCGATAGCCCAAAAGACAGGAAAAACCCCACCCGATGATGCCTGATCCCAGCCCCTTACGCCAATCGGCACTCTGGAGCCTTGCCCCCCTGCACTCCCTGCGCCACCATGGGCCAAGCCAGTTGCGTTTCTGGATTGCAGCGTTGGTTATTGGCACACTTGCGGGTTTTGCCACTGTCGGGTTTCGTATCGGTATTTATGGCGTGCAGGAATGGATTTACGGTAGTGACGAGCTGCATCTTGCCTCGGCGCTCAGCCATTTGCCCTGGTATTGGGTTCTGGGGGTGCCAATGCTGGGGGGGCTGGTGGTTGGCCTGATCATGCAGCGCTTCACCCTAGACAGTCGCAACCGTTCTGTGGCGCATGTGATTGAGGGGGCCGCATTGAACGGGGGGCGTGTCGAGGGCAAGGCCGGGCTGGCATCGGCGGCGGCATCCTTTATCACGCTGTCAACCGGGGGCTCGGCGGGGCGCGAGGGACCGGTGGTGCATATTGCAGCGCTAATTTCCAGCAAGATTTCGCGTATGATGGATGCTAACGGAGTAACGGGGCGCGATCTGCTGGGGTGTGCCGTGGCCTCCGCAGTGGCCGCGTCTTTTAACGCGCCGATTGCCGGAACTGTCTTTGCTATGGAGGTGATCCTGCGCCATTACGCGGCCCATGCGTTTGGCCCCATTGTGGTTTCTGCCGTGATTGGTGCATTGATCAGCCGTCTTGGATTTGGTGATATTACCGAGTTTACCCTGCCGCCGCATTCATTGGAGTTTTATCGCGAACTGCCTGCTTTTGTGCTGTTGGGGCTGGTGTGTGGCCTGACATCCGTGGGGTTGATGCGTGCGATATTCTGGGCCTCGGATATTGGTGACACGGTGCAAACCCGCCTGCACATTCCCCGCTGGGTGCGCCCTGGTATCTCGGGGCTGATGCTGGGCATGCTGGCGATTTATTTCCCTCATATTATTGGGGTTGGCTATGAAACCACCACTCTGGCGTTGACCGGGCAGATCGCTGTGACGACTGCCATTGTATTCGCGCTGACCAAAGCTCTCGCTGTGGCAATCACTTTTGCGGGCCGCATGGGGGGCGGGGCGTTTTCGCCTGCGCTGATGATGGGGGCGCTTACCGGATTGGCCTTTGGCGGCGTGGCCACGTCTATATTTCCTTCTGTGTCAGGCAGTGAGACGCTGTATGCACTGGCGGGTATGGCGGCCATTGGAGCTGCGGTTCTGGGCGCACCGCTGTCGACCTCGCTGATTGTGTTCGAGATGACTGGCGATTGGCAGTTGGGCATGGCGGTTATGATCGCCGTTGCCGCCGCTACCACCATTGCCGGAAAATTCGTCGCTCGATCATTTTTCATGGAGCAACTGGAGCGTTGGAATATCCATCTGGCAGCGGGGCCGCAGGCCTATCTGCTGGCGATGATCCCGGTCAAAGGCCTGATGCGTGACAATGATATGCTGGTGGCGCAGACCAAACAAACGTGCGCGCTGATGATTGCAGAGGGCATTTACGTTACCGAGCCCTCGACGCTGGAGGTCGCCTTTCCAAAATTCGAAATTACTAAACAGGATTTCATTCCGGTGGTTGAAATAGAAGACGAGCCAATTTTGATCGGGGCGCTGTATCAAATTGATGCGCTTACGGCCTATACTGATGCGCTCGCTGAAACTGCGCGCGAAGAGCATTCATAAGGTTACAGGGTTTCTTTCGGGGCGTGGAAATGCATCAACCAAAAGGCCAACGCATAGAGCATCATATGGCTGAAGATCAACGGCATCGGTGATCCGGCAAAGGCCAGCCCGATGGGAACGGCAATGAGAACCGCCAACAATGTGGCTGCGGCCCCGATTACTGCTGAGGCCAGCCCAGCGATATGCCCCATCGGCTCCATCGCCAGCGCGTTCACGTTTCCAAGGGTCAGGCTCATGAACATAAATGCCAGAATGGACCAAATAATAAATCCCGCCAACCGCCATTCAACCGGTGCCATGGTTTGAAATGCCAATGCGATTCCAGCCGAAACCACAGCCAGGATCAGCGCCGACTTGCACATGGTACGCATGCCGAGGCGGATCACAAGGGTGCCATTAACAAAGGCCGCAAGGCCAGAGATCAAGGTGACAAGGGCAAAATAAAGTGGAAACCGGTCTCCGACGCCAAAGCTGTCCACATAAATCTGTTGCGCCGAGGAAAGATAGCCAAACAGCCCCCCCAGCAGCAGCCCTTGAATGGCCATGTAAACCAGCACCGTGCGGCTCCGCAACACATCGGTCAAGGCGTTCAGAAAATCACGACCCTTTAGCAGGCGGCGTTTTTCGACAGGGTGGGATTCAATTTGGCGCATCCACATCCAGATCAAGGCTACACTGGCAAACAGGATGAACGACAGAAAAATAGAGCGCCAGCCATAGGCCCCCATGATGGTTTGCCCGATCATCGGGGCCACGGCGGGCACCAACACAAAAATCCCAAAGGAAAAGGACATCACCCGCGCCATTTCGCGCCCCTTATAGAGGTCGCGCACCAAAGCAATCGTTACCGTGCGTGGTGCGGAAATGCCAAGGCCCTGAATAAAACGACCAATAAGCATCCCTAGGATGCTTTGCGCAAAATAGCACATCACACAGCCCGCAATAAACAGGAGTATCCCCGCCGCAATCGCCGGTTTGCGCCCTGTGGCATCAGACATAGGGCCAAAGAACAACTGCCCGAGGCCGGTACCCAAAACGAAAGTCGTGACGATCAACTGAGCCTGATTAACATCAGACAATTGCAGGCTCGACGCGATGGCAGGCAAGGATGGCAGCATCGCATCAGTGCCAAATGCAATAAGCGAGAACATTAGGGAAACGAGAATTACAAACTCGACAAAAGAGGGGGGGGTAGCCTTGGTCACGCAGGTGTTTCCTTGGCCTTTTCCGCGATTTCCTTAATCACTCGATCCCACATCTCGACTGGTTGCGCGCCGCTGACAACATATTGGTTTTCAATCACAAAACAGGGTACGCCAGACACGCCTTTGTGGCGCGCATCCGCATCGCGCGCCCGAATGTCGTCGCTGTCAGAATCGCTCTGCAACAAGCTGCGTACCATCTCACCGTCCATGCCCGCGCCGGTTGCGATACGCACCAGAACGGAATGGTCCGAAATATCGCGGCCCTCTTTGAAATAGGCTTTGAACAAACGGTCCACCACCGCATTCTGCCGCCCCTCAATCCCGGCCCAGTGGATCAGGCGGTGTGCATTAATGGTGTTGGGCGTGCGTTTGATGCCTGCGAAATTGAGTTTCAACCCTACTTGTTGCGCAGCCTGATCAATTTGTGAATATACATCCACCGCCCCCTGCTGCCCGCCAAACTTGGTTTCCAGATACTCTCGTCGATCCATGCCTTGCGTTGGCATTTCCGGGTTCAGTTGAAACGGATGCCACTCAATTTCGAAATCATGGTCCGGATTGGCCTCTAGTGCGCGGTCCAGTTTGGTTTTGCCAATGTAACACCAGGGGCAAATCGGGTCTGAAATGATGTCAAGTTTGGTCATGGCTAACGTAATTCCTTGCGGCGTAATTTATTATTGGCACCTTTAGGCAACGCGTCAATGCGGGTAAAGATACGCGGGCATTTGTAGCGCGCCAGATGGGCCGCGCAATGGGCATTTAACTGGTTATCGGTAATCGGGTGATCTGATACGTAAAAGGCGGCGATGACGCTGACGTCCTGCTTCACTTGCACGGCCACGGCTGCAACCTCGGTGATGCCGTCAAAACCTTGTAAAACCGCCTCGATTTCCAGCGGCGAGACGCGATAACCACCGGCGTTGATCATGTCGTCGTCGCGGCCCAGATAGGTGATATTGCCCAGTGCATCCATGCTGACCATGTCGCCGGTGACAAACCATTCCCCCTGAAATTTAGCCGCGGTTTCAGTTGGTTGGTTGCGATATCCCAGCATTAACCCCTGATCGCCCCGACAAACTGCCAAAACACCGGGTGTATTCAAAGGGACCGGTCCCTCCGCCCCCAGAACGGCCACCCGTCGGCCCTTTTGCACCCGTCCACTGCTGCCCTTGATGGCGGGCATTGTGGTGCTGGAGGAAATAAACGTCGCCACCTCGCTCATGCCCAGAGCCTCATAGATCACCTTGCCGGTTTGCTCCTGCCAGCAGTGGGACAGACCGGCAGGAAGCTTTTCGCCCGCGCTTAAACCGTGGCGCAGACTGGCAAAATCCGCACTCAGTGGTTGTTGCAAAATCTGGCGGTATACCCCCGGTGCTGCGGCAAATATTGTCGGGTGGTGTTCGCGCGCCAATGCGGCCCATATTGCCTTGTCCGGCGGACCTGCATAGATCATTGTGGTCGCGCCAAATGCCCAAGGGTCAAGTAGGCCTGCGCCCAGTGTATACGTCCAGTTGAAAGCACCTGCATGCAGCATTCGGTCGTCGTTTTGTAAGCGGTGCCAGCCCTCTTGCATCATGCGCCGTGCCCAGACAGATCGTTGCGCATGCATTACCGCGCGGGGCTTGCCAGAGGTGCCGGAGGTGTAAATGATATAGGCCAGATCATCGGGTTTTCGCGGCACTGGCCGGGCAGGCGGTGCACTGCGCAACGCCCTTAGTGACGTTTGATCGAGCCAGTCGCACGCCAAATCTGCCAGCGGCGCAACCCCGCCCGCAAAACAGATCAGTGCCGGTTCCAGCCCCTCTATGATCCGGCGCACCTCGGGCTCCGCCAGTTGCGAGGACGTTGGCACCGGCACTGCGCCTAGGGCAATGGCCGCCAGAAACAAAACCGGAAAATCCGCAGAATTGCCAATGCGCAATAAAATCCGGTCGCCGATGCCAATGCCGCGTTCCCGCAGCCCGCCAGCTGTGCCCAGCACCGCGCTGCGCAGCTCCTTGTAACTCCATACCTCAGAGGGCGCATCACTGTTCAGATACACCTCCAGCGCCGGTTTTTCTGGGGTTTCCTGTGCCTGTGCCAACACATAATCCGCAATATTAAACGGATCAGGGCAGGGGCTGGGTTTGCCCGCATCGAAAAGGGAAAGTTTGTTCATGGAAAACTGCTTATCTGGATTCTGTAAAGTTGCAAGCATTCGCGTGCAAAGCTACAAGACAATGACACAAGGAAAGCCATGCCAATGTCCGAACCCAGCCTGATCAATCTTGCAAAATCCGACGGCAGCAGTGCTGAGGCCGAAACCTTGAATTTGGGCGAGCGGGTGCGCGCCCTGCGCAAAGCGCGCAACTGGACGTTGGAACAGGCGGCGCAAAAGGCGGGTCTGGCGCGTTCGACCTTGTCCAAGATTGAAAACGGCCAGATGTCGCCCACGTTCGATGCGGTGAAAAAACTGGCCGAGGGGCTGAATATCTCAGTGCCCCAACTGTTCACCCCGCCGCGCGGAGACCAGGTACTGGGGCGCATGGACCTGACCCGAGACGGGCAGGGCAAGCCCCACACGACATCCACCTATGAGCATGAACTGCTGGGGGCAGGGCTAAAATCGAAACAGATGATCCCCTACCGCACCCGCATTCGGGCCCGCTCGATTGAGGAATTTGACGGCTGGGTGCGCCATGACGGCGAAGAATTCCTATATGTTCTATCGGGCATTCTGACCTTTTACACCGAATTCTATGAACCGATCGAAATGCGCCGTGGCGACAGCGCCTATTACGATGCTGCCATGGGGCATAATGTGGTGTCATCGGGACAGGAAGATGCCGTAATCCTTTGGGTCACTTCGCTAAAGGATTAGCGGGCTGTTGATATTTCGCGACATTCCCGCCAGCGGCGCAGGGTTTATGGGGTTACGCCCTAAGCCTGCGCCTCATTTTTCTAACGCCAGAAATGCCAGCGCCTTGCTTCGCAACTCCGCGTAAGCGGCCTCAAAAGCGGCATCAATTTGATCTTGTGAGCCGACCACTGCCGCCGGATCATCCACCCCCCAGTGGGCGCGGCGTGGGGCGCCGGGCCAGATCGGACAAATCTCGGCTTCGGCATTGCCACAGACGGTAATCACCAAATCCATCGTTGGAGCGCCGTTGAGTGCAAATTCATCCCATGATTTGGATCGCAGCCCCACAGTTGGGTGGTTTTTGCGCGCCAATAGCTTCAAGGCCGCGGGATTTACTTGGCCAACTGGATGAGAACCGGCAGAAAAAGCCGTGATTTCACCGCCGCTTTCGACTCGGAGAATCGATTCTAGCAGGATGGAGCGTGCAGAATTACCCGTACAAAGGACTAGAATATTCATATTTTTCTCCTGAAGCTTCAGTGCTGAAGGCACTTTTGGTCCTATTTTTTAAGGACTTTTAAACCACCTTTATAAAAGCAATGTAAAAAAAAACGCCCTCACAAGGAGGGCGTCAAGTTATTGAGGCAGGTTTCATACAGGCAAGAAACCTATCGAGCAGTAATGATGTTATACAAAATATCGCGGAACTCGCCAAGTAAAAAAATGAAGTATTCCTTGGATGGGCTTGATACATATGGAAAAACGCGATTCACACGAGGAAATGTTGCGCAGATGACACGAGTCAATAGTTGGATGGTTGGAATTGTGGCGCTAAGCGCAACAATTCTGTGTTTGAACAATGGTTTGGCTGCGGCAGAACCAAGGCACGGCATCGCGATGTACGGTGATGTGGCGTTGCCGGAAGGGTTTTCGGCGCTGCCTTATGCGAATCCCGACGCACCAAAGGGGGGGAAACTGGTTCTGGGCGAATCGGGCGGCTTTGATTCCCTTCATCCGTTCATCCTCAAGGGGCGCGCACCTTGGGGTATTCGCGCCCATGTGTTTGAATCTCTTCTTGGGCGTAGTAGGGACGAGGCGTTCTCGCTCTATGGTTTGCTGGCAGAAACGGTAGAGGTCGGGCCAGAACGCGAATGGGCGGAGTTTACCCTGCGCAAGGAAGCACGGTTTTCCGATGGCTCGCCGGTAACGGTAGAGGATGTTCTCTGGTCGTTTGAGGTTCTGGGCACAAAAGGCCACCCGCGTTACACAAATGCCTGGCCCAAGGTTGCCAGTGCCAAACAAACCGGCCCCCGTTCGGTAAGGTTTACATTCAAGGTCAAGGATCGCGAGTTGCCATTGATCATGGGCCTACGCCCAATTCTGCGCAAAGCGGATTGGGAAGGGCGGGATTTTCAGGCAAGCAGTATGGAGGTGCCAACTGGCAGCGGTCCCTATGTGATTGATAGGTTCGAGGCCGGACGGTTCATTACTTTTAAGCGCAATCCCGACTATTGGGGGCGTAACCTTGGCTTTAATAAAGGTCGCCATAACATTGATATTATTCAATATGATTACTTTGCAGATGGGAGCGTGATCTTTGAGGCCTTTAAGGCTGGCGTCTTGTCCACCCACCGTGAGTTCAACGCGGTGAACTGGGAAAATGGTTATGATTTCCCCGATGCACTGGCAGGAAAGGTGGTGAAATCCGTGATTCCCCATCAGCGCCCTTCGGGGATACGCGGGTTTGTGATGAACACGCGGCGGGATCTGTTTACCGACTGGCGCGTGCGCGAGGCTTTGATCTTGGCGTTCAACTTTGAATTTATCAATCAAACGCTCAATGGCGGTGGTGAGAAACGGGTGACATCGTATTTTTCAAACTCTGTGCTGGCCATGGCTCCGGGTATGGCGCAAGGGCGGGTGGCTGGGTTGTTGGAACCTTTTCAGGCAGAACTGCTGCCCGGCGCGCTGGAGGGCTATGAATTGCCCAGATCTGATGGTTCCAAGCGCAACCGGCACAATCTGCGCCGAGCGGTGGGCTTGCTTAAGCAGGCGGGCTGGAATGTGCAGGGCGGGGTTTTGCGAAACCAAGAGGGCAAAGCGTTTGAATTCGAGGTTTTGTTGAAATCTTCGGCCAGCGAGCAAGAGGCGATCATCAATATTTACAGCAATGCACTAAAACGGCTGGGAATTAATGCAAAAATTGTGCAGGTGGACGCAGTGCAGCACAAGGAACGGATGTCGGATTATGATTTCGATATGGCCTTTTATTACCGCCTGTTATCGCTGTCGCCGGGCAATGAACAAATGTTCTATTGGGGGCATCGTGGTGTCAGCACGCCGGGAACCCGCAACCACATGGGGATGAACAGCCCTGCCGCCGAAGCAATGATCGGGCGGATGCTGGATGCACGGGATCAGCTGGATTTTGTTGCGGCGGTGAAGGCGCTCGACCGGATACTGATTTCGGGGCGCTATGTGATTCCGATCTGGTTTGACGCCAACTCGCGTTTGGCGCATCGGGCAGCGTTTCATTTTCCTGAAAAATTGCCGGTGTACGGGGATTGGACAGGGTTTTTGCCGGATGTGTGGTGGTATTCCGAATGATCTGTGATTTAGGTGGGGTCAGAGCCTCCGACGGGGATATATGTTGTGAATTCGAAAAGGGTGGGCTTGGTGATGGCTGCTGAGATTTCAGTGAACAAGCTGGATGCAGCGCAAGCAACCGCTGAACTGGCGCGTTTGGCGGCGGTTTTAACACGTGCAAATGCGGCCTATCATCGCGAGGATGCGCCAGAGGTAACGGATGCGGAATATGACCGGCTCAAGCGGCGCAATGCGGCGATCGAGGTGGCGTTTCCGCAGCTCAAGCGTGCGGATAGCCCGAGCGAGCAGATCGGCGCGCCGGTTTCGGAAACGTTTTCCAAAGTACGACACGCTGTGGCGATGCTGTCTTTGGGCAATGCGTTCAGTGACGATGATGTGGCGGATTTCGAGGAGCGCGTCGCGCGTTATCTCGGGATGTCTGGGGGGATTGCTTTTACAGCTGAACCCAAGATTGACGGCCTGTCCTTGTCGTTGCGTTACGAGGCGGGCCAACTGGTGCAGGCAGCCACGCGGGGAGACGGCGAAACGGGCGAGAATGTTACCAACAATGCGCGGATGATTTCGGATATTCCCAAAACGTTGATTGGGGCGCCGGAAGTGCTGGAAGTGCGCGGCGAAGTTTACATGGGCCATGCGGATTTTGCTGCGTTGAATGTGGCGCAAGAGGCCAAAGGCGACAAGCCTTTTGCCAACCCGCGAAATGCTGCCGCCGGTTCTCTGCGCCAGCTTGATGCGCGCATCACCAAGGCGCGGCCTTTGGGGTTCTTTGCCTATGCTTGGGGAGAGGTGTCAGAGCCGTTGGCCGATACCCAGATGGGGGCGATAGCGCGTTTGGCAGTGCTAGGGTTCAGCACCAATCCGTTAACCGGGCGGTTTGAAGGGGCCGGGGCCCTGATCGCGCATTACCGCAAGATCGAGGAGCAGCGCGCGACACTGGGCTATGACATTGACGGGGTGGTGTACAAGGTTGACGATCTGGAATTGCAGCGGCGTCTTGGGTTTCGTTCCACCACGCCGCGTTGGGCAATTGCCCATAAATTTCCCGCCGAGATCGCCCACACTTGGGTTGAGAGTATCGACATTCAGGTCGGGCGCACCGGTGCGCTCTCACCTGTTGCGCGCTTGACACCTGTGACTGTGGGCGGCGTGGTGGTATCCAATGCAACGCTGCACAATCCTGATTATATTGCAGGGCGCGATTCCAAGGGCGGGTTGATCCGCGAAGGACGCGACATTCGGTTTGGGGATTGGGTCGAGGTTTATCGCGCGGGCGATGTGATCCCCAAAGTACGCGATGTGGATATCACTAAGCGCAGCGCGGACAGTGTGCCTTATGTGTTCCCTGACGTCTGCCCAGAATGCGGATCCCCTGCGGTACGCGAGGAGGGAGACAGCGTGGCGCGCTGCACCGGTGGGTTGATTTGCCCGGCGCAAGCGGTTGAAAAACTGAAGCATTTTGTCGGGCGTTCGGCCTTTGATATTGACGGGTTGGGCAAAAAGCAGATCGAGATGTTTTTCAAGGATGAATCCCTGCCAATTCGCGAGCCTGCGGATATTTTCACGCTGGCAGCACGGGATGCAAAGCAATTCACCAAGCTAAAGAACCGCGATGGTTGGGGGGATTTATCCGCCAGCAATTTATTCGAAGCGATTGAGGTTAAACGGACAATCCCGCTCAACCGCTTGATTTTTGCACTGGGTATCCGCCATGTGGGCGAGAGTTCGGCGGCGCTGTTGGCGGGGCATTACGGGTCTTGGAAGGCGCTTGTCACGATGCTCGACAGCGCCAAGGACCACACGGGCGAGGCTTGGGAGGAGCTGCTGTCGATTGACGGGGTTGGTGCGGTAATGGCCACGGCTTTGGTGGATACATTCCACAGCACTGAAACACGCGCCGCAATTGATCGTTTGGTTGCAGAATTGGAGATTCAGGACGTGGTTGCCAGCGACACCTCCGGCAGCCCCGTTGCGGGTAAAACCGTGGTTTTTACCGGCACGCTGGAACAAATGACACGGGCCGAGGCCAAAGGGCGGGCGGAAACTTTGGGCGCTAAGGTTTCTGGTTCTGTCTCCAAGAAAACCGACATTGTGATTGCCGGACCGGGTGCCGGATCCAAGGCCAAGAAGGCTGAGGCGTTGGGGGTTGAAATCATGAGCGAATCCGAATGGCTGAAACTGATTGGCGAGGGCGGATGAGCCGACGACCTGAAATCCTGTTTCCGCTGTTTGCGGAACTGACCAAGCTGGACGGTATTGGCCCGAAAATGGCGAAAAATTTTGCCAAGATCGGGGTGGAGCGGCCCCGCGACTTGTTGTTTGTCTTGCCCCATAGCCTGATTAACCGTGCGCTGATTGCCTCTGTGCAGGATGTGCAGCCGCCCTGTGTGGTGACGGTCGAAGTGGTTGTTGGAATGCACCGTCCGAATGCGGTTAAGGGTCGGCCTTATCGTGTGACGGTTCAGGATGCCAAGACCAGTTTTCAGCTGGTATTTTTCCATGCCCACAAGGATTGGCTGGGGGAACAACTGCCCTCTGGCCAGCGCCGCGTGGTGTCGGGAAAGGTTGAATTGTTTGATGGCGTGGCGCAGATCGTGCATCCGGATTTTATCCTGCGGGTAGAGGCGGCGGATGCAATTCCGAGCAATGAACCGGTTTATCCGCTGACTGCCGGTGTAACGCAGAAAACCATGCAAAAGGCAGTGGCGAGCGCTTTGACGCGGGCCGCTGATCTACCGGAGTGGATTGCGCCTTCCTTGATTGCCAAACATGGCTGGCCCGGATGGTTGGAGGCCGTGCAAAAGGGACATGCGCCCGAAAAGCCGAGCGATCTGGCCCGAGAGGCCGCGCCGCGTGAACGCTTGGCCTATGACGAGATTTTTGCCCATCAACTGACGCTGGCGTTGGCGCGGGCCAAGTTACGACGGGCCAAAGGGGTGGTAACGGTTGGCAACTGCAAGCTACGCAATCGTGTGCTTGCGGCGCTGCCGTTCAAGCCGACGGGGGCGCAGCTGCGCTCGGTTGGTGAAATCACCACGGATATGGCGGCCCCGCTGCGCATGAACCGTTTGTTGCAGGGCGATGTGGGGTCCGGCAAAACGCTGGTGGCGCTGCTGGCGCTGCTGACTGCGGTTGAGGGGGGTGGTCAGGGGGTGATGATGGCCCCGACTGAAATACTGGCGCGTCAGCATCTGGAGGCTTTGCAGCCGCTTGCGGAAAATGCGGGTGTGGTGCTGGAAATTCTGACAGGTCGCGATAAATCGGGCGAGCGACGGGGGAAATTGGCAGCGCTGGCCTCCGGTGATATTCAGATTTTGGTGGGTACACATGCGGTCTTTCAAAAGGACGTTGTGTTTAGCGATCTGCGCCTTGCGGTGATTGATGAGCAGCATCGCTTTGGGGTGCGCCAGCGGATGGATCTGGGGAATAAGGGCGCGGCGGTGGATATTCTGGTGATGACCGCCACGCCGATTCCACGATCTCTGGCGCTGGCCACCCACGGTGATATGGATGTTTCCGTTCTGGATGAAAAACCGCCCGGTCGCCTGCCGGTTGACACAGTTCTGGTTTCCAAAGAGCGGTTCGATCAGGTGGTTGCCCGGCTCAAGGTGGCAATAGCTGAGGGGCGGCAGGCCTATTGGGTGTGTCCGCTGGTGGGAGAGAGCGAAATTGTGGAATGGGCCGCCGCAGAGGAACGTTTCCGCACCCTGCGTGCGGCCTTGGGCGAGGATGTCGTGGGGTTGGTGCACGGCCAACTCCCGAGTGCGGAAAAAGACGCGGCCATGGCGCGGTTTGTGGCGGGGAAAACCAAATTGTTGGTGGCCACAACGGTGATCGAGGTTGGCGTTGATGTGCCCAAAGCCAGTATCATGGTGATTGAGCAGGCCGAGAAATTCGGCTTGTCGCAATTGCATCAGCTGCGCGGACGTGTGGGGCGGGGGGCTGATGCTTCGACCTGCCTGTTGATGTATGCCCCGCCCTTGGGCGAGGCCGCTTTGCGGCGCCTGAAAGTAATGCGCGATACCGAAGACGGTTTCAAAATATCCGAGGAAGATTTGCGCCTGCGCGGGGCTGGCGATGTGCTGGGGGTGGCGCAATCGGGCTTGCCCCGTTTCCAGATTGCCGATCTGGAAGTGCAGGCGGATCTGCAGAAAATCGCACAGGACGATGCCCGGTTGTTGCTGTTTGAAGACCCAGATCTGGACGGGGAACGCGGGCAGGCAGCGCGTGTTCTGCTGTATTTGATGGAACAGGAAAAAGCTATTCGTTTGATTTCAGTGGGTTAGTCGAAAGTTCGCAAATGTTCCTTAAAAGTTCTTGTTTAATGAGAACGTATGTGGAACAAAGTGTTTACGGATACGTTAATGACACGACAGGAACACCGATCATGATGAAAGAAATGCTTAAAATTGTCCGTCACTCCCCGCATTCAGTGCTGGAAGACGTGATCGGCGTTAGTGCGATTTTCACTATGGTTGTTGTGGGCCTGCATTTGCCGTTGACGTTCTGATTTCATTGCCTGCAGGTTTTCAACCCTATCTGACTTGCCTTGTCCAGATAAGAACACTGCCTCAAACCCGTTCCCGGTTGATTTGAACCCTGCTTTACTTTGCGCCGCACCCCTTTGGGTCGCGGCGTTTTTTTTATGAGGATAGCTGGGGTTTATTCAAGACTTTCCATCGCTTCAAGCGTTGCGTCATAGGCGAGCAGGATAGAGGCGTGGCGGTTTTTGTAATCGGCAGCGGGTTGCAGCACTTCAAGGGCCTCAAAGGGGGGGGGCGGTACGGGGCCGCCGGATTTCAGCATATCATGCAGGGCGTTGCGCGCAGCTCTGATGTCTTGCAGCGTCAGGCCAATTGCCTGTTCGCCCATTACTGAGGCAGAGGCCTGGCCCAGAGCGCAGGCTTTCACGTCTTGTCCGAAATCGCTGATTTTCCCGTCTTTAACCACAATATCTACAGTTACGGTAGAGCCACACAGCGGCGAGCGCTTGCGCACTGTTGCATCCGGGGTTTCCAGCCGCCCGGTACGCGGAATTTCAGCGGCCAGCGCCAGAATGCGGGTGGAGTAGAGTTTCATCAAATCTGATGGCTGGTTCATGGCATTGGCTCTTTAAACGGGCAGTGTTCCGTTTTAACTAGGGTGCAAAGCGCGATAAGGAAAGAGAAACTGATGGGGAACGTGAAATTTGATCCCGCAAGCCTGAAATATAACGGTCAGGGGCTGGTTCCGGCGATTGCACAACAGCAGGGCAGCGGCGAGGTTCTGATGATGGCGTGGATGAATGCCGAGGCGGTTCAGCGCAGTATTGACAGTGGCAAGGTAACTTACTGGTCACGCTCGCGTCAGGCGTTTTGGGTCAAGGGCGAGAGTTCAGGTCATACCCAGCGGCTGATTGCCATGGCGGTGGATTGCGACCGCGATTGTCTGCTGGTGACCGTGGATCAGCAAGGGCCTGCCTGCCATACCAATCGGCGCAGTTGTTTTTATACGGCGGTGGAAACGGGCGTCGAGGTGGAGCTAATGGGGCCAGAGATATTATAAGCTGTTGGAACGTTGTAAAACCCCGTGTTCCATAGCGTAGCGGGTTAATCCGGCGGTTGTGGAAATCCCCAGTTTGCGTTTGATGTTCTTGCGGTGGGTTTCCACAGTGCGGACCGAAATATCCAGATCAAATGCCACCTGTTTGTTGCTTTTGCCAGAGGCCAGTTCCAGCAGGATGGTTTGTTCGCGTGCGGTCAGAGGTTCTCGGCCCGATACCTCGGGTATGAGCTGTTGTTCCGAGCCGGTACAAAGATATGTGCCCCCCGCATGCACTTTTTCGATGGCGTTGACAATTTTGTCTATGGGGATGTCCTTCAGCAGATAGCCCTTGGCCCCGTAGCGCATGGCGGTACTGATGTATTCGGGGCTGTCGTGCATCGACAGAATCAAGATTTTGGTGTCCGGATTGCGTTCTAACATGATTTCTGTCGCACCCAGACCATTCAGGCGGGGCATGTTCAGATCCAACAAAATCACATCGGCATTCAGGGCCTCAAAGCAGTCCACCAGTTCCTGACCATCGGAAACAGTGGCAATTACTTTAATAGTATCAAAGCTCTCCAAGATGCCCTTGATACCTTCGGTTACCAGAGGATGGTCGTCAGCTATGATGATTTTAATTGGGTTTGGCAGGGTCATAGGGGTTCCTTATCCAAGGTTACCTGTGCTTTGAGAAAGTGTTTTAGCGGTAACTTCGCCTCGACTGTTGTGCCGTTCTTACTGCCGGTGATGCGCAGCGTTCCGTCTAGGTTCTCGATGCGCTCTTGCATATTGCGCAGGCCCAGCCCGGCTGTGGCGGTGGGTTCGACCTGTCCTAAAGCCATGCCAATGCCGTTGTCTTGGATGCGCATAGTCGCCCCTTGACGGTTGGTAAAAACCTTCAGGGTAACATGGCTGGCGCGGGAGTGGCGTTCTATATTGGTGAGGGCCTCTTGGGCAACGCGATAAAGGGCGGTTTTGGATTCCGCATCCAGCCGGTTGGAAAATACAACAGTCGAGAAATCAACCGAGATGCCGGTGCGTTTGGCGTATTCATCGGTTAGGGCACGCAAAGCAGGCGAGAGGCCCAGATCATCCAGCACACTGGGGCGCAAGTCGTGGCTGATGCGGCGCACCTCGACAATGGCGCTGTTGAGGTCGTTGCGGGCCTTGAGAATACTTTCATCGGCACGGGCATCTCCCTTGCTGCGCCAGCGGATCGCCAGTTCCAGCACATAACGTACCCCCACGAGAATTTGGCTAATACCGTCGTGCAGTTCACGGGCCACACGGAAGCGCTCTTCTTCCTGGGTGTCAAAAATGCGTTGGGTCAACTTTTTCAATTTTGCGTCGGCAAGGCGGCGTTCACGTATATTCAGAATCATGCCGGACAGGAAGACCGATATCAGGGCGGCAATGGTGATGGCCATGATTTGCAGGCTAGTGGCGTGGATGCGTTCCTCGGTCTGGGCGCGGGTAACGGCAAGGTTTTTAGTCACGTCGTCAATAAAAATACCAGTGCCAACAGCCCAACGCCAATCTTGCAGGCCGACAACGTAGGAAATCATTTCGGCTGTTTCCCCTGTTGAGGGCTTACGCCAAAGATACCGGTGATAGCCGCCTCCTTGGCGCGCGATGCTGATCAGCTTGTCCACGATTGCCACCCCGTTTGCATCTCTCAGGCCGCTCCAGTTGCGGTTTATCAGATCGGTTTGGCGCGGGCTGACTAGGTTTTTTCCGTCATAATCATAGACAAAGAAATAGCCGTCGCGCCCGTATATGAGTGAGGAAAGTCTTTGGGTGACGCGCAATTTTGCTGCCGCATCGTTAGGCAAGGCACGTCCGTATACAGAGATAATGGCGGTGCGTGCCAGAGACATATAATTAAGAATTTCCGCCTGTTTAGCCGATAGAAGTTCGGTTTCCAGCACCTGCAATTCCTGTTCTAGTAACTGGCGCGTTTGGTAATTCACCACCAAAGCAATCGCTGCGCCTGCCAGTATCAGCGGGATAGACGCCAGCAGGAAAACCTTTTGACTGTAGCTTATGCTCAACAGGTTTTTGAAACGATTCAAATGATTCTCCGAACCTGTCT
Source organism: Paracoccaceae bacterium (assembly GCA_019090795.1). GTDB lineage: Bacteria > Pseudomonadota > Alphaproteobacteria > Rhodobacterales > Rhodobacteraceae > Amylibacter. The sequence goes on along the minus strand of JAHRVG010000020.1, from coordinate 15,177 downwards.
GGTTGGGTGGGCTGCGAGGGTGCAGACTTGTCGCAGATAGATAAAGAGCAACCATGTATAGCGTCAAGCTCCTGTTTTGCAAAGAAACTGGGCCGAAAATGTCCTACGGGTTATTCGGTATTGTCGTTTTGCAAGGCAATAGGCTAAGTTTCGCCCACTAACAGAGATGCTTGGCCAAAAAGGCTGGGCGCTAACGGGAGGAATACTATATGGACCGTCGTTCATTTCTAAGAACATCCGCATTGGGCGGAACGGCTGCTGCTGCAACTTCTTTGGCCGCACCTGCACTTTCCGCAGGCAGAGAAAAACTGACAATGGTGACATCTTGGGGCCGTGGCCTTGCAGGCGTGTTTGACGCAGCTGTGTACATGGCCGATGCAGTCAACGCCATGTCCGATGGCACGCTGGAAATCGAAATCAAGGCTGCGGGCGAACTGGTTGGCGCGTTTGAAGTGTTTGACGCTGTGTCTTCGGGCCAAGCTGACATGTATCACTCTGCCGATTACTATTTTGTGGGTCAACATCCGGCATTTGCGTTCTTTACAGGCGTACCGTTCGGAATGAATGCCACAGAATACAGCAACTGGTACATCCAAGGTGGCGGCGCACAGCGTCACGCTGAACTGGGCGAGATTTTCAACCTGAAACCCTTCATGGCGGGCAACACCGGTACGCAGGGTGGTGGTTGGTTCCGTAAGGAAATCAATGGCCCAGAGGATTTCAACGGTTTGAAATTCCGTATGCCTGGTCTGGGCGGTAAAGCCTTGGGTCACATGGGTGTATCCGTGCAAAACATCCCAGGTTCCGAGGTGTATCAAGCACTGTCGTCCGGCGCTATTGATGGCACTGAGTGGATTGGTCCTTGGGCTGATGAAAAAGCTGGTTTCCAGGAAATCACCAAGTTCTACTATGCTGCTGGCTTCCACGAGCCTGCTGCCGGTCTGTCCGCGTCTGTGAACCTTGAGCGTTTCAACGGCCTGTCCAAAACGCACCAGAACATTCTGGAACATGCGGCTGGTTCCTGTGACCGCTGGTCGCTGGCTCAGTTCCTGAACAACAACAGCCAAGCATTGACCCGTCTTGCGGCTGGTGGCGTCAAAGTTCTGGATTTCCCTGATTCTGTCTGGGACGCATTTGGTGCAGCATCGCAAAAAGTTTATGACGAGTTCTCTAGTGATGATATGTTTGCAAGCATCCTGAATGAGTATCGCGCATCCATGTCAGCGTCTTCTGGCTGGTTGACTGCATCCACTGATGCATATCGTAAACAGCGTGACCGGGTTCTGGGTTAATCCCCGAAATCCATAGAATTGAAGATGCCCCGGACGCCGGGGCATCTTTATCGTACTGGCCAGTATAAGGCAGGCGAAAAACGTCAGGGAAAGACAATATGATAGATGCGATTGGTTGGGTTTTTACCCAGTTTGGGATGGCCTTTTACAACTTTTTTAACGCTGTAACGCACCCGGCTGCGTGGCTCGATTGGACAGACGGCAAAGCACTGGTAAAGTTCATTTTCTATGGCGCATCGCTAGAGTTCTTTTTCGTAGTCATTACATTTTTCATCGTTATCCTGATTATCGGCCTTTGGAAGCGGAATTTCCTTTGGGGCGTTGTCCGCCTTATTGAGGGCTTCAACAACATGACCGGCCGCTTTTTTGCCTGGGCCGCATTGGCAATGGTGTTACAGCAAATCATGATCGTGTTTTTGCAACGCATCTTTTTGCGGGCGACGATCAATATTTCTCCGTTTGGTTATGGCGTTACCAAAGACATTAGCTGGTGGGCGGAAGAACTGAAATTCTATAACGCGTTACTCGTGGCGCTGTGCTGCGCCTATGCCTTTGTGCAAGGCAGCCATGTGCGGGTTGATCTGTTCTATGCTGGAATGCGCTTTCGCACTAAGCGGATCGTCGATATGTTCGGATCGGTTTTTTTCATCCTACCGACGATGACCTTGATCTGGATGTACGGCTGGTTTTTCATGTGGCGCCATTTGGTGACACCGAAAATATCGGCTACGGACAAGTTGATGTTGTTGGAACGCAAGGCCGCATTTTTGAAATGGCGCGTGGAGACAATCGGGTTTTCACCCAGCGGGTTTGATGGCTACTTTCTGTTCAAAATTCTGCTGGTGGCATTCGCAGGGATGATATTCATTAGCGGCATTTCATTTTTCTATCGCTCTTTGCTGGAATTCCTAGAGGGAGAAGCAAGTGCGGATAAATATCTCGATAAAGACAACTTGGGCGATGAACTCGCCGAAAAAGTTGCAGAAATTCACTAAGGGACGGTTGGCATGTTATTTGGACTTGATGGCGTAGAAGTAGGCCTGATCATAGTATTCGCCTGCCTGTTCGGGGCAATTATGTCGGGCTTTCCGGTGGCATTCGCCATTGGTGGCGCGGGGGCACTGTCCTTCGGTATTTTGGCCGGGCTGGATACCACGGGTATTTTGACGAAAGAAGTGATCGACACGGGGTCTGTGGCCTATCACGCGCTGCGCGATCAAGGCGTTGCTACCTTTGATATTTCGCTTTTCCGATATCCGGATTTGCCGACATTGACCGAACCGTTATTCGAGGGGGGCTGGGAGCGGGCGTTAAACCGTAACCTGTCATTCATCGTGAACCGAATGAACGAGCGGGTGTTTGCCGGGGCATCCATTGAAACACTGCTGGCGGTTGCCATGTTCGTGCTGATGGGGATCACGCTGGAACGGTCCAAGATTGCCAATGACCTACTGACCACAATGGCCGGCGTGTTCGGCCCGTTGCCCGGTGGTTTGGCTGTGGCGGTTGTGGCTGTGGGCGCGTTCTTGGCGGCCTCCACTGGTATCGTTGGCGCGACCGTGGTGACCATGGGGTTGTTGTCGCTGCCAACCATGTTGAAACACAACTATTCGCCGGAACTGGCGACGGGTGTTATTGCGGCGTCCGGCACCTTGGGGCAGATTATTCCGCCCTCTATCGTGATTGTGCTACTGGGCACGCTGGCGGGGGATTTGTATTCCGTCGCGCAAGAAGAACGCGCCCAAGCGGTAGGCTGTTCTGATGCGCTGACCTATCTGGGCGAGGCGGCCGTTCTGTCAGTGGGCACCCTGTTTCAGGCTGCGATCCTGCCGGGCATCCTGCTGGCGGTTCTTTATGGGCTTTATGCCTTTGTCTATGCGATGCTGAACCCAGAGAAAGCGCCGCCCGTTCCGTCTATCGCTGGTTCAGGCCCAAAAATTGGCGCACGCCACGCAACTATGTGGTTCCTGCTGGTGCCCATCGGTGTCATTGCTTTTGCGATTGCTTCAAGCGCTGTCAATATCTCGGGCGGCCAGTCCTTGGTAATCGACAGTGTCGCCGATGTGGGGCAGCAAGCTGATCTGCGCACCAATGTGAGCGACCGGTGCCAGGTCGCTATGATTGAGAAACACGGTCAGGAAAAATGGGATCGTGCTGTCGCCCAACAGTCGGAGATCGAAGCAGCGGGGGGCAACCAATCGCAAGCCGAGCGGACGCTGAGTGATGAGCAAATAGAGGAGGCGCGTGTTGAAAAGCTGGCAAATACCGCCCCCATCGGTTCAGGTGTTCTCAAGATCGTGGTTATGCTCGCACTGGTATTGACCACTGCTTACGGTGTTCGCAAAACTGCTGAACTCCGCCCCCTGTTGATTGGTGCGGTGGGTTGTATCTCGGCGCTTGGGGTGGATGCATTGTTTGTGATGCCGGACACAACGCCGGGGGTTTCGCTGCTGATGCTGGCAATTCCTTATGGCCTGGCGCTTTATGGTGCGAAATATGCGGCGGGAATTCTGGGCCAGAACGAGGTTCTGCGGGTGGTCTTCCCGCCCTTGGTGCTGATCATCGCGGTGCTGGGGTCGATCCTTGGCGGCATTACCAACCCGACGCCTGCTGCGGCACTGGGGGCTGGTGGCGCAATCATGCTGGCGGCTTATCGCAAGTTGCAGGAAACCGATGGCAACTCCAAGTTCATCCTGACGGCGACATTTGCTATGGTGATCATGCTGCTGCTGGGGGTCAACTTTGATCTGCGAGTGAATACTCAGGAGGTTGGACTGGAACGCTGGATCGCCTTCCTCGCGGCCTTTGGCGCGTACCTCATAGCGATGACCGGCTTGCTGTTTGCTTGCTGGGTGTTGTTTACCAACGCCGTGCTAACACCGGTGGTGCGCGAAACCACCAAGGTGACCTCGATGGTGTTTACCATTTTGATCGGCTCTCAGCTGCTGAACCTGGTGATCATTTCCTTTGGGGGCGAGCATTATATTCAGGGCTTCCTGCGCTCGTTTGACAATGAAATCGTGGTCTTCCTGATCGTGATGCTGGTGCTGTTCATTCTTGGCTTTGTGCTTGATTTCTTGGAAATTATTTACATCGTGATCCCGATTGTGGGGCCGGTGATTTACGGCGGCACCATGGATCCTAAATGGGTGACCATCATGATCGCGGTGAATTTGCAAACATCGTTCCTGACGCCACCCTTTGGCTTTGCCCTGTTCTACCTGCGCGGCGTTGCGCCGCCAGAGGTCACAACCCGCCACATCTATCGCGGCGTGATACCGTTTGTACTTATTCAGGTGGCGGGTCTCGCGATGCTCTGGGCTTTCCCGGGCGTGGTGACGATCGTACCGGACCTGCTGCCGAATTAAGGCAGGTCCTTTGAAAAAAAGCCCCGCTGGCGTGTCACGCTAGCGGGGCTTTTGGGGTCAAAACGCCAATGTTAGAAAATCATTTGGGTGATTTTCGCCGATTTAACATATCGGGCAAGCTGATCGCGGCAACCTGTTCGGGGATGGGGACATTATCCGTCAGCGGAACATCTACCTTGAAATTATCCGGATCGTTTAGCGATTGCCATTCGCCACCGTGATAAATCTCCAAGGCATCGAATTTGGCTTTATAGCTCATTTTCGGGCTGCCGGGCACCCAATAGCCAAGGTAGACATAGGGCAGCCCTGCCTCCCGCGCGATCTCAATGTGATCCAGAATCATATAGGTGCCAAGGCTGTTCTTCTCTAGTTCTGGCTCAAAGAATGAATAAACCATCGACAATCCGTCCTCCAGAACATCTGTTAGACACACAGCGGTCAGTTCGTCATTCACGGTGCCGTTTTGGCAAGGGGAATAATACTCCACCACGCGGCTGCGCACCGGTGTTTCTTCTACCATCGAGGCGAATTCGAACACATCCATATCGGCCATTCCGCCGGTTGCGTGGCGTGCGGCAAGGTAGGAGCGGAACAATTCGTACTGCGCCTCAGTAGCCCAAGGGCTGGTGGCCTCGCGCCGCAGATAGGCATTTTTACGAGAAATGCGGTTCTGACTGCGTCTGGGTTTGAAATCGGCAACCCGGATGCGGGCCGACATACAGGCAGCGCAATCAGCGCAGGAGGGACGGTAGAGCACATTTTGCGAGCGGCGAAACCCCTGATGCGACAAGGCGTTGTTCAACGCCACCGCATGATCCCCTTGCAGGGCGGTAAATAACTTACGCTCGGTCTTGCCTTCAAGATAGGGGCAAGGTTGAGGCGCAGTTACATAAAACTGGGGTGCCAAAGGCAAGGAGTGACGCATACACAGACCATAATAAACCGGAGGTAAAATCAGGGTAACAAAGGAACAGCAAGCATTTCAACCCGCAAGTTGGCCTAATTGATCAAAAATCAACCGGACGGTTAATGGCAGTACTGCCCATAACGTAATCGTGCAGCCCTTGACCGCGTTCCCCGAGCAGCATCATGGCGGCATTGATTAACACGCCGATCACACTGACGTTGACAATGAAAAACAAGAACGTGTGCATAAAGGCTTCGGCGGATGCAAAACGATCCCCCTGAGCGTTACGCAGCTCAATTCCGAACATACGCATTCCCCAAGTGGCGGAACCTGAAGCAATGGAAATAAAGCGATAGAGGAAAGATACGCCAAACAGGATTGGAAAGTAGAAAAACAGTAAAAGGCCAAACGTCATGAAACCAATAGCGAGGGTGATTACCACGGAAATCAGAACATCGACGATCCATGCGAGCAAGCGCTTGGTAGGCACATTTTCATAGAATTGCGCATCAAGTGCAGGATCGGGCAGGCCGGGCTGGTCGGGGCTGTACATGAAGTCTCCTGTAAAAAAAGGGCTTCGCCCCTTAAAGCAGGGGCAAAGCAGCAGGGCCGATGGGGAAGGGGAAGGAAAGCCCTGCAAGGGGGGATTAGGCGTCTTCTTTTTCTTTTTCGACGTCATCAACTTGCGTGCTGCGTTCATCCATGAAGGCATCAAACTCAGTTTTGTCTTTGGCATCGCGCAGTCGGGCAAGAAAATCATTAAAGGCGGTTTGCTCGTCTTCCAGACGCGCCAATGTGTCGTCGCGATAAGCATCAAAGGCGGTGTTGCCGGTACTGCGCACGCTGCGGCGGCTGTGGCGACGGGCTGAGCGATTGCAAAAGAAGGAACCAGACATGCGTTTACTCCATAACATGTAAAAGAGGATTGCGAGGCCAACAGGCCAGAGGAAAACAAAGCCAATAATCATGGCGGCAAGCCAGGCACCTTTGCCGCGCTCGTCCAACCAGTTCACCGGGGTGTTGAACCAGGAAGCGGTGGTTGTCATGTGAGTATCCTTTTCAGTTTGTGTGTTTCTATGTTAATGTTATTTACATTTACATTTGAAATTATCAAGGGGCGATGTGAATCTTTTTTACATTTTTTTCAAAATAGTTGGTCTTAGGAAAATATGCGCGTACGGTGAAGGAATAAGATCATAAAATTTTTTTACCAAAAGGAAAGAACAATGAAAATATTAGTCACAGCGTTGATAGCAGCCAGCGTATTAGCAAGCGGCGTCGAAGCCGGATCAATGAAGTGGATCAAGAAAGAAGCCGATTTCAGAGCCATGGCTGTCGATAAGAAAATCACGTCAAGTTTTGGTTGGGTAATGATCAATTCTAACGGAAAGCTTACCGGAAAACTTACCAACGGTAGGTTCAAAGGCGGTTGGAACTGGCAAAAAGGTTATTATTGCCGAAACGCTAAGGTTGGGAAAAAGGAACTGGGTTTTGACTGCCAAGTGATTAAGTCGGATGGCAGCGCTATAGACTTCATCCGCGAGCAGGGCACAGGTAAAGTCAGTTCTTGGACGATTGAATAGCAGGTCTTCACTGGTCCTGCGGAATAACCCCAAGCCCACGCAAATATATCCCGATTCCGCTTTCCAGCAAATCCTCGGGTGAATAGGGCGAGTTATTGCCCACCTCTCCACGCGCGAACAGCTCCACCACACCGTGGCTCATGGCCCAGATGTGGTTGGCGATCATGGTGGCGGGGGGGCGCTTGTCTGCCGGAATGTGTTGGCACAGGGCCTCTGCCGCATTGACCAGCCCGTTCATTGCCCCATTGGCAACACTGGCAATTTCCGGGTCGCGGTTCAGGTGGATGCCGCTTTCAAACATTGCAATATAATAACCGGGGAATTTGCGCGCGAACGCAAGGTAGGCGCGGCCCACGGCCTCAAACGCGGTCAGTGCTGAGGAATGGTTTTTATTCTGGGCATACTGCATCAGGTCGCCAAAAATGCCGAAACCCTGACGGGCGACTTCTGCGATCAATTCCTCGCGGCCCTTAAAGTGGCGATAGGGGGCGGCAGCGGACACGCCCGCCAATTTTGCCGCCTCAGCCATGGTGAAACCGGTAGGGCCTTTTTCCTCGATCAACTTAATCGTGGCTTTTACCAAAGCCTCTTTCAGGTTGCCGTGGTGATAGCCCTTGCGTGCCACGCCAATTAGCGGGAGGTTTCTGTCAGGCGGCGGCGCACGTATTCATCCACGCTGGCAATCATCGTATCCATGTGGTCGTTCTCAAAGAAATGGCCGGAACCGTCCAACACTTCGTGGGTGATGGTGATGCCTTTTTGCTCGTGCAGCTTGGCGACCAGTTCTTCGGTATCGGCCGGTGGTGCAACGCGATCACCGGATCCATTGATGATCAAGCCGCTTGCGGGGCAGGGTGCCAAAAATGAGAAGTCGTACATGTTGGCGGGCGGTGACGCAGAAATGAACCCGGAGATTTCCGGGCGCCGCATCAGCAGTTGCATCCCGATCCACGCGCCAAAGCTGAAACCGGCAACCCAGCAATGTTTGGCATTGGGATGGCGCGCTTGCAGATAATCCAGTGCGGCGGCGGCATCAGACAATTCACCGACGCCCTGATCGTATTCACCCTGTGAGCGCCCGACACCGCGAAAGTTAAAGCGCAAAACGGTAAAGCCCATGTTGAAGAAAGCATAGTGCAGATTATACACCACTTTGTTGTTCATGGTGCCGCCGAACTGCGGGTGCGGATGCAGTATAATTGCAATCGGTGCATCTTTGTTCTTTTGCGGGTGATAACGGCCTTCGAGGCGCCCATCGGGGCCGGGAAAAATGACTTCGGGCATATTGGTGATTGGCTCCGGTCTGCTAGGTGGGCCATGCGAAAAGTCAGTGGTTGACTAATCTACTCGGAAAACCTAGAACAATTCTAAACTAACACACGGGGGGAACCGTGCTTCGGCTATAACGGAGTTAAGGTCACATGCCCCCCACGTCAACCTTAGCAACTGGAATGCGGCAATGAAACTCAGCACAAAAGGCAGATATGCGATGATTGCGCTGGTCGATCTTGCATTGGAGGCAGGCGACGGGCTGGTTTCACTGGGTGAGATTTCCACCCGGCAAAGCATTTCACTGGCTTATCTTGAACAATTGTTTGTGCGTTTGCGCCGTGCGGGCATCGTCGAATCAGTGCGCGGACCGGGGGGCGGCTATCGTTTGGCGGCTGATCCCAGTGCGATTCGGGTCTGTGAAATCCTGCAAGCGGTGGATGAAAGTATGGATGCGATGACCAAAGGCGGGGGGGCTTCTGGCGCTTCCTCAGGTTCACGCGCGCAGTCAGTTTCCAACCGGTTTTGGGAAGGCCTGTCAGCGCATGTCTATGTGTATTTGCATCAGGCGCGGCTGGAGGATGTGGTGAACAACCAGTTGGCCCCTTGTCCGGCAGTGCCGTCGCTGTTTCAGCTGGTGGATGAAAAATGACCACCCGAACCTATCTTGACTGGAATGCCAGCGCCCCCCTGCGGCCTGAGGCCCGCGCCGCGATGATTGCGGCGATGGATGTGGTTGGCAATCCGTCAAGCGTTCACAGCGAGGGGCGGAAATCCCGCGCAATTGTGGAACGGGCACGGGCGCAGATAAAGGCCGCTTTTGGGGCTGGCTCTGCGGATGTTGTCTTTACCTCTGGCGCAACCGAGGCAGCTGCTTTGGCGCTGGCGGGGCGCGGACTGGCTTGTTCTGATTCCGAGCATGATTGTGTGCACGTGTGGTGTGCGGATCGTTTGGCCACGGATGTGGACGGACCAAACAGTGCGGTTCAATTTGCCAACAGCGAAACGGGTGTTTTACAAGATCTGCCCAATGATCTGGCGGTGTGTGATTTTGTTCAGGGGTTTGGCAAACTGCCCACGGCGTTTGAGTGGTCCGGCGTTGAAATGGGCTTGTTGTCGGCCCATAAACTGGGCGGCCCCAAGGGGGCTGGCGCGCTGGTGCTCAAACCCGGCACTGATTTGCAGGCGCAGATCAAAGGCGGCGGCCATGAAATGGGGCGCCGTGCGGGCACGGAAAACGTGGTGGGTATCGCGGGCTTTGGGGCCGCCGCTGAGGCAGCACAAAAAGACATCGACAATGGCGTGTGGGGGCCGGTAGAGGCCTTGCGGGATTTGTTGGAACAGCGGCTGGCCGAAGGCGCGCCGGAGGCTATCTTTATTGGGTGGGATACGAAACGCTTACCCAACACCTCTTGCATAGCGGTGCCCGGCTGGCGTGGCGAAACGCAGGTGATGCAGATGGATTTGGCGGGTTTTGCGATCTCGGCCGGGTCTGCCTGTTCCAGCGGTAAGGTTAAGAAAAGCCGGGTTCTGAGTGCGATGGGGTTTGATGACGTGACGGCCAGCAGTGCTATTCGCGTGTCCATCGGGCCGGACACGACGACAGATCAGCTAATGGCGTTTGCGGATGTCTGGCTTGCAGAATATGCGCGGTTCAAAGCCCGCGCAGCATAGAATTATTGCGATATGGTCGCGACGAAAAAATGGCCCCTTGGGGCGAATAAAGGCGGAATGAAAATGACGACTGACGTACAAGTCAAAGAGGGTGTTGATCAGGAAACCGTGGATGCGGTTCAAACGGTTGGCGAAAAATATAAATACGGATTCGAGACCGATATTGAGACCGAATACGCCCCGATTGGCCTGAATGAAGACATTGTGCGTCACATTTCAGCCAAGAATAACGAGCCGGAGTGGATGCTGGATTGGCGACTGGCAGCATTTGAGCGTTGGAAAAATATGGTCGAGCCGGACTGGGCGATGGTGCACTACCCCAAGATCGACTTTCAGGGCATCTATTACTATGCCCAACCAAAATCCATGGCCGAGGAGAAGCCGAAATCACTGGATGAAGTTGACCCTAAGGTGTTGGCAACATACAATAAACTAGGCATTCCACTGAAGGAGCAAATGATCCTTGCGGGGGTTGAGGGGGCCGAAGATACGCCCGCCGACGGGCGCAAAGTTGCAGTTGATGCGGTGTTTGACAGTGTTTCCGTAGGGACAACCTTTCAGAAAGAACTGAAAGAGGCCGGGGTTATTTTCTGCTCGATCACCGAGGCCATTCAGGACTATCCTGAACTTGTTAAGAAGTATCTCGGTTCAGTTGTCCCCCCCTCGGATAACTTCTATGCAACGCTCAACACTGCCGTGTTTTCTGCTGGATCTTTCGTTTATATTCCCAAAGGCACCAAATGCCCGATGGAACTGTCTACCTATTTCCGTATCAACGCGGAGAATACTGGCCAGTTTGAGCGCACGTTGATCATTGCCGATGAAGGTTCTTACGTGTCCTATCTTGAGGGCTGTACCGCACCGCAACGTGACATCAATCAGTTGCATGCGGCTGTGGTGGAAATCGTGATCGAAGAAGACGCCGAAGTGAAATATTCTACGGTGCAAAACTGGTATCCGGGCGATGAAAACGGTGTTGGCGGGATTTACAATTTCGTAACCAAACGTGCTGATTGCCGTGGCGACCGCGCCAAAGTGATGTGGACGCAAGTCGAAACCGGAAGCGCCGTCACTTGGAAGTACCCAAGCTGCATCTTGCGCGGTGACGATAGCCAAGGCGAGTTTTATTCCATCGCGATTGCCAATAACATGCAGCAGGCGGATACGGGCACCAAGATGATCCATCTGGGCAAACGCTCCAAATCGCGGATTGTGTCCAAGGGGATCAGCGCGGGCCGCGCGCAGAACACCTATCGCGGGCTGGTGTCGATGCACCCCAAGGCGCAGAAATCGCGCAACTATACCCAATGTGATTCATTGTTGATCGGCGATAAATGCGGGGCGCATACGGTGCCCTATATTGAGGTCAAGAATAACTCGTCGCGGGTTGAGCATGAGGCCACCACATCGAAGGTGGATGATGAGCAAATGTTCTATTGCCGTCAGCGCGGTATTGGCGAGGAGGAAGCCGTGGCGCTGATCGTCAACGGTTTCGCCAAGGAAGTGCTGCAAGCCCTGCCAATGGAATTCGCCATGGAAGCGCAAGCGCTGGTAGCAATTTCGCTTGAAGGGTCTGTGGGGTAATGAGTGCAGCCAAAATAATATTCAATGTTGTGGTGGCGAGTATTGTCTATCTGATTGTATCGGCCTTTATGAACACCGGAAGCATCAATCTTGAAACCATGTCTGAACAGATTTGGCCCAATATGGTTATCTTTGTGGTTGTATATGGCGCGATAACCTTTGCCATCGCATATTTCAGAACGTCAAAAAGGTAAAAGAATGATCGTCACAACCACTCCTTCCATTGAGGGCCACAAAATCACCAATTATGCCGGAATCGTCGTGGGCGAGGCCATCATGGGTGCCAATGTGGTGCGCGATATTTTTGCCTCGATCACCGATATCGTTGGCGGACGTTCCGGTGCCTATGAAGACAAGCTGGCGGATGCCCGCGAAACCGCGTTGCAAGAGCTGAAAGAGCGCGCCACCGAGTTGGGCGCAAATGCCGTTGTCGGGGTGGATCTTGATTACGAGGTGCTTGGTTCCAACGGCTCCATGCTGATGGTGAGCGCTAGCGGCACTGCGGTGGTGGCTGAACGACTTTAGATATGAAGCTGCGCAAGTGCGCGCTGATCAACAGGAAACGGCCAAGGGCCAAAGAAAAACTGCTGCGAAAGTGGCTGGTGAAAGGTAAATAAAATGTTGTCGATCAAGAATCTACAGGTATCTTTGGAAGAAGAAGATAAACAAATCCTCAAAGGTGTCGATCTGGAAATCGGTGCCGGAGAGGTGCACGCGATTATGGGGCCGAATGGCTCTGGTAAATCCACCATGTCTTATGTTTTGTCCGGCAAAAACGGTTACGTGGTAACGGGGGGCAGTGCCACGCTGAACGGCGTTGATCTGCTGGATATGGAACCGGACGCGCGCGCTACGGCGGGCCTGTTTCTGGCGTTTCAATACCCCGTGGAAATTCCCGGCGTGGGCAACATGACCTTTCTGCGTACCGCTGTAAACGCGCAGCGCAAAGCGCGCGGTGAGGCGGAACTGACGGCGGGTGAATTCCTCAAGGAGGTACGCGCCAAAGCCAAAACCCTGAAGATTGATGCGGAAATGCTGAAACGCCCCGTCAATGTCGGCTTTTCGGGTGGTGAGAAAAAGCGCAATGAAATCCTGCAAATGGCGATGCTGTCTCCCAAGATGTGTATTCTGGATGAAACAGATTCCGGCCTTGACGTAGACGCGATGAAACTGGTGGCTGAGGGTGTGAATGCACTGCGGTCTGAGGGGCGTTCGTTTCTGGTGATCACCCACTATCAACGCCTTCTGGACCATATCAAACCGGATGTGGTGCACATTATGTCCAATGGGCAGATCATCAAATCCGGTGGGCCGGAACTGGCACTTGAAGTGGAAAACAACGGTTATGCCGATATTCTGGCGGAGGTAGCCTGATGGCTGTCATTCAAGCGAAATATGACGCGGCAGAAACGTTGATTGCCGCGCGCTCGCAGCCAGAGGGCGCTGCATGGGCGGTTGAGGCGCGTAAAGGGGCTCAGGCTCGTTTGCGCGAAATGGGTGCTCCGCATCGGCGCGACGAGTACTGGAAGTACACAAATCCAGCCAGCCTGATTGCAGCAGACACACCAAGGGCGGATAATTTTGAAACTTCAGAAACCCGTCCCTTTGAAATGCTGGACCGTCTGCGTTTGGTGTTTATCGACGGTGTTTTTGATCCGAAGCAATCAGACCCGTTGGCGCTGGAAGGCGTGGAAATAGAACCGCTTAGCACCGCGTTGAATGCAGATATTCATTGGGCATCAAGTGTTTATGGCGTGTTGGAAGCTAATGGCCAGAAGCCAGTTGCGCGTCCCCTTGCGGCCCTGAATACAGCGCAAGCTGTGCAAGGTTTTGCAATTCGTGTGACGGGCAAAGCGGCGCGGGTCATTTCATTGATTTATCTGCGCAGCAGCGAGACCGCCGATGCCATGGTGCACAACGTGATCAAGCTGGAGGAAGGTGCAGACCTGACTCTGACGGAAAACGGGCCGGTGGCGGCGCGGGCAAACATGGTGCTGGAAGTCGAGGTCGCGCGCCGCGCCGCCTTCCACCACATCCGTGCCCAAGGCCGCGACCACCAGCGTCAGGCAGCAACCCATATGTTTGCCCGCCTGAATACCGAGAGCAGTTTCAAGAGCTTTACCTTGACGGTAAATGGTAAGCTGACCCGCAATGAGGCAGTGATCGAATTCACCGGCGATGACGCGCATGCAACAGTGGCGGGTGCCTGCGGAGGTGATGGCGATTTTCTGCACGATGATACGGTTTTCATCACCCATGACGCGGTGAATTGCGAGAGCCGCCAAGTGTTTAAGAAAGTGTTGCGCAACGGGGCCACCGGGGTTTTTCAAGGCAAAATCCTGGTCCAGCCCGGGGCGCAGAAAACCGATGGGTATCAACTGTCCAAGGCGCTTTTGCTGGATGATGACAGTAACTTTCTGGCCAAGCCGGAACTGGAAATCTATGCCGATGATGTGGCTTGTTCGCATGGGTCAACTTGTGGCGAGATAGACGAGAATTCTTTGTTCTACCTCACCTCTCGTGGCATTCCGTTTGCTTGCGCGCAGGACATGCTGACGTTGGCATTCCTCAATGAGGCCATTGAGGAAATCGAGGATCCGGTGATTGCCGGAGATATTCGCGACCGTTTGGCGGCGTGGATGGAGCGGCGGACCGGCTGATGTCTCTGGTTGGGGAAATCGTCAGCGCTTACCGGGCACCCAAACGGCTGATGAGGGTACAATTGGCAAAATCGGGCGAGGAGCGCATACTGCTGCTGGCCCTTTTGTTTTGCTTTCTTACCTTCATTGCGCGCCTGCCTGAGTTGGCGTTTATAACCGGAAGCTTGCAAAGCACTGTTCCGTTTTCGGCACGTGTCGTGGCGATGTTTGTCTCTTCGGTGCTGATGGCCCCGTTGATGATGTATCTGGTCGCGGCAATATCCCATTTTGTCTTGCGGTGGTTCGGTGCTCGGGGCACATGGCGAGAGGCGCGGCTGGCACTGATGTGGGCGGCTTTGGTCAGTGTGCCATTGGTGTTGATCAGTGGCGCGCTCAAGGTTCTTGCGCCAGGTTTGCTTTTTTCGGTTGCAACACTGGCTACAGGCGTGGTTTTCCTGTGGCAATGGGTTATGTGCTTGCAAGTGGTGGAGTTTTCACCGCATGAAAAGGCCTGAAAGAGGGCAGACTGATGGAAAATGAACAGGACGAATTCACCGCTGGACGCGGTACCTACCAGCTGGAACGCAGCGGGCTAGGTGCACGGATGGTGGATGGCTGGCGCGACATGCGTGCCTCGACACGTCGTTTGCTGCGGGAAAAACCGGGCGAGGCACGGCTAATCTTGTATGTGCTTGCCTCAGACATTGTGTTCTTTATCTCCTGGTCGCTGAAAACAATCGTTGCCCCAATCGAGGGAGTAGACCCACTGATTTCGCCTGACAAAGTTGGCCTGCTGATGATCGGTGCTTTGATGTTAAGAACGGCCGCTATGTATTTGTTTTCCCTCTGTCTCTTATACAC
>JAHRVG010000003.1 GCA_019090795.1 Paracoccaceae bacterium | reverse complement strand
CTCTGGAAGGCGGGGCGGGGGATGATCTGGCCTATGGTGGTGCGGATGCGGATTTCCTGGATGGGGGCACTGGCGATGATGAGTTGTGGGGCGAAGCAGGACAGGATTGGCTGACTGGTAATGATGGCAGCGATACGTTGTTTGGCGGTGCCGGCAGGGATACCATGCTTGGCGGCAAAAATAGTGACACGCTTTCGGGGGGCGGCGGAAATGATGCGCTCAATGCAGGCGCGGGAAATGACGTTTTGAATGGTGGGAATGGCGCGGATGCAATGTTTGGGGGCACTGGTAACGATGTACTGGATGGTGGCAGCAAGGGTGACGTGTTGTTTGGCGGGGCAGGTGCAGATTCTCTGAACGGGGGCGGTGGTGCGGATGGTCTTGACGGCGGTGTCGGTTCTGACGCCCTAAATGGGGGCGCGGGCTGGGATGTTCTGGAGGGCGGGGCCGGTGATGACACGCTTGACGGAGGCACGGGCAACGACGAGTTGTATGGGGATGCGGGTTCCGACCAGCTCTTTGGTGGCGCGGACAGTGACTTGCTTGTTGGAGGCGAGGATGCAGATTCACTTTTTGGCGGTGATGGGGATGATCTGCTGGACGGGGAAGGTGGCAATGACCGGTTGGCGGGCAATGGTGGTTCCGACGATCTGCTGGGCGGTGATGGTGATGACCGTTTGTTCGGGGGCAGTGGCGTGGATGACCTTGATGGGGGATTGGGTAACGATACATTGGCGGGCGGCACAGGGAATGATTCCCTGATAGGGGGTGAAGGCAGTGACATTTTAAATGGCGGTGGTGGCGGCGATGATTTGCGTGGTGGCGCTGCGGGCGACAACTTGAATGGCAATGGTGGCGGGGACACTCTTTTGGGGGGGCTTGGATCCGACAATCTGGACGGCGGCGTTGGCAACGACCGCCTTTTTGGCGGCGGAGGTGGTGACTGGATGGAAGGTGGCTTTGGTGCTGACGTGATGACAGGCGGAGCGGGCGGAGATACCTTTGTGTTCCTCGATGCTGCTGACAGTGGTACGGAGGTTGTGACGCGTGACAGGATCACGGATTTTGAAAGCGGCAACGACAGTTTTGACTTTTCCGAGTTGATGCTCTCTTTGGGCCTTGCCGGCCAGATTGTTTCGGTGTTTTCCGGCGCTGCGGGCGAGGTTGTATTGGCGCTGGGGGCTGTCAATCTTGATCTGAACGGGGACGGTATTGCGGAAATGATCATTGAGGTTGATTTTGACGGCTCTCCTGCCACGATTGCGAGCGCTGATATCTCATTTTGATTTTGCAAACCGACCAAGCGTAATTCAACGCGGAAAAAGAAAAGATTGCAGTAATCAAAAAAAACGCAATACTCAATAATTGATGGGGGAGCATACCTCCACGTCTTTAGGGAGTGTTTCGTGCTGAGCGTCAAAGATATTACGTTGAGTTTTGGTGGTATTAAGGCGCTTTCTGGCGTGTCTTTCGAGGCGAGAAAAGGCGAGATTACTGGAATTATTGGCCCCAATGGTGCGGGCAAGACCAGCCTTTTCAATGTTATTTCGGGGTTTTACAAGCCGGATACTGGCATGGTTTCCTTTAACGGGCGCGATATTTCCGGCCTGACGCCAGATAAACGCGCCGCAGCGGGAATTGCCCGAACTTTTCAGAATATTGCCCTGTTTCGCGGCATGAGCGTGCTGGACAATATCAAACTGGGCGGCCATTCGCGGCTGAACACAGGGTTCTGGTCGGCGGGATTTTATTTCGGCAAAGCTCAGAGAGAAGAGCTGGCCCTACGCAAGAACATTGAGGAAAAAGTGATTGATTTTCTGGAAATCGACCACATTCGCAAGGCTCCGATTACGGCACTACCCTATGGTTTGCAAAAGCGGGTGGAACTGGGGCGCGCGCTGGCGATGCAGCCCGAAGTGCTGTTGCTAGATGAGCCGGTCGCTGGGATGAACCGCGAGGAAACCGGCGATATGGCGCGGTTTATTCTGGATATTCAAGAGCAATTGGGCACCACGATCCTGCTAGTTGAACACGATATGGGCATGGTGATGGATATTTGCTCACAGGTTGTAGTGCTGAATTTCGGCCAGCAAATCGCGGCGGGCACGCCTGCTGAGGTGCAGAATGATCCGGCAGTGATTGCGGCGTATCTTGGCACAGCGGCATAGGGGGCGAAAATGGGACAGTTCTTACAATTCGCGATTAACGGCCTGATGTCGGGGGCGATTTATGCGCTGATTGGGGTCGGGATTGTATCAGTTTACAAGGCTACAAAAGTGGTCAACTTCGCCCATGGATACCTGATCATGTTCGGCGCGTATTTTTACTACACTTTTTCGGTCATCGTGCCGGGGCTGGAAATCATGCCTGACTGGCTGCAAAGCTGGCAGCCCGATTGGCTGGTCGCCTGGAAGGCGGAATTGCCGATGTTTTCCCCTATGGGGGCGGTGGCTGATTGGTTGACGAATCTGCCGCGCATTGCCTTGGGTCTGATCGGGGCACTGGTGTGCAATGTGCTACTGGGGTTGGGAATCGAACGCGTGCTGATGCGCCCGTTGATGGGGCAAAGCCACTTTGCCATGATTATGGTGACAGTGGGCCTAATCTCGGTTCTCAGCGGTTCGGCGTCGCTGATCTGGTCGGCGGATGCGGAGTTTGTGCCCCATATCGCCCCCAATGCCGCGGTGCGTTTCAACCTGTTTGGGACCACGATTTTTCTGTTTGGGGCCGATTTGGTGAATATGATTATCGCTCTGCTGTTGTTTACCGCTATCGTGGCGATGGTGCGGTTTACCACCTCTGGGGTCGCCATTCGCGCCACGGCCGAGGACCAGTCGACCGCTTATTCCATGGGGATTTCGGTTCCCAAAGTGTTTTCCGGCGCCTGGATGCTGGCCTCCCTGACCGGGGCAATTGCCGGATCAATTTTGGCAACGCGAAACGGTATTTCCCCCAGCCTTGGATTGTTCGGCTTTTCGGTGCTTGCCATCGTATTGATGGGGGGGCTTGATAGCTATGGTGGTGTGTTGATTGCCTCGTTGGTTATCGGTGTGATTGAGGCGTTGACCCAGTGGAAACTGGGGGGCGACTGGGCCGAAGTGGTGCCCTATGTGGCGGTGCTAATCGTGATCCTGATCCGCCCGCACGGGCTGTTCGGGCAAAAAGAGGTTGAGCGCATATGATTACCGGCAATTTCAAAACCTCTTATGGCAACGACGAGCAGGTTTTCGATAACCGCAACAAGCAGTTGTTTTTCCTAGCCTGTGTGCTGGGTCTGATCGGGTTGGGGCTGTTTGCCAATGATTACGTGATCCTGATGGCCTGTCGCATGGGCCTGATGCTGATTGCGGTGGTCGGGCTGAATGTTGTTGTGGGCTACACGGGGCAGATGTCGCTGGGCCATGCGGCGTTTATCGCCATTGGGGCCTATTCGACGACGGTTTTCTACAAGCTGGCGGGGCCAATTCTGCCCGACGGCATCATGATATTTATAGCCTTTCCTGTGGCCATTGCCATATCGGCCTTTATTGGTTTGATCGTTGGCCTGCCCTCGCTGCGGGTCAAGGGGCTCTATCTGGCGGTTGCCACGCTGGCCGCCAATTTCATCGTTATTTTTCTGATAGAACAGGATATTCTGCAACCATGGACTGGCGGCATGGTGGGAACTGATACGCCAACGCCAAACTTGCTGGGCTGGGTTCTAGATACCAAACGAGAGATGTTTATCCTGATTGCAACCATGTCTGTACTGATGCTGTTGTTTGCGCAAAACCTGATCCGCACCCGCATTGGCCGCGCCTTTATCGCCATTCGGGATCGTGATTACAGCGCCGAGATCATGGGCATTTCCTTGCTGCGCTATAAGCTACTGAGCTTTGCGATTTCCGCCGGGTATTGCGGCGCGGCAGGTGCGCTTTGGGCGTTTTTCTTTGCCCGCATCCTGCCAGAACAATTTGAAATGGCCTTGTCATTGCAACTGGTGGCAGCGTTGATCGTGGGGGGCATGGGTCGCACAATGGGGCCGGTGTTCGGGGTCATTGTGATCCTGCTGGTGCCCGAATTGATCAAGTTGGGTTTTGGCAGCCTGACCGGTGGCGATGTAACGATGGGCAAATACACCGCCCCCTTGCAGGAAATCGCCTTTGGCTTGCTGATCATCGCATTTCTGGTTTTTGAACCACTTGGGTTGGTGGCAATCACTGACCGCATCCTGCGCGCGCTCAACCGTTGGCCATTCGCGCGCTAAATAATTCAAGGGTCATTAAGGCCGAAAACAAGGGAGAACTTCAAGATGAAAATGAACAGACGCACAATGCTGGCAGGTTCCGCCGCCGCGGTTTCCGCGCTGGGAACCCCTGCGCTGCTGAAAGCGGCACCCAAGGAGTATGTGATCGGCGCGTCGTTGCCGATGACCGGCCCGTTTGCCACCGCTGGCCAATTGATTGCACCAGTCTTTAAAATGATTGAAGTGATTACCAATGCGGCAGGCGGCATCAATGGTGTGCCAATCCGTACCACAGTCGAAGATTCGGGTTATGTACCGCAAAACGCTCTGGCGAATTATCAACGCTCGTTGGCAACCGAAGAAAACCTCGTTTACTATTACGGTGACTCTACCGGCTTTATGAAACTGGTTGCGCCAGAGCTGAAGGGCGATAATGCAAGGTTGATGGGGTCTACATCCTTTGCGTCGGAACTGGCAAATCCGGCAGAGAACCCGTATCAGTATTTGGCTGGCCCGACTTATGAAGACCAATTCGATATTCTGCTGCAAAACATCAAGAATGAGGGTGGCAGCACCGTAGCCTTCATTTACTCCAACACCGAATTTGGCCGTGATCCACTGGCAACGGGTCGCAAAAAGGCCGAGGAATTGGGTATCAAAGTTGTGCTGGAAGAGGCCACCAAACCGCAAGGTGCCGATATTCCCACCCATGTTACCAAACTGGCCCAGTCGGGGGCGGAATACTGCATCCTGCAGGGCTATGTTACCGGTGTTTGGCCACAACTGATCGGCGGTGCGCGCCAGTTCGGCCTGCCAACCAAGTTTATGGGCACCTTCTGGGGTATGGAGAAACTGATTGCGGATAAGGTGACAGCGCAGGCTGGTCCTTTCCTTGATGGTTATTCCGGGGTGATGCCGTATCGCTATTCCTATGATGACACTGATGCACCACGTTATCAGGCCTATGCAGCATTTGCCAAAAAGGCTTTCAAAGGCACGGCGCTTGAGAACTATATGCCCACCTGGGGCCTTCAGGGCCTTTGCGCTATTGAACTGGCACTTGATGCGATGCGTGCCACAGCGGAGGCAGACAAGCCTTTGACTGCGGATAATCTGGCCGAGGCAATTTCAAACATCAAAGATTGGGATTCGGGCGGCTTCTTTGGGCCAAAAGTGTCGATGAATACCAACAAGATGGGTGTTGGTCGGGTTTACACCTACAGCGCAGAGAGCAAGTTGTTTACCCCATCTTCTGACTGGTTAACGACCTAAGGTACGGAGCGCCTATGTTGACGATTGAAAATGTCGAGGTGACCTATCACCATACGGTGCAGGCGCTCCGCGGGCTATCTTTGAACGTGCCCAAAGGTAAAATCGTGGCTTTGCTGGGGTCGAATGGCGCTGGCAAAACCACAACACTTAAGGCCGTGTCCAACCTGCTGGCCCTTGAAAACGGCCATGTGGGCGAGGGGCGTATCCTGTTTGACGGCAAGCCGATCAAGGGTGTGGAGCCGGATGTTTTGGTGCAAAACGGGTTGTTCCATGTGCGTGAGGGGCGCCGGATATTTGCAGAAATGAGCGTTGAGGATAATCTGACGGCTGCGACCTATGCCTTGAAAGGGCGCGGTGTGAAACCGGATTACGACCGGATATATGAATTCTTCCCCCGCCTAAAGGAGCGCCGCAGCCAGATTGCGGGCTATCTGTCAGGCGGCGAGCAGCAAATGCTGGCCGTGGGGCGGGCGATGATGGCGCAGCCCAAAATGATGCTGATGGATGAACCATCGCTTGGATTGGCACCCCAAGTGGTGGCCGATATTTTTGCCACCATTGAACGTTTGAACCAAGAGGAAGGCATGACCATCCTATTGGTTGAACAGAATGCCACGCTGGCCCTGAACCTTGCGGATTACGGGTACATTATGGAGCAGGGTTCCGTGGTGATGGAGGGCGATGCCGAGACCCTGAAATCGGACAAAGATATTCAGTCGTTCTATCTTGGCACCGCAGGGGAGGGCGACGGTGAACGGGTGTCGTTCCGCGATGCTAAACATTACAAACGCCGCAAGCGCTGGCTAAGTTAGGAACTGCTTATGACTGCCGCCTATGACTTTTCAAAGTTTACCTCACTGGGTTTTCGTTCCCTGCCGCAACTGGTTTGTGATCACAGCGCCAGCCACCCAGAGAGCGTGGCCATGCGACAAAAGGATTTCGGCATCTGGCAAGAGGTCACCTGGCAAGGTTTCGAGGAAATTATGCGCGCAATGGCGGCCGGTCTGATCGAGTTGGGGATGCAGCCCGGAGATCACATTGGTATCCTGTCGGAAAACCGTCAGGAATGGGTGCAGGCGCAGTTAGGGGTAATGGCGGCAGGGGGCGTGGTTGCGGGGATGTACCCTACCAGCCCCGCCGCTGAATTGTTGCACCTGATTAATGCGTCGGATTCCTCAATCCTGTTTATCGAAGATCAGGAACAACTGGACAAAATCATCGAGCTTGAGGGCAAACTGCCGGAGTTGCGCCAGTTGGTCATTTTTGATCCCAAAGGTACGCAGGGCGATGACACTTTGGGGCTGGTGGCGTTTGCGCAAGTTCTGGAACGGGGCCGTGCTGCTTTGGCGGCAAATGAAGGCGTGGTTCAGGCACGGATTGATGCGATTGAGTCCAATGATACAGCGCTGATGGTTTTTACTTCCGGCTCTACCGGTCTGCCCAAGGCGGCAGAGATCAGCTATCTCAATCTGTGGAGCGCAGCATCCTATAGCAACGTGCATTTTGGTGAGTTCAAGGCGGGGACGAATGTGCTCAGCTATTTGCCGCTTTGTCACATCGCCGAGCAAAACATGACGCTGATCAACAGCCTGACAGGCCAGTTTACAATGAATTTTGGCGAGAGCCTGCGCACCGTTCAGATGGACCTGAGAGAGATTGCGCCGGATATATTTTTTGGCGTGCCGCGTATTTGGGAGCGGATGCAATCAACAGTGATGGTGCAAACTGCTACCACCGGTAAGCTGCGATCCCTGATGACATTGATGGCGCTGAAATCGGCCAAGACGCGTGGGGAAAAACGGCGGAGCCTGTGGACTGTGGCGGATAAGGTGAAGCACCTGTTCTGGTCGCTGCTGGTTTACCGCCACATTCTTGCTTATCTGGGGCTGAGCAATACCAAAGTTGCCCTGTCAGCCGCGGCCCCGATTGCCGAAGACCTGCTGTTTTTCCTGCGTGGTCTGGGTCTGAATATCCGCGAGGCCTGGGGCATGACCGAAAGCACCGGTGCCGCCAGCATTCAACCCGACTTTGGTGATTGCGATGGACGGGTAGGGCAGTTCCCCGAGGGGATTGCGTACAAAATTGCCGAAGATGGCGAGTTGCTGATCAAAGGTGGCCTGGTGTTCAAAGGCTATTACAAAAACCCTGACGCCACGGCCGAAACCATTGTGGATGGCTGGCTGCACACGGGTGATGTGGCGCTGGCCGAGCCGGATGGGTCGATTTCCATCGTGGATCGTAAAAAGGACATTATGATCAACGCCGCAGGTAAAAACCTGACACCATCGCTGATCGAAAACACAATGAAATCCAGCCCCTTCATCAAAGAGTGTATCGTCATCGCCGACAAACGCCCCTATGTCTGCGCCTTGGTGCAACTTGATCTCGACACCATGCGGATCTGGGCCGAACAGCAGAATATTTCCTATACCACCTATCGGTCATTGGCGGAAAATCCGGTTGTAGCCGAGATGATCGACGCCGAAATAGCCAAAGGCAACACGCGTTTGGCTAGAGTGGAGCAAATCAAGAAAACCTATTTGCTGCCCAAAGAATTGGACCATGACGACGGGGAGGTCACAGCGACTCTGAAAGTGAGGCGCAACAAGATATATGAATTCTACGATGCCGAGATCGAAGGCCTGTATGCGGCCTAGGCGTGATGGTGAAATACCGCTTTGGAACGTGGAAAATACTATCAAGCGGGTGCTGCTTATTCGATCCGCTAGCAACTGGATCAAGATGGATCAGGGCTTCAACTCGCGTTTATAATCCATGGCTCGAATGATGCCCTGAACGTCAGCAACACTGTATCTGATGCGGAAGATGCGATCATCAATGCCCAGAATGAAATGATGCGTGCTGGTGGTTCGGCTGCTGGGCTGACCTATGACAAAGGCAAAGTCCGAGCGATCCCGACGCAATACGATGATCTGGCTGACACCGTTGAACCAGCGCTGGACAAGGCGATCACGGCGATCAATCAGCGCCTTCAGAAGTTGGATGAGAATGACAGGGCCGTGCTCGCGCTCGAAGACGGCTTTCTTGTGCAACAGGCGCGCAAAGCCTTTGCTAACGGGGCCGACCAGTT
>JAHRVG010000019.1 GCA_019090795.1 Paracoccaceae bacterium | reverse complement strand
GGAAAAGGGAAAAATGGAGGAACGGCCCAAGCCAGCCTCCATCTGAGTGTCTACGCCGCAGCGCAGCTTTCGCATTGCAGCCATTCGTGCAAAATGCAGCATTTCGGGAACCATGAATTCACACAATGCGGGATGAAGTGAGCTTTCGCCGCGATTGCGCAAAAGTCCGCTTTCAACGGTCTACCATGTTTGGTAACTCTGGATATATCCCACAGTTATGATCCAGAGGGTGGAAGCAATAAACACCATGCTTTTGTTCATTTTCGTAGGCTTTCTTATCGGCTTTGCTCTGTCACTGCGCTTTTTGCGGCGGCCCACAAAGGCTCTGGTCTGGGGGCTGATTTTGGGTGGCGTGCCTCTGACGCTACTGTTTGGGCCGGGTAACACACCTGTACAAGGCATTGGCTCGGCTCTGAACTTCGCTTTCTTTGCACTAGGGCCAATCATGTTGGTTCTGTTTATGGTCATTGGTGCGGCACTCGGCGTGGCTGGTGCTTCTGCCGCGCTATGGATAGGACTGGCGCGCGCAAAGTGGGCGGGTTGGACCGCAGGTATCGCGGTTGTTGGGATGGTAGCTGTATTGACACTGTTGCCCGTCGCGCAGCGTGAGATATCCAAACGCCAGCTTGCCGAGGATCGTGACAGCCGAACTGAGGCTATTATTCGCGCGGATTTCGAAGGCTCGCTGGCTGGGCATCATGTGGTTTTTCCCGCAAGCCCACGATTGGCATTATTCGATGATTGCATACCCGGGGTCCAAGCTAGGCTCTTTGGTTGTCCGACTAACCTGTCCAATCCCGTTTCCATTTTCACCAAACCGGATGAGGTGCTACTTCACGAGCGTACTGATCCGATCAGCTTTAGGACCATCAGTGTTAAAGTAGTTGAGTCAGAGTGCCGCCTCGACAATGAATACTGCCTCACACAAGAGAAGATTGACCAATGGTGTCGTGAGGTCCGCTCCGATCAGATCGGAAGTATCTGGTGCCGTGACGCAACCGCCATGCAATTTGAGTTGCGAACAGATGCAACGCCTAGCCCATCTGATCGCGACGAGCCCGAACTGGCTGCGCGCTATGCCAACACACAACTTGGAGCTGGACGGGTCACGTGCTTCTACAGTCCAGATAAGACCGAAACACATAGACAAGGTGTAAGCTGCAGGCTTTCTTTCGATCTGGCAGACGGGGTAAAGGTAACTCTCAGCGCACGCCGCGAACAAATAACATCCGACGATGCGGCGTTAAGAACAACCTTGGCGCACATCCCCAACTATTGGGCGGCGTTGACAGACAGGCAATAACAGACATTCAGTCATCATGCAGCATCGGTTGGTTTGGGCTCGTAGCGGCCATGCGGTAGTGCAGCATGTGAGCTGGCGCGCTCAGAGATGCCGTCGTTGAGAACGGCCCTTAGCTGACCTTTACGGCATAATCTAAACGGCAGTGCTCGCCTCAATGCCTTGCTAGGCAAGAGGTCTGAGGCGCACTTCGCTGGGTAATCCCCCCATTTTTAATGGGGTCCGGTTGTAGAATTACGCGGCCTCAGCCGGAGTGCATTTTCAAGTGATCTGAGCCTGAAACTCACGAATGACTTGTAAATAGGTGTCTTTCTTAAACGGTACAATATTTGCCAGCAGTTCTTCGGGTTCGAGCCAGCGCCAGCTGCTGAATTCCGGATGTTTGGTCTCAATATTGATCAGGCTATCATCACCAGCAAAGCGCAGTAGAAACCAGCGCTGTTTTTGCCCTCTGTAACGCCCTTTCCAGAGCTTTGGGACCAGTTGGTGCGGTAAATCGTAGGGAATCCAGTCTTGCGTTTCGGCTACAACATTGACGGCAAAAGCCGGAATGCCGGTTTCTTCTTCCAATTCACGCAGGGCTGCATCACGGGGATTTTCACCCTTTTCTACCCCGCCTTGCGGCATTTGCCATGCATCTTTTGCGCTGTCTATCCTTTGGCCAGCAAAAATACCGCCATTCGGATTGCAAACCATCAGGCCAACACAAGGACGGTAAGGCAGGGCATAAATTTCTTCTGGTGTCATTGTCTTAACCTAGTTTTGGCTGCTAGAATTAATTCCCAGCAGCCGGTTCCGGTTTCATTAGTTCGCGTTTTTCAAGACGGCCAACCCTGTCAACATGTCTAAAGCATAGGCGAGCTGGGAATCGCGATTCCGCAGTTTTGCAGTTTTCTCCTGCGCTTCGCGTTCATCCTTCAGCTGTTTCTTTTCGTCATCTGTTAGGCTGTCGTTGCTGATTGAACCACGCAAATCGGCCTCGAACCGCTGGTTCTTGACCACGCCTTCTTCTTTAGCTTCTTCTTTTGGACGCCGGAATTCGACCAGAATGTCCGGCGCAACACCCAAATTCTGGATCGAGCGACCTGATGGCGTGTAGTATCGCGCTGTTGTCAGGCGCATCGCGCCATCGCCTTGCAGAGGCATAATCGTTTGAACGGAACCTTTGCCAAAACTGCGCGTGCCGACAACAACCGCGCGGTGGTGATCCTGCAATGCACCCGCAACAATTTCTGAGGCAGAGGCAGAACCGCCGTTAATAAGCACAACAAGCGGCTTCCCTTGGCTAAGATCGCCCGGCGTTGCATTAATCCGATCACTGTCACCGCTGTCGCGGCCCCGCGTTGAAACGATTTCGCCTTTCTCAAGAAAAGCGTCGGATACAAGGATTGCCTGATTAAGAAGGCCGCCGGGATTATTGCGCAGGTCGATAACAAAGCCGTTCACCTTGTCCATGCCGCCCGCTTCTTCGACTTTCTTATTCAGTTCTGTTTCCAGATTCACATAAGTCTGATCCGAGAATGACGTAATCCGCAGCACCACGGAATTGCCTTCCAGACGGGCGCGCGTTGCCTTTACTTTGATGGTATCGCGAATAATTGTGATGTCGAACGGTTCATCAGTGCCTTCACGCACGATAGTTATGATGATCTCTGAGCCTATCGGACCACGCATCAGCTTGACCGCATCATCAAGGCCCATCCCGAGGGTCGATTCACCATTAACTTTGGTAATGAAATCGCCAGCCTCAACGCCGGCCTGATCGGCAGGGGTGTCATCAATGGGCGAGACAACTTTTACGAAGCCGTTCTCTTGCGTCAC
Source organism: Paracoccaceae bacterium (assembly GCA_019090795.1). GTDB lineage: Bacteria > Pseudomonadota > Alphaproteobacteria > Rhodobacterales > Rhodobacteraceae > Amylibacter. Next base: position 9,325 of record JAHRVG010000019.1, on the reverse strand, counting down.
CTCGATGCCAAGACCGCCAAACTGGCCACGCGTTTGCACCTGCATTGCATCAAAATCTTCTGGCGGCAGATAGCTGGAGTGGGGGTCAAGTGATGTCAACATACCCTTGATTGCGGCGCGGATCAGTTTTTGCTCGTCCACTTCCTCTACATAAGTGGCGCGGATACGTTCAAATATATTCCCAAACAAATCCAGCTGTTCATAGGTAGATTTTGTTCGCGCGGCTTCCTGCGCTATCAACGGCCCGGTGAGCTGTGCGGTCATGACCAGCCCAACCATTGTACCGCCAACTGCGGCTGCTACGAGTTTTTTCATACCTTCAATCCTAACTGTCACTGAGAGAGAACCATGCTTCCGGGTTAATCGGCTCGCCCTTCTCTCTGAGCTCTATATAGAGCGTTTCTTGCGCAATTGCGCCACCACCTTCTTTGCTTTCAATCAAGAATTCTTGCGTACCTTGCTGTTTCCCGCCCAAAAGCCCAATGGGTTCACCGCCATTCACGATTTGTCCCAACGCTACATACACCTGATCCAGCCCGGCGAAAATTACCAGATAACCGGGGGCGGGCTCCAGAATGATCACGTTTCCGTAATCCAGAAACGGGCCGGAATAACGCACTGTCGAATCAGCGGGCGCAGAAACCAGTGAAAGGGGGCGCGCCGAAATCAACATGCCGGGGCGTTCCAACCCAGCGGCATCGGCTTCGAGGAAATGGCGTAGAATAGTCCCGGAGACCGGAAGTGCGAGTTCGCCTTTTAGCTGGGAAAACGATTTCTGATCCGTGCCCTTGGTCTCGGACGGGAGTGCATCAATTGAACTGGCAAAAATGGTCAGAGAAGTGGCACTGTCCGCCAGTATTTGCGTGCGCACAGGATCATCGGCAAAACGGCGGGGCAAGTCGGTGCGGTCACTTACGGCCTGGGCCAGCGAAACCCGCGCTTCCTGCACACCGGCAAGGCCGAGGCGAAGGTCGTTCTCCGCCTTATTTTGCAAATCTTTCAATTCGTTTAGCTCTTCAAGCTGATTGCGCAATTCTTCGGCTTGGCGTTGTAAAGAGGGCGAAATCTCAGACATCATCATTCCAGAGCGGGCGGTGCCAACTGGCCCTGTTGGATGAATCAGTAGCATCGGGGTTGAGGCCCGCTCTAACGTTTGCAGTATCCCCAGCAGGCGGCTGAGTTGGTCGCGGCGCTGGTCGAATTCAAGGTGCAGCACCCGCTCGCGTAGGGTGGCCGAGCGGATACCATCGCGCATTGCCACGAGACCGGATTCATAGGCACGGATGGTTTGTGTAAGTGCTGCAACGCGGTCTTTGGAACTTTCGGCTTGTTTTAGGGCAATTGCAGCGTCTTCCAGTGCAGCCGAGGCCATTTGTGCTTCGAACACAGGATTCGACTGAGCAACCGCAAATATGGGTGCCAGCATCGCAACTGCGATCCAACTTGTCAGGCGTTTTCCTGCTCTCATGCCTCTATCAAACTAGTGCCTGTCATTTCTGGTGGCAACTCCAACTCCATCAGGACCAACAAGGTTGGGGCCAGATCCGCCAGCCGCCCATTGCCGCGCAGTTTTGCGCCTTTTGGGCCGTTAATCAAGGCTACCGGCACAGGATTGGTCGTATGAGCGGTGTGCGGCCCGCCGGTCACCGGATCAATCATGGTTTCGCAGTTACCATGATCGGCGGTCACTATCATCGCGCCGCCCACGGCATTCAGCGCGCTGATGACGTGACCCAACCCTTGATCGACCGTAGCGCAGGCAGTTTTCGCCGCCTCCAGATCGCCGGTATGGCCGACCATATCGGGGTTGGCATAGTTGACAATAATCAGATCGTAAGCGCGGCTGTTAATTGCCCCTAGCAGGTGCTCGGTTACTTCCGATGCAGACATTTCCGGTTGCATGTCATAGGTGGCAACCTTGGGGCTTGGGGCCAGATAGCGGTCTTCTCCACGGCTTGGTTCTTCAATCCCGCCATTGAAAAAGAAGGTCACATGCGGGTACTTTTCGGTTTCGGCAATACGGAATTGTTTGCGCCCCTGTTTGGCAACCCAGGCGCCCAGCGGGTTGATGATATCCTGATCGGGAAAGATGCAATCCATATAGGTGTTGTGGCGGGTGGAGTATTCGGCAAAACCGCTTACGATTGCGAATTTTGGGCGTTTGCCCGTGTCAAAACCTGCAAAATCCGGGTCTGCAATTGCAGAGAGAATTTCACGCGCACGATCAGCGCGAAAGTTCAGGCACATAATGCCGTCGCCATCTGCCATACCTTTGTAACCGACAATGACACTGGGCAGGATGAATTCGTCCGTCAGCCCGTTGTTGTAAGCGGATTCAATTGCCAAGGCAGGGGCGATGGATTGCGTGCCCATTGCATTCACCAATGCTCGATAGCCCAGTTCCACCCGCTCCCAACGGTTATCGCGGTCCATAGTGTAATAGCGGCCGGAAACCGTGGCGATGGATGCGCCACTCGGTAAGGATTTTTGCAATTGTTCCAGATAGGTTTGCGCCGATTTTGGTGCCACATCGCGGCCATCGGTGAAGGCGTGGATCGCCACCGGAATTCCCTGATCTGTGAGCGCAACCACTGTGGCGATCATATGTGCCACATGCGAATGCACCCCGCCATCCGACAGCACACCCATCAAATGCGCAGTGCCACCGCTTGCTTTCATCTTGGTTATAAAACGCTGAATGCCGGGCTGAGAGGCAAATTCCCCGTGTTCAATGGCACTATCAATGCGGCGCAAATCCATTTCGACAACGCGCCCCGCGCCGATATTCATATGCCCCACTTCGGAGTTTCCCATCTGCCCCTCGGGCAGGCCCACGTCTGGCCCATAAGTGATCAGCGAAGCACTGGGGCAATTCGCCATCATCCAGTCAAAGGTCGGTGTATCCGCCTGAGCAACCGCGTTTCCCTCAGTCAGTGGGCTGAGGCCCCAGCCATCAAGAATGCACAGAACTACAGGTTTTGGCGGGGTCATGATTGGCTCGCTTTGCGGGTTTGACAGGTTATTAGCGACATAAGCATTCCGCCGTCCAAGGGCAACGCCCTATGCGCGATGATAAGGGCTGCCAGCGAGAATCGACGTGGCACGGTACAATTGTTCGCACAGCATCACCCTTGCCAGCATGTGCGGCCAGACCATTTTGCCAAAAGACAGCGCGAAATCTGCCTCTGCGCGCAGTTCAGGCGATAGCCCGTCTGCACCCCCAATCAGGATGGCCAGATCACGTTGGCCTGCATCACGCCAATCGCCGAGTTTTGTGGCAAATTCCGGCGACTTGATTAGCTTGCCGCGCTCGTCCATCACCATGGTCAGGGCATTTGGGGGAATCACCCGGCGCAGCAAATCGGCCTCTGCCGCCATGCCGCCGCCCTTCTTATCCTCGACCTCAATAATCTGAGCTGGGCCAAGCCCCATGTTGCGGCCCGTTTTATTGAACCGGTCGAGGTAGTCGTTGATCAACTCCAACTCCGGCCCGCGCCGCAAACGGCCAACGACACAGAGGTGTATTTTCATTCGTCCGCTTCGGCCACAGGCTGCCAGAGCTTTTCAAGCTGATAAAACTCGCGCACTTCGGGGCGGAAAAGATGTACAATCACATCGCCACAATCAACCAATACCCAGTCACCATTGGCTTTTCCTTCTATCTTGCTGAAAGCGCCGGTTACCTCGCGCACCCGTTCGGCCAGCTTTTCCGCAAGGGAAACAACCTGACGAGACGAGCGGCCAGAAGCCACAACCATATGGTCAGCCACAGAGGACCGGTCCCTGAGGTCAAGGGTCACGATGTCCTCGGCTTTGTCATTTTCAAGTGAATTCAACACCAGATCGAGCAAAGACATGCTCGGAATATTACTGTCTGGGTCGGCCATACCGGCCTCAACACGTTCGTTCAGAACCGTGTCCTCCTAATAGACGCGCCGCTCTGTCTCGGGCGCTGAGATTCTTTAACATACCACTGCAAATCGGTGCTCTCAAGAGCTATTAGAGGGGCTGAAAAATCCGTCATTTGATTGTGGTTTCAACGCTGGTTAATTACGGGGATGAGCTTTCAGTAAAAACGAATGGGGCGCGTGTTACCCACGCGCCCAACAGTTTTGGTTTCGAACAGGAGTAACTATTAAGCCCGCACCAATTTCTCGTAATCCTCTGAAACCGTGCGTGCCAGTGCGCCAACTTCAAAATTGTAATCGCCGATCTGCCCGACAGGCGTCACTTCGGCGGCAGTGCCCGTCAGCCAGCATTGCTCAAAGCCTTCCAGCTCTTCTGGCATGATGTGGCGCTCGACGACCTCAACCTGCAAGTCGCGCAAATGGCTGATAACCGTTTGGCGGGTCAGTCCGTTCAAAAAGCAATCCGGCGTGGGTGTATGTACAACGCCGTCCTTGACGAAGAAGATATTCGCACCCGTCGCCTCGGCCACATAACCGCGATAATCGAACATCATTGCGTCGGAACAGCCCTTGGCCTCCGCTGCGTGCTTGGACATGGTGCAGATCATATAGAGACCCGCCGCTTTTGCGCCGCTGGGGATGGTTTCCGGCGAAGGGCGTTTCCATTTGGAAATATCCAATTTGGCCCCTTGGAATTTAGCGTCACCATAATATGCACCCCATTCCCAGACAGCCACTGCCATGCGCACCGGGTTTTTGTCCGCGGCAACGCCCATGTCCTCACCTGCGCCGCGCCATGCAATGACACGTACATAAGCATCTGTCAGGCCGTTGGCCTGCAGGACTGCAATTTTGGCAGCTTCGATTTCGTCAACGGTATAGGGGATCGGCATGTCGATCAGCTTGCCGGAATTGATCAGCCGTTCGGAATGCTCGCGGCTTTTAAAAATTTTGCCGTTGTAACAGCGCTCACCCTCGAACACAGCAGAGGCGTAGTGCATAGCGTGGCTGAGAATGTGCACATTCGCTGCGCGCCAATCCACCAACTGGCCGTCCATCCAAATTTTGCCGTCACGATCGTCATATCCGCCGCTCATGTCTTTCGTTCCTTATGCGTGCGCCAAATTGGCAATGTTTAACAAAGTTGCGTAAATCGCATCAAAAAAGAAACGATATTACGCCAAACTGGAGATTTGCTAGCATTTGATTCTTGGAAAGTCAACAAGACTGACATAAATTGAATTTGGAGCCTGAAAATTGTGATGGGGTGAAATAATTCAATGCAAGACCGCCGTGTACTTAGAGGTGAGAGCCTACTGTTCCTGACCGATGACCAGTTGTTGCAGGGGATAGAGTTGATGTTTTTTGCCTATCGCGGCTTTACCTCTGATCCGGATAAAATTCTTGATAACCATACATATGGGCGAGCACATCATCGCGCTATCCATTTTGTGCACCGCCAGCCGGGCACCACGGTCAACAACTTGCTGGATATTCTGGGGGTGACGAAACAGTCGCTCAACCGGGTGCTGCGCCAACTGGTGGATGACGGATTGATTGAAAGCCGGGTCGGTGAGCGTGATCGCCGCGAGCGGCATTTGTATTTGACCCAAGCAGGTGTGGCACTAGAATCTGAGCTGTCGGCAACTCAGCGAAAACGAATGCGGGAAGCCTATAAAGCGGCGGGGCCGGACGCCGTGCAGGGTTTCCGCACGGTGATGGAGCATATCATGGATCCGGAAATGCGCCGTCATGTGAATTCGCCGAAAAGGGATTAACGAATATGGCAAGTGATGTATCTGACGCGCATATCATGATCGTCGACGATGACGAACGCATCCGCGTTCTGTTGCAAAAATTCCTCAGCCGGAATGGGTATTGGGTGACTGCAGCGCGTGATGCCGCTCACGCGCGGCGGTTACTGAAAGGGTTGGAGTTTGATTTGATCGTGCTCGATGTGATGATGCCTGGCGAAGACGGGCTAACGTTAACCCGCAGTTTGCGCGAAACATTAACGACTCCGATTCTGTTGCTAACAGCCAAGGGCGAAGCGTCAGAGCGGATCATGGGGTTGGAAGCGGGAGCGGATGATTACCTCTCGAAACCGTTTGAGCCCAAGGAATTGTTGCTGCGGATCAATGCCATTCTGCGCCGTGTGCCGAAAGATACCCCGAAAGAGGATCCCCCCAAGACCCTGCAAATGGGGGACGTGCGCTACGATGTGACCCGTGGCGAGCTGTGGAACGGCAACGACATTGTGCGCCTGACCGCCACCGAAAGCGCGTTGATGCGGATTTTTTCTGCTCGGCCGCACGAACCGGTGAGCCGCGCCAAGCTGGTGGCCGATCTTGGTCGCGATAATGGCAAGGCACAGGAACGTGCAGTAGACGTACAAATCACCCGCTTGCGCCGCAAAATCGAGGCTGACCCCAAGACGCCCCGCTACCTGCAAACTGTGCGCGGGGCGGGGTATATGTTGGCGCCGGATTAGTTCTGTTGGCCAGTCAAATATCAAGCCCCATGCATTCTTTGTCATACTCAAACAGCAGGCATCTATCACCATAGCTATTGCAATCCCGGAAACTGTGGTAATGCTAAACTTGGTGGGAGAACCTAAATACTTTGTGGGAGAGAATAATGGACTGTAATAAACTCGCGAGCGTTTGCGTGGCCGCATTGCTTGCGACAGGTGGGTTTGCTTTGGCGCAAAACCTAGAGCAATGGGGAACCGCCGGTGGTTGGGATGTCATGATTGACTCGACTTTAGGCAACGGTTGCCTGATACAGGCGGAATACAATGACGGTTCGGTTGTCCGTATTGGATTTGATCGGAACGAAGGCGCGGGCTATGTCACTGCTTTCAACGATGCTTGGGGCGAAATTGAAGAGGGGGAAACTTATTCGATCCTGTTTGATTTGGATGGTCAGGAATATGAAGGAGAAGCCGAAGGTATTTACCTAAATGGTGTTCCTGGGGCGGATATCTATTTCACGAATGAAGAATTCCTGTTTGACATAGCAAAAAAGCACACCATGACCCTGTACAATGAACATGGAGAAGTCATGGCGATCAACCTTGGTGGCACCTATATTGGTTTAGAGGCCACAATGATGTGTCAGGACGAAATGGGGTAGCCTATTTTCAAGAATGACGAATATTCCTGCGTCGGGCAGCTCTACACTTGTTGTCTGACGCAGAGTCGCATATTTTGATTTTATGACCACAGCATTCATTACCCACCCCGATTGCCTGAATCACATTAATCCAGCCGGACACCCTGAACAGGTTGCGCGGCTAGAAAGCATCCTGCACGCCTTGTCGCCCCCCAAATTTGACGCCTTGCTGCGCATTGAGGCACCATTGGCCGAGGAGGCGGATATTTTGTTGGCCCATCCGCCCGAACACCTGTCTGCGATCAAGGCTGCCGCGCCGCATCACGGCACCTGCGCGCTGGATGCGGATACGCATATGTCCACGGGTTCCCTGACCGCAGCGTTTCGTGCAGTTGGAGGCAATATCAAAGCGGTGGATATGGTAATGGCGGGTGAGGTGAGCAACGCCTTTTGTGCCCTGCGCCCGCCCGGCCACCACGCCGAGGCCGCGACCCCGATGGGGTTTTGCCTGTTTGGCAATGTGGTGATTGCGGCTAAACATGCATTGGAAAACCACGGGTTGAATCGTGTCGCAATTGTGGATTTTGATGTGCATCACGGCAATGGCACCCAAGATCTGGTGTGGCATGATCCGCGTATTTTGTTTTGCTCAACCCACCAGATGCCGCTTTATCCCGGTTCGGGTGCTGTGCACGAGGTTGGTGCGCATAACAACGTTTTGAATGTGCCCCTGAAGCCTTATGCCGATGGCAATGATCTGCGTGCGGCGTTTGAAGATCAAATCCTGCCTGCACTAGAGCGTCACGCGCCGGAAATGATCCTGATTTCAGCAGGTTTTGATGCCCATGCTGCCGATCCGCTGGCCAATCTCGATTTCGTTGAGGAAGATTTTGCTTGGGCCACCCGCGCCCTGTGCGAGTTTGCTAATCAGCATTGCGAGGGCCGCGTTGTCTCGACTCTGGAGGGCGGATATGATTTGCAGGCCTTGGCAGCTTCAACGGCTGCCCATGTCTCGGTTTTGATGGAGCAAGGATCATGAGCAATACACCGGTCAGCGAGATGACCTATGAACAGGCGATGGCCGAGCTGGAACTAGTTGTGGGCAAGCTGGAAAACGCGCAAGTGGCGTTGGATGACAGTATCAAGCTGTATGAGCGTGGGGCCGAGTTAAAAAAGCGCTGCGAGGAAATGCTGAAGCAGGCGGAAGAAAAGGTGGCGCTGATTACCCTTGGCGGCGATGGGGCACCGGATGGTTTGAAACCGGTCGAAGGCTGATCCATGATCCGCCCTTTTCCTGAACAACTCGCGGATTGCGTTCGTGGCGTAGAAGCAATGCTTGATACGTTGCTGCCGCTGTCTGCCGACAGTGTAGTTGCTGAACCGATGCGCTATGGCGTGATGAACGGGGGTAAACGGTTGCGGGCTTTTCTGGTTCTGGAAAGTGCTGCCCTGTTTGATGTTGAGCGCACGCAAGCCTTGCGCGCGGCGGCGGCGATTGAATGTGTGCATGCCTATTCTCTGGTGCACGATGATCTGCCTTGCATGGATGACGATGACTTGCGCCGTGGCAAACCAACCGTGCACGTGAAATGGGATGAAGCAATGGCTGTGCTGGTTGGCGATGCCCTGCAAACATTCGCCTTTGAGGTGCTGGCCGACCCAGCGACATCGGATGATCCGGCGGTGCGATGCCAGTTGATTGCCTCAATGGCTCAGGCAGCCGGTGGCATGGGCATGGTGCTGGGGCAGGCACAGGATATTGCCGCTGAAACGGCACTGCGGGGGCTGACACTGGCCGAGATCACCGAATTGCAAGCCCATAAAACCGGCGCTTTGATCCGTTGGTCTGCCGAGGCGGGCGCGGTGCTTGGCAAGCAGGATACGGCGCTGTTGCGCCAGTATGCCACGGCGGTCGGTTTGGCGTTTCAGATACAGGATGATGTGCTGGATGTAGAAGGCGATGCGAAAGCCGCTGGAAAACGCCTGCAAAAAGATGCAGAGGCTGGCAAAGCGACATTTGTTTCTTTATTAGGACTGGACGCGGCGAAACAGCGGGCCAATGTGTTGGTAGAGGAGGCTTGTGATGCCCTCGCTCCCTTTGGTACCGGTGCTGATGCGCTGCAGCAGGTCGCTCGGTTTATCATCGAGCGAAAAATGTGATAGGCTAATAACGTGACTGATGACCGCCCAAATACCCCGCTGCTGGATCAGGTGAATTCGCCTGAGGATCTGAAACGGTTCTCGGATGATGAATTGTGCCGCTTGGCCGATGAATTGCGCGCGGAAACCATATCCGCGGTTTC
>JAHRVG010000018.1 GCA_019090795.1 Paracoccaceae bacterium | reverse complement strand
TTGGGGTTCGCGTGGGATGGGCAAATCGAGCCTTGTCAAAGCGGTCCATGCAGAGGTGCTGCGGCAGGGCGAAAGCCTAAAGGTGGTTGAGGTCCAGCGCGAGGATCTGCCCTCTATTGGTCGTCTGCTAAATCTGCTGCGCGCCAGCGATCAGCGCTTTCTGCTGTTCTGCGATGACCTCAGCTTTAGCCACGACGATCAGCACTATAAATCGCTCAAGGCGGTTCTGGATGGTGGCATTGAGGGGCGGCCCGAAAACGTGGCGTTTTACGCTACTTCCAACCGCCGCCACCTGATGCCGCGCGACATGATCGAGAACGAACGCGGTACCGCGATCAACCCCTCCGAGGCGGTTGAGGAAAAGGTTTCCCTATCGGATCGTTTTGGTCTGTGGTTGGGTTTCCACCCCTGCGACCAAGACGCCTATTTGCAAATGATCCGCGGATATTGTGATGCTTATGGCATTGAAATTAGTGACGAAACACTGCGCGCCGAGGCTATTGAATGGCAGCAAACACGGGGCAACCGCTCGGGCCGTGTAGCTTGGCAATATGTGGTTGATCTGGCCGGGCGGCGCGGAATAACGCTGGATTAAAGGTTCGGGGAATGGACATGAAAATAAGTGCCGAACAACTGGTGGCGCGGGCCAACGCAGAAATCGTGACCATCCCAGTCAAGGAGGCGATGGCAGCGCAGGATAGCGGGCGTTTCGTCATGGTTGATCTGCGTGATATTCGTGAATTGACCCGCGAGGGCCAGATCCCCGGTGCAGTGCATGCGCCGCGCGGGATGCTGGAGTTCTGGGTGGATCCAGACTGCATCTATCACCGCGCTGTTTTTGCCCAACCGGATAAAACCTTTGTGTTTTATTGCGCCTCCGCTTGGCGCTCTGCACTGGCCGCCAAGGCGATACAGGATATGGGGATGGAAAATGTCGCCCATCTGCAAGGCGGGTTTAGTGCGTGGAAACAGCAGGGCGGGCCGGTGGAAGAAAAGAAAAAGCGCTAAAGCGTTTCGACTTATTGTTGAAACGCAATGCGTTGTTTGACGATTCAAAGTAAAGTCGGGATGCTCTAGACAGGTTTTTGGAACATCAGCAGACGGTTATTTGACGGCATTTCCAGCAGACGCGCAAATTCCATACCGTTTGCAGAGGCGTGAGCCAGTAATTCCGCCACATCGCGCACCCCCCATTCAGGGTTTTCGGCACGCAGACGTTCATCAAAAATGCGATTGCCCTCGCCGGTGTGTGTGCCATTCTCCGCAAAGGGGCCGTAGAAGGTGAGATAGCCGCCGGGCGCGAGGGATTTTCCCGCACCTTGGATCATTCCACGGGCGACGCCAAAGGGCGCGATGTGGATCACGTTCATTGACAGGACCAGCGTCAGCGGAGAGATTTTCTGAACCTCGGGCAGTGTTGCCCAATCGGCACTGGCGTCGATTTCGATGGCCGGATTGGCCAATGATTCCGCGTGATTGCGCCAGGCGTTGATGCTGGTGCGGTGGATTTTGTCGGGTTCCGAAGGGGTCCACTGTAAATCTGGCAGGGCACGTGCAAAGGCACAAATATGCTGGCCGGTGCCGGAGCCGATTTCCAGAGCGTTGCCGGTTGCCCCCCCAAGATACGACACAAGCCCGTCAATGACGGGCTTGGAGTTGCGTTCAAAAGTTTTATTGACCAGCCGCCCATCGGTAAAACCGTCCCGAAAATTCTCGGAATGGCCGGTGGTTGGCTGATTGCTCACACTTTTTTCTGTGTGGGGCCAACCATCATGATCATCTGACGGCCTTCCATTTTAGGCATGCTCTCGACCTTGCCTTCATCGCCCACGGCCTCTGCAACGCGGCGCAGCAATTGCGACCCCAGATTTTGGTGTGCCATTTCACGGCCACGAAAGCGGAGCGTCACCTTGACCTTGTCGCCGTTACCCAGAAACTTCATCACGTTGCGCATTTTGACTTCAAAGTCATTCGTGTCAGTGTTGGGTCGAAACTTGACCTCTTTCACCTCGATGATTTTCTGCTTTTTGCGGGCCTCGGATTCGCGCTTTTGCGTTTCGTATTTGAACTTGCCATAATCCATCACCTTGCAAACCGGCGGTTTTGCATTGGGCGAGATTTCAACAAGGTCCAAACCAGCGGCGGCGGCCAGTTCCATTCCGCGTGCAGGTGTTACAACGCCGACATTGTCGCCGTCTGCGCCGATCAGGCGAATTTCGGATGAGGTGATGCGCTCGTTTGTGCGCGGTCCGGTGTCGCGCTGTGGTGGCGCGTGATGTGGTCTACGGGCTATTGCTCTCAAGTCCTTTATGGCTGTTTGTCAAATGCAAGGTAATCCGGCGCGATGCCGGATCAAGCTGCCACCTGTGTGCAAAGGGAAACCACTCACGTCAATAGCTAGAAGGCGATTTGGGAGAAAAAAACAGTTAATCTGGCCCTATTTGGCTAAACATGCCAGGTGCAAAGGCAAATCCGATGACTTTGGGCTTGCAAGCCCGAATGATATGACCAAAGTCGCTTGGATGGGAAAGCGGCCGCGTCGGGGTGGTTGGACAATAATTCAGTGAGGAAACGATGAAGAAAACAGTTGGCATTATTGCGTTGGTTCTGGTGGCCATACTCGTGGTTTGGGGCGTGATGGATCAAAGGGCGCAGGACCGGGCGCGGCTGATGGCAGTTGCTCAGGATGCGGCTGACAGCGCGCAGGTTGCGGCGCAAACACAGGTTGGAGCATTGGCGCAGGCCCGCACGCAAGCTCAGGCAGCGCAGGAAATGCTGATCCGCGCTGAGGCGGCAGCTGCTGAGAGTGAGGCAGCGCAGGCGGCGGCTAAAGATGCTGCCAAAGCGGTAGAAACCGCTCTTGTCTCAGCTGAGGAGGCGCTGGCGACTGCCACCAAAGATTTTGTTGCTGCAGGCCAAGCGCAGGCGGTGGCGAAAGACGCTTTTGCAGCGTTGGGATCCGACATGGAAAAGGCGGCTGTTACCAAGGCAAAAGCAGCAGTAGACATTGCGGCAACGGCGCAGGCTGATGCGGGCAGAGCGCTGGATGTGGTGATGGGCTTGCAGGGGGAACTGGCGGCAAAGCTGGCGACCACACAGGCCAAAGCCAAGGCGGCAATGCTAGCTGTCGAGAAATCCCGCCAGATGGCTGCGAACGCTAAGGCAAATGCAGATGACGCTGCTACAATCGCGGCAGAGGCCGCGCAGAATGTTGCCATTGCTGACTCCGCTGTGGAGACTTCCAAGGAAGCACTGACAAGCGCGATTGCACAGCAGCCTGCGGTCGGCGCGGATGTGGCGGAAGCAGTTGCAACTGCGGCAGACAAGGCGTTGAAGGTGGCAAATGACAATGCCGAAAAGGCGCAAGCCTCGGTTATGGCACTGAAAACAGTTGCAGAAACGGCCGGAAGATCAGCGGCTGCGGCACTTGAGGTGGTTGCGGTGGCAAGTACGCAGGCCGACACAGATAGCGCAACGGCGGCGCAAGACCAAAAGGCTGTGGAGATGGCGATGGCCCACCTTCAACAGATTTCCCAGACGGTCGAGGTTGCCAAAGGCGCGGTCGCACGAGCACAGGTCAACATGGACAAAGCTGGCGAAAAGCAAGCGGCGGTGGAGCAGGGGCTGACGGACGTCCAAGCGGCTATTGCAACGGCAGAAGCGGAGGCCGGGGCTGCTTCTAATGCATTGGCGCTAGCGGGTGCGGCGCAACAGGAAAAGGCTGCTATGGTCGAGGCAGCGAAGGTGGCGCTTGCGGAGGCGCACAATCAGATGACGCAAGCCGACGCGATTGTTGCAACAGGTGATGCAGCCAAGGAAACAGCGATACAGGCGGCGCGTGAGGCCAAGGATGCAGTAAGTGTGGCCCAAGCCAACGCAGAGGCGGCTGCGGCCAAGTTTGCCGAGGCCGAAAAGGCACTTGCTGCATTCAAGTAGCGATCCAAGAAAAATTCCGCTCAGGGCTGCCAATTTGGCAGCCCTTTTTGCTGTTTTGGCGAAATATGGCCGTTAGCTGAAAATATAGCGAAGTAAGGGTTGAACTTTCCCAAAGGGCGGAGCATTTCCGATTGTGAATGAAAAAGGCTTGACAGCAAGCCTTGTGGAACAGGGACTGGAAATATGAAAAAACTGATAATTTTGGCTGGTGTGATTGTTTTGGCAGGCGCAGCCTATTGGTTTGTTGAACAAAACAAGGCCCAAGAAGCCGCCGCAATTGAAGCCGCTGCGGTAGAGAAAGCTGCTGTTGAGGAAGCCGCGGCTGCCAAGGCTGCTGCCGCGAAAGCCGCTGAAGAAGCCGCTGCCAAGGCTGCTGAAGCTGCTGCCAAGGCTGCTGAAGAAGCCGCTGCCAAGGCTGCTGAAGCTGCCGCCAAAGCTGCTGAAGAAGCCGCTGCCAAGGCTGTTGAAGCTGCCGCCAAAGCTGCTGAAGAAGCCGCTGCTAAGGCTGCTGAAGCTGCCGCCAAAGCAGCTGAAGAAGCCGCTGCTAAGGCTGCTGAAGAAGCAGCCAAAGCTGCCGAGGAGGCCGCTGCTAAGGTTGCTGATGAAGCGGCCAAGGCGGTTGAGGGAGCTGTCGACGCCGTTAAGGACGCCACAGAGTAAACGTTTGGCTTCCGACGACCCGGAACCAAGAAAAACGAACAGGGGCCGCCAAGCGCGGCCCTTTTTTTGTCGATAATCTTTCCACGATGCCCGTTGGCCGCTTGACGCTGCGGATTGGGTAAAATAGGAACGGATCACTGAGCGGGTATGGTGAAATGGTATCATAAGAGCCTTCCAAGCTTAAGGCGCGGGTTCGATTCCCGCTACCCGCTCCAGTTCCCCTTAAAACTGTGTGATATTCCTATACCCCGTGTCTGCATCGTGCTTGTACCCTCGCGGCCTGCGCCGTAAATAGGTGCAAGCGAAACTTGCAAAAACACCGAGGTCCAAATGGCACGTGGAAATCCTGATAGTCTGCCCGAACGGGAAAAATCCAAAACCGTGGGGCCATTGGCTGGGTTATCACCATTTCTGCTGCCCTACCGGATCTGGATTGCGGCGTCTCTGTTGTCCCTGCTGGTAACGGCGGCAATGTCTTTAGCGTTGCCATTGGCGGTGCGCCGGGTTGTTGACGGGTTTTCCAGCGGCTCGCTGGCGCTGATGGATCAGTATTTCGGGGCCGCCATTGCTATTGCCGGCGCTTTGGCGGTTGGCACAGGATTTCGCTATTACTTTGTCACCCGTTTGGGGGATCGTGTGGTTTCCGACATTCGCATGGCGGTTTACAACAAGATGATTGGTATGAGTCCGGCCTTCTTTGACAAGGTGATGACGGGCGAGGTTTTATCGCGCATCACCACGGATACCACGTTGATCCAGTCGGTGATCGGATCGTCGGTTTCTGTGGCGCTGCGCAACGTGCTGATCTTTTTCGGCGGCATGACCCTGATGTTGTTTACGTCGGTCAAGCTGACGGGATTGGTGCTGTTGATCGTGCCTGTCGTAATCGTGCCGATTATGACGCTGGGGCGCAAAGTGCGGCGGCTCAGTCGTGAAAACCAGGACAAGATTGCGGAAAGTTCCGGCAATGCCTCGGAAACCTTGCAAGCGGCGCAAACCGTGCAGGCTTTCACCCATGAAACCCGCAGCGCGCGGCGTTTCAGCACCCTGACCGAACAGGCGTTTACCGCTGCCAAAGAACGGATCGGGGCGCGTGCGGTGATGACCGTGATTGTGATGTTCCTGATTTTTACCGGCATTGTTGGTGTGCTGTGGATTGGCGCGCGCGATGTGCGGGCTGGCGAAATGAGCACCGGCGCGCTGGTCCAATTCGTGATTTATGCAGTGCTGGTTTCCGGTGCGGTTGCCGCCCTGTCCGAGATATGGAGCGAGCTGCAACGCGCCGCCGGTGCCACTGAGCGGCTGGTTGAGTTGTTGGTGGCCGAGGATGTCGTGGTTGATCCGGAAAACCCTAAAACACTGGCGCAGCGGGTCGTTGGCGCGGTGCGTTTTAACAATGTGAGCTTTAGCTATCCGGCACGCCCCGGCGTTAAGGCGCTCAATGGTTTTGATCTGGAGATCAAACCGGGGGAAACTGTGGCACTGGTCGGGCCATCTGGTGCGGGGAAATCGACCGTGTTCCAATTGCTGTTCCGCTTTTTTGATCCCCAGTCTGGATCTGTTTCGCTGGATGGGGCGGATTTGAGAACACTCAAGCGCGAGGCATTTCGCGCGCAATTGGCCTATGTTCCGCAAGATCCGGTGATTTTTGCCACATCCGCGATGGAGAATATCCGCTTTGGACGCCCAGATGCCACCGATGACGAGGTAATTACCGCAGCCAAAGCTGCCGCTGCGCATGATTTCCTGATGGCTTTGCCGGATGGTTACGCGTCTTTTGTCGGTGAACGCGGGGTGATGATGTCGGGCGGGCAGAAACAGCGCATCGCTATTGCGCGTGCCATTCTGCGCGATGCGCCGGTGTTATTGCTGGATGAGGCCACCTCGGCGCTTGATGCCGAGAGCGAGCTGGCGGTCAAGCAAGCGGTGGAGGATTTGTCACGCGAGCGCACCACATTGATCGTGGCGCACCGCTTGGCGACCGTGAAGCAGGCAGACCGCATTATCGTGCTGGATCAGGGCCGCGTGGTGGCGCAGGGCACCCATGATGCGCTGGTCAAGGAAGATGGCCTTTATGCCCGACTGGCGAAATTGCAGTTTACCGACGGAAAAATGGCGGCGGAATAATTTGTAGGGACAATAATAGTTCCGGCCAAATCTAAGTCCAAATAAGCTGGAAAGCACTTTCAATTTCGCCTTTGTAGGCGAAGCTGCTATCATCCCTGAAACCAAGGGGAGAATGGCAATGTTTCGAAGTACAGTTTTGGCAATCGGGCTGGTTGTTTGCGGGGCGGGTACCGGCCTTGCCAGCGAGGATATACCGGATCAATATCCCGCATCCGCGCTTTATTCCAAACCCGTTGAAGTGATCCCCAATGTGTGGTCCGCTATCGGTGCAACCGCGCCTGCGACCTATGAAAACTCCGGTCATAACAATAACTTGTCTTTCATCATAACCGGCGACGGGGTTGTGGTTGTGAATGGTGGCGGGGCCTATATTCTGGCACAGGCCCTGCACGAGGAAATCAAGATCATCACGGATCAACCGGTGCGGCTGGTGATCAATGAAAACGGTCAGGGCCATGCGATGCTGGGGAACAGCTATTGGCAGGAACAAGGGGTCGCCATTCTGGCGCATGTGGATGCTGCCGAGGCCTTTGAGGAGAGCGGCTACAGCTCATTTGAAAGCATGCAGCGGCGCAACAAGGAGAAGGCCGAAGGCACGCGGGTGGTTGGCCCGAGCGAGACATTCGAGGACAGGTATCTGGTGCCCTTTGGCGATTTCCCGATTGAGGTGCTGCTGCTTGGCCCCGCCCACAGCCCTGGCGATGTGAGCGTTTGGTTACCCGAGCAAAAGCTGGTGGTGGCGGGGGATATGGCGTTTCACGAACGGATGCCGCCGATTTTCGAAGATACAGACACGGCGTTGTGGCTGGAAACATGGCAGAGCGCTTTTGAACCTTTGGGCGCGGTTTACGTGATTCCGGGCCACGGGCACCCCACCAATATGGCGCAAGTGCGGCGCTATACCTTTGATTATCTGACGTATCTACGGGAAAAAATTGGTGAGGTGTTGGACAGTGGTGGCACGCTCAGTGATGCCTATTACGTGGATCAATCGCCCTACGCCCATCTGGATACCTTTGAGGAGTTGGCGACGCGGAATGCGGGTCGGGTGTTTGAGCAGATGGAGTTTGAATAGGTCTGCTCGCGGTCCAGGCCCTAAGTAAGCGTTTCCTTGGTGGCGGAGAGGGTCAGGTCGGGAAAATCCCGCTCGACCCGATCAATATCCCATTGAATACGCGTCAAATAAACCGGACTGCCATCATGGTCTGATGCCATGTGGCCCTTGTTTACATTTATGAAGGCATCAACCTTGTCCTGCGGCCCTGTCAGCCAGCGGGCAGAGGTGAACTGGGTGGATTCAAAGCGGACAGGAATGCCGTATTCTATTTCGATCCGGCTGGCCAGAACCTCGAATTGCAAAGGTCCAACAACGCCAATGATCCAGCCAGAGCCGATCATCGGTTTGAACAGTTTGGCGGCCCCTTCCTCGGCGAATTGGTTGAGGGCTTTGTCGAGGTGTTTGGCCTTCATCGGATCGGTCGGGCGCACGGATTGCAACAGTTCAGGCGCAAAGGACGGGATGCCGGAAAAATGCAGCATTTCGCCCTCCGTCAGCGCATCACCAATGCGCAACTGGCCGTGGTTGGGGATGCCGATGATGTCACCGGCCCAGGCTTCCTCAGCCAGTTCGCGGTCGCTGGCCAGAAACAGCATGGGCGAGGAGATCGCCATCAGTTTTTTGCTGCGTACATGGGTCAGTTTCATGCCGCGCTTGAAGTAACCGGAACACAGTCGCACAAAGGCAATCCGGTCGCGGTGTTTTGGGTCCATGTTGGCTTGGACCTTGAAAACAAAGCCGGTAACCTTTTTCTCGGCAGGGGAAATCTGGCGCTCCATTGACGGGCGGATTTGTGGTTTCGGGCCGTATTGGCCGATGCCATCCATCAGTTCCTTGACGCCGAAGGAATTAATCGCAGAGCCGAACCAGATCGGGGTCAGAGTGCCATCAAGGAAGGCTTGGTGATCCATTGGCGGCAGCAATTCACGGGCCATTTCGATCTCTTCCAGAAACTGCTCCAGCAATTCGGCAGGGACGTGTTCGGCGAGCTTGGGGTCATCCAGGCCGTTGATCTGAATGCTGTCTGAAACCACGTTGCGGTCGGCGCGGTCCATTAATTCAAGGCGGTCATTGAGCAGGTCATAACAGCCGATGAAATCCTTACCCATGCCGATGGGCCAGCTGGCGGCAGTGACGTCAATGGCTAGGTTTTCCTGAATTTCATCAATGATATCAAATGTATCACGGCTTTCCCTGTCCATTTTATTACAAAATGTCAGGATCGGCATATCGCGTAGGCGGCAGACTTCGAACAGTTTGCGGGTCTGGCTCTCGACGCCTTTGGCCCCGTCAATAACCATGATCGCGGCGTCCACCGCTGTCAGGGTGCGAAAGGTATCCTCCGAGAAATCCGAGTGGCCTGGCGTGTCCACCAGATTGAACCAGAATTCTTTGAATTCAAAAGACATTGCCGAGGCGGAAACCGAAATACCGCGGTCTTTCTCCATCTGCATGAAATCGGAACGGGTGCGCCGTGCGTCGCCCTTGGCACGCACCTGTCCGGCCATCTGAATAGCCCCGCCGAACAGCAAGAACTTTTCGGTCAGCGTGGTTTTCCCGGCATCCGGATGCGAAATAATGGCGAAGGTCCGGCGGCGGTCGATTTCCGGTGGCAGGACAGGTTGATTTGTGGCGCGATCTAACATGGGATGCGTATAGTTAAGCTTTGGGGGAAGGGCAAGAACAGGGGCTAACTTGGGCGCCAGATGTTGAGGATGTCGCCGTCGAGGTTTCTGGAATCGATGAGTTTGAAACGGGGGGCTGTTTTCAGGGCGTCGATTCCCAGAGCGCCGAGTTGCGCGCGCCCATCGCCGCCAATCGCCACGCCCGCGGTGAAGGTTTGCAGTTCATCCACCAGATCGAGCTTGATCAGCGAGGCGGCGAGTTGGCCGCCGCCCTCGACCAGAACACGGGTCAGGCCTTTGGCAGCAAGTTTTTCAAGAGCATCGTTGAGGTCGATCTGGCCGGTATCGATGGTGTTGCACGCGATCAGCTTGGCACCGGTTTTGCGCCAGTTCACAGTGGCTGCATCTGGTCCATGGCACATCCATGTGGCAGATTTTCCCGCTGTTTTCGCTAGCCGGGAGGCAAGGGGTGTGCGCAGGCTGGTATCAATGACCACCCGCACGGGCGAGCGGCCTGCGAGGCCGAGATTGCGCACGCTCAGGTCTGGGTCATCCCCGATTGCGGTGCCACTGCCGATCATCACCGCGTCGTGGTTGGCGCGCAGCATGTGGACGTGGCGCCGTGCTTGTGGGCCGGTGATCCAGCGGCTGTCTCCGCTGTGTGTGGCGATGCGGCCATCCAGCGATGCGGCGAGTTTGAGGGTGATGGCGGGGCGGCTTTTTGTAATGCGGGAGAGAAAGCCGATATGGGTTTGTCGGGCATTTTCAGCGAGAACGCCGGTGGTGACGGGAATTTTGGCCGCTTTCAGCATTTCGTAACCCTTGCCCGCTACACGGGGATCAGGGTCACTGATGGCGCCAACGACTCGGGCGATTCCGGCGTCAATCAAGGCTTGGGCGCAGGGCGGGGTTTTTCCGTGGTGGGCGCAGGGTTCAAGCGTAACATAGGCAGTTGCACCGCGTGCTTTTGCGCCTGCTTGGCGCAGGGCTTCCACCTCTCCGTGCGGGCGGCCGCCCGGTTGTGTCCAGCCACGCCCGACCAACTGGCCATCGCGAATGATGACGCAGCCAACCGCCGGATTGGGCCAAACCTGCCCAAGGCCGCGTTGGCCAAGGCTCAGCGCGAGGGCCATCCAGCGGACGTCAGTGGGGTTCACTCTTCTTCAACGGAAGGCGGGCGCAATTCGTGGACAAAATCCTCGAAATCATCGGCTGCCTGAAAGTTCTTGTAAACCGAGGCAAAACGCACATAGGCCACCGTGTCGATCCGGGCTAGCGCATCCATCACAATTTCACCGATCTTGTCGGAGTGGATGTCGCTCTCGCCAGAACTTTCTAGACGGCGCACGATTCCCGAAATCATCTGGTCGATGCGTTCGGGATCAATCGGGCGTTTTTGCAGGGCAATGCGGATAGAACGTTCCATTTTATCGCGGTCAAAATCCTCGCGTTTACCACTTTTTTTAACCACGACCAGATCGCGCAGTTGTACCCGTTCATAAGTGGTGAAACGACCGCCGCAAGAGGGGCAAAACCGTCGCCGTCGAATGGCAACGTGGTCTTCGGCGGGGCGGCTGTCTTTGACCTGGGTCTCGGTGTTGCCGCAAAACGGACATCTCATCTCATGTACCTCAAAGCCTGCTTTTTATCACTGTGGATAACTATAGCCCCAACGCTACAGTTTGGGTAGAGGAAATTCAAAGACGCTAGATGCTGTAAACTTACCTAAGATCAGAATCTATTTTTCCAGATGCAAAGTCCCAGAGGCTCAACCGGCAGCGTGTTTTCTGCTTGGAGGGAGGGGTGACTGTAAGTTCCCGAACTGGGCTACTTTTGGCAAAGTCCCCGGTAGCCTAAGCTACTGAACAGCATTCCCATACTTAGTTTTGCTTTACAGACCTTACTGATTTTCAATTCGCCCAGCGGTAATAACGTGTTCCTGTTGAGGTAGAAGTGCCCCTTTGTACCTTTTCAAAGCTGGGTTTCCTCTTATTCCCACTCGATGGTTCCGGGCGGTTTTGAGGTAATGTCGTAGGTGACGCGGTTGATGCCCTCGACCTCGTTGATGATTCTAGTGGCGGTTTCGCCCAGGAATTCGTGACTGAACGGGTAGTAATCCGCAGTCATGCCGTCCACCGATGTCACCGCGCGCAGGGCGCAGGCGAAATCATAGGTGCGCCCATCGCCCATGACGCCAACGGTACGCACCGGCAGGATGGCGACGAAGGCTTGCCAGATGTCATCATAAAGGCCGTGTTTGCGGATCTGGTCGATGTAAACCGCATCCGCCTTGCGCAGGATTTCCAGTTTTGGGCGGGTGATTTCACCGGGGCAGCGGATTGCAAGGCCGGGGCCCGGAAAGGGGTGGCGCGCAATGAAGCTGGTCGGCAGGCCGAGTTCGCGACCTAAGGCGCGGACCTCGTCTTTGAACAGCTCACGCAGGGGTTCAACCAGACTCAATCCCATTTTTTCGGGCAAGCCACCGACGTTATGGTGTGATTTTATGGTGACCGAGGGACCGCCGGAAAAGCTGACGCTTTCAATTACATCCGGGTAGAGCGTACCCTGAGCGAGAAATTTTGCGCCGCCCACAGCGGCGGCATGTTTCTGGAACACGTCGATAAACAGGCGCCCGATGATCTTGCGTTTGGTTTCTGGGTCAGACTGGCCATCCAACTCGCCCAAGAACAGCTCCTGCTCTTCGGCGTGGATCAATGGCATGTGGTATTCGTCGCGGAACATGCGTACGACCTCTTCGGCCTCGCCCTGACGCAGCAAGCCGTGATCAACAAAGACGCAAGTTAACTGATCGCCGATTGCCTCGTGGATCAGAACGGCGGCAACGGATGAATCCACGCCGCCCGACAGCCCGCAGATTACTTTGGCATCGCCCACAGTTTCGCGAATTTTTCGGATCGCTTCTTCGCGGTAGGCCCCCATAGTCCAGTCGCCGGTGAATCCAGCCAGTCGGATGAAGTTCTCATAGAGTTTTGCGCCATTGGGGGTGTGATGTACCTCGGGGTGAAATTGCACCGCATAGAAATTGCGCGACACATCCGCGGTAATTGCAAAGGGAGCGTTGGGCGAGGTGCCAAACACCTCAAAGCCCGGCGCGATGGCGCTGACGTGATCGCCGTGTGACATCCAGACCTGTTCTTTATCATTGTCAGTGGCAAACCAGCCTTCCAGCAGCGGCAGGGATCGTTCGCTGGGGGTGACATAGGCGCGGCCAAATTCAGCAGTGCCATGGCCGCTTTCGACTTTGCCGCCCAGAATATGCATCATCACTTGTTGGCCATAGCAGATGCCCAAAACCGGCACGCCGAACTCAAACAGCCCGACGGGCGGGCGCGGTGAACCATCATCAATCACCGAGGCAGGGCCGCCGGACAAGATCACTGCTTTGGGGGCAAAACTGGCCAGAAAGGCGTCGTCCACGTTCTGGTAGGGGTGGATTTCGCAATAGACATTCAACTCGCGCAGGCGGCGGGCAATCAGTTGGGTGACTTGCGAGCCGAAGTCGATGATGAGGAGGCGGTCATGGGATGCATTTTTCATAGGCGGGGTTTAGGCGCGCGTGCGGATTCGCACAAGGGGGGTAAAATCGACGAAAAGGTCGTTTCCGATGGATTCGGAGGCGAATTTGCAAGGTAGGGTTCCCGCGCTCTTGCCTAAAGATGATGAAAAATACCCTTTCGCACATCTCAAAGACAAAGGCCCTGATATGTCGCAAGTTGCTAGAAACCCTGTTCTCAGACGTCGTGCCGGTGGTGGTGGTGGAGCCGCACGCCGTGCAGAACGCACAGCGATTCAAGTGGAGTTCGCTAAGTTTATTGAACGCAATATTCCCAATTTTGAGATCCTAAACGAGGAAGCCTTGCAGATCATCGAGGCCAATGCGGAAACCGTGCTGGCGGAAATCGGGGTGAATTTTCCCGACAATCCGGCGGCTCTGCAACGTTGGCGCGATGCGGGGGCGGATGTGGCGGGCGAGCGGGTACGAATTCCACGCGGGCTGGCGCGTGCGCTGATCAAAACGGCCCCGTCTGAATATGTTCAACAGGCCCGCAACCCGAACCGCAATGTGCGCATTGGTGGCAATTCCATGGTGTTGTCCCCGGTTTACGGGCCACCGTTCATCCGCGATGTGGATGGTGGGCGGCGTTATGCGACGATGAATGATTTTAATAAGATTGTTAAGCTGACCTACATGTCAAAGTGGCTGCACCATTCCGGCGGTACAGTTTGTGAACCGACTGATATTGCAGTAAATAAGCGGCATCTCGACATGCTTTATGCCCATATGTCGCTGTCTGACAAACCCTATATGGGATCGGTGACCGCGCCAGAGCGGGCGGTGGATTCGGTGAAGATGTCGGAAATCCTGTTTGGCGGGTCGATTAAAGATAAAACCGTTATGACCTCTTTGATCAACGTGAATTCGCCGATGACGTTTGACGATATTATGATGGGTGCGATGGAGGTCTACGCACAAAATAATCAGGCCTGTATTGTGTCTCCTTTTATCGTGGGCGGCGCGATGGCACCAGTTTCTGTGGCCGGAACCCTGACCCAAGCCTTGGCCGAGGGGATGGCGGGGGTTGCCTATAACCAGCTGTGTAACCCCGGTGCGCCGGTGATTATGGGCACGTTTGTGACCTCGATTGACATGAATTCGGGCGCGCCCACCTTCGGGACACCGGAGGCATCGAAAATAGTGTACGGGATGGGGCAGTTGGTGCGCCGATTGAACCTGCCTTTCCGTTCGGGTGGTGGGCTTTGTGGCTCGAAATTACCGGATGCGCAGGCAGCCTATGAAACTTCCAACACGTTGAATGCGGCGCTGCTGGGCGGGGTGAATTTCTGCCTGCACGCGGCGGGCTGGCTGGAAGGCGGGCTTGTGGCCTCGATTGAAAAGCTGGTGATGGATGCGGATCAACTGGGCGTTTTACACTCGATTGCTGCGGGCGTTGATATGTCCGAGGATGCGCAGGCCATGGGGGCGATTGCCGAGGTTGGCCCCGGCGGGCACTATTTGGGTTGCGCACATACACAGGCGAATTTCAAGAATAGTTTTTGGAAATCGGGGGTGCTGGATTACAAGCCCTATGAGACCTGGGCCGAAGACGGGGGCCGAGACACCATGGCGCTGGCCAATTTAAAGGCGAAGAAAATGCTGGCTGAATATCGGCAACCCGTGCTTGATCCCGCGATTGACGAGGCGTTGCAGGCCTATGTGGCCACACGCAAGGCCAGTGAGCCGGATGCATTTGGCTGAGTTTCCAGTGACTTGGTTACTTTGGTAAAGGGACGTCAAAACAAACCCGCTAGGCCTAGCACCCTGGCGGGTTTTTTCTGTGCCGGGCTTATTTATGCCAAAACCAAAACAAAGAAGTATCAAATTAGAAACAAATTTACGCCTCTTTTCAGGCTATAGTGCTCCTTGTACCGGACGTGGGGTCCGGAGAAAACGAACCCGGTGTTCTCGGGTTCTTAGTTATCGAGTAGGTGGTTTTATGGTTGTTGCTAGCGTTTTTGCTTCTGGAATATTGATCGGCTTTGTGGTCGGTTTTATCAGTTTTACCCTGATCTATGCGTTTCTAGCCTAGACGGCGGCTATTTTGCTGCGCGGATCGCAGGCATCAGCTTTTCCTTGATCACCCGCTGGGTCAATGGCCCCGCAGCGCGCATCAGGATTTTACCGTTGCTGTCGATCAGATAGGTTTCCGGCACGCCGTAAACCCCCCAGTTCAAGGCCATTCGGCCCTCGACAGCCAGTGATTTGCTGTAAGGGTTGCCCAGTTCGCCGATGAACTTCAGTGCATTCTCGGGGCTGTCCTTGTAGTTCAGCCCGATGATCGGAATGCCTAGGCTGGACAGCTCCATCAAATTCGGATGCTCGATGCGGCAGGGACCACACCAGCTAGCCCAGAAATTCACCAGCTTGATGCCCGCTGCCGTGATATCCGCATCGCTGGCCAGCGGCTCATTGCCCAGTTGTATGCCGGTCAATGGTGGCGCTTGTTGGCCGATCAGTGAAGAGGGCAGGGCGTCCGGATCATCGCGGTTCAGGCCAAAGATGAACATGGCAGCAAGGGCGAGAAATGTCAGTGGCGGCAGGATCATCAGCAGCGAGATACGTTTAGCGGCCATGGTTGCGGACCTTTTCCTCGGCGCGTTCCAGCCCGCGTTTGGCCTTTGCGCCGGCGCGCAGGGACAGCAGTACCAGTATCACCAGCAGCAGCACGCTCACGGCATAGGCCGATAGCACCTCTGTGTTGTATTTTCCCAAATCAGGTATCATGCAATGCCCTCGCGTGCCAAAAGTGCCTGTGTGCGCCGTGCCCGGATCAGGGTGCGGGTGCGCAGCAGAACCAGTGTGATGAACAGCAGCACAAAGCCGACGATGCTGAACAGCAGTGGAAAGTAAAAAGCGTTGTCGACATGGGTTTCTTTGTCCAGTGACAGGGATGCACCCTGATGCAGGCCCTGACTCCAGAAATTCACCGCATAGCGCGACAGTAAGGCGAAGGCGGAACCAACCATGCACAGGATCGAGGTCAGATCGGCCGCAACATCGCTGTCCTCAATCGCGTTCCAGAGCGCAATATAGCCGAGATAAAACACAAACAGGATCATGAAAGAGGTCAGACGTGGATCCCACGCCCAATAAGTGCCCCACATCGGCTTGCCCCAGATTGCGCCGGTAAACAGGGCAATCAGTGTCATTGTCATGCCGATGGGCGCGGCAGCGCGGGCGGCAAGGGCGGAAACATGGTGCCGCCGGATCAGCCAGACCAGCGAGGTAACCAGCATCATCACCCAGATATTGATCGCCATCATTGCTGCGGGCACATGCAGGAAGATGATCTTGACGGTGGACCCTTGCTTGTAGTCGTCAGGGGTAAGGAAAAACCCCCAATAAAGCCCGATAATCAGGCTGATGGTGGCAAGCACGGTGGCAACCGGTAGGAGTTTTCCCGACAGGGCCATGAATTTTACCGGATTGGCATATTCCCAAAATGACATGAGGCCGACTTCTTCCAAAGTTTATTCAAGCTTGGAATAGCGGGTTTTACAGGCGAGGCCAATGGGCATTCGGGTCACAGGGTTGTGTGCGGCAAAATTTTCCGGCTGGCGGCATTTTATTGCTAGATGTGCGCGAGTTCGCGCGCTGCTATGGAGCTTTCATAGCTTTTTAGGCACAGTCTGGCGGATTGGCCATTGCTGGTGTTGCCCTTCTGTAATTCTGGGAAAAGTTGGTATATTTCCCTCACGGATGCCGTGCGCAGGGAGGCGATAGCTTCGGTGCCCAGATGGAGGCTTTCGCTGGGTGCCCCTTCGGCAAAGACGATTTCATGGGTGTCAAACAGCATATGGTAATATTCAATCATCCCGCCGGGTTCACGCCGGATTGATTGGTCGTTTATCAGGGACTGGGCGCTCACCAGTACTTCGGAATCACCAAACAGCATCTCCAGCCGCCATCCGGTCAGCATCATCCGGTGTTGGGGCGAGACCAATAAATCGCGGGTGTTCCCCAGAGCACCGGCGTGGATGCGGATCGGGGCGAAGTTGCCCCTTGCGGGAAACCGGCTCGATCCGATCCAGCGGATCGGCTGATAGCCGTGATCCAGAGTTTTGACCAGATCACCCGCGCGCAATTCCTCGATTGCCGTTTGGCCTTGTTGCGTTTCGATTTGTGTGCCTCTGACGAAACAGACAGGTGTGGACCCAGGGCTTGTTGTGGTATTCTGGATGTCGATTGCCCCGTTGCCAAATGAATCCATTTCGGCCTGCGTAGCTTCGTCATCGGGCAGAAATGACAATCGCATGCTGTCCCCGATACTGGGGTAATCATGAACGGTAATAATGACAACAGTGCTGTCTTGGTACTGATCTGGCACCTGCTGGGCACCATTGCTGTTCTGGGTTGGAAGAGTGCCGCGAATTTCAAAGGTAAAGCTGTAGGTCGTTCCGCCAATGGAAACCACTGTATCGGGGTCAATGCCCCCACCTGAGGGTTGATCCAGAAACAGATCACCAGTGTCACCACCAGGGGTTTGATTAACGAATGTTATCTGTTGGCTGTCGGCCCCGGTCAGATTCAACGCCGGATTGTTTGCTGCTCCGCTGTCTTGGCGAGCCCAGAATGTACTTGGCATGTTTGCCCCTTGCTTGTCGGTTTTCTTAGGACTCGGTAACAGTGTACGCGCTAACGTCTTACTCGTATGTTTGAACAATGGCCAAAGTAAGGCGGATATTGTGCCGGAATAGTGCACAATAGGCTGGAAAAGAAATTGCACTGAAGATGCGCAAGGAAACGGATGTGAAACAAACCGCTAAAATGTACTATTTTCGGGGTACTACCCTGCAAACTGATGATATACCGATTATCCAGTATTTGGCCTATGATGACACGGGGCAGTTACTAGAGAAGGTCGACATCTACCACGATGGCCGCTGCCGGTATTTGACAGCCGAGGAAGCGCCGCTGTCCGCGGGGGCGGTGGAACTCAGCGAGGTGGCTTCGAACTGGAGTTACGGCGATGCGGCAAAATGCTCTGGTGAAGAATTCGAGGCAATGAAGCAGTTGGCGCTTGCAATGGCGAAGCGAAATAAAGGCGGTCGAGCTTCGAAGGAAGAAACGAGACCCAAGGCCTTGTTCTGAATCTAGTAAAGGAAAACATATGAGTATCGAAAATGATTTGGGCAATAAGAGCTGTGAGCCCTGTCGGGGCCAAGTCTTGCTCCTTGCGTCCTCGGAATATGTGAAATTGCAGGCGAAATTGCACCCTGACTGGGCGCTTGACAGTGCGGGTAAATCACTGACCCGTAAATTTATTTACAAAGGTTTTGCCAAAGCGGTCTACACCGCCAACCTTGCGGCCTTTCTGGCAGGCCAGCAGGGCCATCATCCTGATGTCAGCTTTGGCTGGGGTTATTGTACGGTCACATTCACCACCCATGACATTGATGGGCTGTCTGAAAACGATTTCATTTGCGCCGCCAAGTTTGACCGGATGGTAGCGGGTTAAAGCAATTCGCTATCAACGCAGATTTGCGCGCAGGGCCATGGCTCCGGCGAAGGGCATCAGTGCCACGGAGAGCAGCGAGATGCCAGTGAGCAGCATCCAAGCCGGTGTTGGGTCCAGCCCCTCGGTGATGCGCACCACGCTTTGAGCGCCGAAAATCAGTGAAGGGACATAAAGCGGCAACACCAGCAAGGAGAGCAACAAGCCACCGCGTTTGACGCCAACGGTCAGGGCGGCCCCGAACATGCCGATGAAGCTGAGCGATATTGTGCCAGTGAACAGGCTTGCCACCAGCCAGAAATACGCCGGAGCGGGCAGGCCCAGCAAATAGCCGAGCACGGGGGCAGCGACAGTCAGAGGGACGCCGGTGCTGACCCAATGCGCAGCTGCTTTGGCGGCGGTGATGCCCTCCATTGGCAGCGGGCAGGTGGCCAACACGTCCAAAGTGCCGTCTTCCATATCGAGCTGGAAAATCCGGTCGAGCGACAGCAGGCAAGCGAGCAATGCGCCGATCCACAGGATGCCCGGTGCGATGCGGGCCAGAATGGCGCGGTCAGAGCCAACGCCAAAGGGTACGAACATCACCAGAATTAGGAAAAATGCCAGCGCCAGCCCAAACCCCCCGCCCGAGCGCACCGCTAACACCAAGTCGCGTTTGAACAAGGCCCACATCAGACGAAATCCTCAAGAAACGGGTTGGCCTCGGCGGTTGATTTAGCCTTGAACTGGCCAAGGTTGAGGGTGCGCGCGCCGGGAATTTTTAGATCCAGATGGGTGGAAATCACCGCAATGCCACCGCCCGCACAATGATCGGTAAAGGCCTGCTCGAACAGGGCGACATGGGCCGCATCGAGCGAAACCGTCGGTTCGTCCAGCAGCCAGACCGAGCGCCCTGAAAGATGTAACCGCGCCAACCCCAGCCGACGTTTTTGCCCCGCCGAGAGGTTATGGGCAAAGCGTTCGGCCAGATCGGTCAGTCCGAAATGTTGCAGCGTTGCTATTGGTGGACCAGACCCATAGACGCCAGCCCAAAACCCGAGGTTTTCCGCCACGCTCAGCTGAGGCTTGACCCCGTCCAGATGCCCCGCATAGGCGATCTGGTCGACGTCCACCTCGACGCTGCCCGCCGCGGGCGGGGCCAGCCCTGCCAAGACCCGCAACAGTGTCGATTTGCCCACCCCGTTGGGGCCGCGCAGGATCAGGCAATCCCCGGCTGCAAGGGTGAATGTCACCCCTGTCAGGACCATCCGGTCGCCGCGGCGACAGCTCAGCGATTTGGCGGTAAGTGTCATGTGTGGGGGCATAACCTATTGGCGGGGGCGGGGGAAGATGAAATCACGCGGTGCTATTGCAAGGGAAGACGGGTGAGCATTTTTCGCGCCTTCCCTTCGTTAAAGGGCGAGGGGGGCATCAGTGTTGGACCAGATCAGCACGGCCGCGGAAATGGATTGGGCTGGCCCTAACAGCTCAAGGCTGCTCAATCTCCACCAGTTGTCCGTCTTCCAAGCGTACGATCCGGTCCATCCGCTTGGCCAGCTCCATATTGTGGGTGGCAATCAGCGCCGAGAGGCCGGTGCTGCGCACCAGTTCCATCAAGGCCGAGAATACAGTGTCGGAGGTCGCGGGATCAAGGTTGCCGGTAGGTTCATCGGCCAGCAGAATACGCGGTGAGTTGGCCAGTGCCCGGCAAAAGGCCACGCGCTGTTGCTCGCCGCCGGATAATTCAGCAGGGCGGTGGCTGGCGCGATCGGTGAGGCCGACGCTGGCAAGCAATTGTTGAGCGTGTTTTTCGGCCACGCGTTTGGAAACCCCGTTGGCAAATTGGGGCAGAGTGATGTTTTCGGCGGCGGTGAATTCGGCCAGTAAATGGTGGAACTGATAGATGAATCCGATGTCCTGACGCCGGATGCGGGTGCGCTCGCGGTCCGGTTTTCCGCTGGTGTCCTGACCACCGACAATTACGGTGCCGCTATCTGGGGTGTCCAGCAATCCGGCGATGTGCAGCAGGGTGGATTTACCTGCACCCGATGGGGCAACTAGGCCAACGAGCTCACCTGCTTGCAGGGTGAAATTGACGTCCGAGAGCACACAAACCTCGCCCGGTTTGCCCTTTTTGTAGGTTTTGGAAATGCCGCTGAGGCGGAGTGCTTCACTCATCACGTAACGCCTCTACATAGGAGCTTACCTGTTCGCTTGCCCCGTTTGTGTTGGCCCAAAACCTTTTGATTTGTTGTATCCGGTTATTCATCTCGCAACGCCTCTACAGGATTGAGCCGCGCCGCGCGCCGGGCGGGGAAAATGGTGACAATGAAAGACAGCCCCAGCGAAAGAGAAACCGCGCTGAGCACGTCTGCCAGTTGCAGTTTCGCGGGCAAGTGTGACAGCAGGCGCGTGGAGGGATCCCAGACGCCCCCGCCCGCAATGCGGTTGATGATCTCGAATATCGGGTCGATATAGATGGCGAACAGGCAACCCAAAATCACGCCGACAATGGTACCAACCACACCTACTGATGCGCCGCAGATGAAAAACACCCGCAGGATTGATCCTTCTGTCAGGCCCATGGTGCGCAGGATTCCTACGTCGCGGGTCTTGTTTTTGACCAGCATGATCAGGCCGGAAATAATGTTCATGGAGGCGATGAGAACAAGGATCGAAAGGATGATAAACATGATGTTATCCTCCATCTCCAGTGCCCGCAGAAAACCTCCAGAAGCGTTTTTCCATGTCCAGACCAGCGCATTGGGACCGGCCACGATATTGAGTGGGTCAACTAGCGCATCCACCGTGTCGGGGTTGTCGAGTTGCACCTCGAATTCATCGACCACGCCGTCGCGATTGAAGAAGGTTTGCGCCTCGTTGAGGGGCATGTAGATGCGGGTGCGGTCGATGTCATAGCGCCCAACGCCGAAAATATAGACCACTTCAAAGGCGCTGACGCGGGGGCTGGTGCCAAAGGCGGTTTTGACGCCGTCCGGCGAAATCAGGGTGATTTTATCACCCAGCGACAGGTTCAGTTCGCGGGCCACGCCAGTGCCGATTGCCACGCCTTTGTGGTAATTCACCAGCTTACCGATTTTGATTTCCGGATTGGTGATCAGCGGGATTTCCAACAGGTCTTCATAGCTTTCACCAAAGACCTGAACACCTGTATTTTTCCCATTGGCAGAGACCATGACCTGGCCTTTGACGATCGGGGCGGCGCGTTTGACACCGGGAATGGCCGCAAGCTTTTCCCCCAGTTGTTTGTAGTCTTTGAACACCTGCACCGCCTGGCCGTTTTCATCCAGGTGGGGGGATACATAGACCGTAGCGTGGGCGTTTGCACCCAGAATGGTGTTGGTGAATTCGATGCGAAAGCCGCTGCGCACGGCCAAGGTGGCAATCAGGGCGAAAACAGCCAGCGCGACGCCGATCAGGGAAATCCACGTCATCACGGAAACGCCGCCCTCGCGCCGTTTGGCCCGCAGGTAGCGCCAGGCGATTAACCATTCAAAACCCGCGAAGGGGGCGGTTGTGCGGCCTGATCTGCTCATTTCGGCCTCCTGTATTTGCAACCGGCACTTTTGTGCCGCGTCGCGCGGGGGCTCGATGCCCCCAAGCGGCGCATGCTACAGCCCCGCGTAGATTTCCGCGCAGCGCGCGATGGCGTTGGCGGGGGTTAACTCGATGCTTTCGCCGCTTTTGCGCGATGTCAACTCTACCACGCCGTTTTTCAAACCACGTGGTCCCACGGTGAGGCGCCAGGGAATGCCGATCAAATCCATGGTTGCGAATTTAGCGCCCGCGCGTTCCTTGCGGTCATCATAGATCGGATCAAGCCCAAGAGTTACCAGATTGTTATAGAGGTTTTCGCAAGCGGCGTCTGCCTCCGCATCGCCCTGTTTCAGGTTCACGATGCCAACGCGGAACGGGGCCACGGCCTCGGGCCAGATGATGCCGTTATCGTCGTGGCTGGTCTCGATGATGGCGCCGATCAGGCGCGATACACCGATGCCGTGGCTGCCCATATGCACGGGGATAAGATCGCCGTCCTCATTCACCACTTTGGCATTCATGGCGTCGGAGTATTTGGTGCCGAAGTAGAAAATCTGCCCCACCTCGATGCCACGTGAGGTCTTGCGGCGTTCCTCGGGGATGGCCTCAAACAGGGTCGCGTCATGGGTTTCGTCTGTGCGCGCGTAGGGCGCTGTCCATTCTTCTTTGATGGCTTCGCATTGCTCTATGCTGTCAAAATCAACCTCGCGCGTGCCCAGCTCCAGATCAAGAATATTGGAATCGTAGAAAACTTCGCTCTCGCCGGTTTCCGCCAGCACCAGAAATTCATGGGTGTCATCGCCACCAATCGGGCCGGAGTCCGCGCGCATCGGGATGGCCTTGAGGCCCATGCGTTCATAGGTGCGCAGATAGCTGACCAGATGCCGGTTGTAGGCGTGCATGGAGGCGGCTTTATCTACGTCAAAAGTATAGCCATCCTTCATGAAAAATTCGCGGCCGCGCATGACGCCAAAACGGGGGCGGCGCTCGTCGCGGAATTTCCACTGGATGTGATACAGTGTCATCGGCAGGTCTTTGTAGGATTGTACCGAGGAGCGGAAGATGTCGGTGATCAGCTCCTCGTTGGTCGGGCCATAGAGCATATCCCGGCCATGGCGGTCTTTGATGCGCAGCATCTCGTCGCCATAGTCATCATAACGCCCGCTTTCGCGCCACAGGTCTGCCGATTGCAGGGTTGGCATCAGCATCGGGTTGTGACCGGCGCGGATCTGTTCTTCGTGGACAATGTTTTCCAGACGGCGCAGCACCTTGAAGCCCATTGGCAACCAGCTGTAAATCCCCGCGCTGGACTGGCGGATCATACCGGCGCGCAGCATCAGGCGATGGCTGGCGATTTTGGCCTCTGCCGGGGTTTCTTTGAGGATCGGCAAAAAGTATCGCGTCATACGCATGGGGTTTGCTCCGGTTAGCATTGCTTGCGATATTCTTTAGGGGATTTAACCAAGGGATGAAACTGGGAATTTACGCCAAGGCAGACTATTGGGGGGCTTGGCGCGCCACTCCATTTGAGCGCTGGCGCGCGGTTTGCGCTCCGCGCGGGGATATTTCAAGAACAAAGAAAGAGAAAGGAGCCACGACTCCTTGCGGTCGGGGCTTCCTGTTTTTGGTGATTGTGGGTATGGAAAGGAATCATCGTGATTTGCGCTGGAAAGGGCGTTGGGTTTTGACATGAACAAGACAAATGCTGCCAAGCGGGTGACGGTGATCAGCGTGGGCTATAATAGTGTTGATGTTTTGCAGCCTATGTTGGCATCCCTGCCGCAGGGGGTTGCCAGTGTGGTGGTGGATAATTCGCCGCAAAAGGATACGGCGCTTGGCGCGCTGGCGGATCAAACCGGCACCCGTTTGATTTCCAATGCGCGCAACAACGGTTTCGGTGCAGCCTGCAATCAGGGGGCGGTAGTAGCCAGCACCGAGTTTCTGTTTTTTCTGAACCCGGATGCGGCGCTGGAGCCGGGGGCGATAGAGCAACTGGTTTTGGCCGCGGACCGCAGGCCGCAAGCCTCGGCGTTTTTGCCCCGCGTTGCCGGATCATCGGGCAGGCCGGACATCAAGCGGCGCAGCAATCTGGTGCCACGCAGCAACTGGATGGCGCGGGGCTGGCCTGATGACGGGACAGAGGTGAGCATCGCCTCTGGTGCCGCGTTGTTTGTGCGGCGCAGTGCGTTCGAGGCGGTGTGCGGTTTTGATCCGCTGATTTTCCTGTATCACGAGGATGACGACCTGACTTTGCGTTTGATCCGCGATTGCGGGCCGATTGTCTTTGTGGCTGGGGCGCCTGTGCGTCATATTGGCGGCGGGTCCAGTGTGCGCAGTCCGCTGATTGCGCGGCTCAAAGCGTGGCATATGGGGCGTTCGCATGTTTATGCCGCGCGCAAGCACGGCCAGCGCTTTGTGTTTGGCCGCGCGTTGTTTCAGGCAGTGTTGCAGTTGATCTCGCCGCTTACATGGTTCTCAGCGCGCAAACGGGCCAAGCAGATTGGTTTGCTAAAGGGTGTGTTGAGCGCGCGCCTAGATGGCGGTGCCGGATTTAAGGAAGTACAATGAAAAAATTACGGCGTAAGTTTTATTTGTGGCTGCAAAAACGCCAAGGCCGCGAGGCCGAGCAGTTTACAGTGCACGGGGTGCAAGTTCACATTCCGGTAACGGCGGATTTCAATATTCGTTATCTGCTGGCGCGGGGGCGTCCCTATGAAGCGCCGGAGGCGCGATTGATCAAAGCGCATTTGCCGCGCGGCAGTGATGTGATCGAGCTGGGCGGCTGCATGGGAGTAATTTCTGCGGTGATCCGCGACCGGGTCGGCCCTGAAGCGCGCCATATTGTGGTTGAGGCCGATGCTGGTCTGGCGCAGATCTGCATGGTGAATGCCGAGGCCGGTGCCGAGGCTGGCAAGACACAGGTTGTTGTGGCAGCGGTGGATTATTCCGGTGCGAAAACCGTGAGTTTTGCCTCTGGCAAGAATGCCCATGTGGGGCATTTGGCGGCGGAGGGCGAGGACGGGGCTGCTGTGCCCACGACCACGCTGTCGGCCCTTGCGGCGCAGATCGGGGAGGGGCCGTTTAGCGTGGTTTGCGATATCGAGGGCGCGGAAATCGCGATGTTCGAGAATGAAGCGGCATTGATGGATCGGGTGCAGGTGATTATTCTGGAAACCCATCCCAAGTTTTATGACGGGGGTGCCGAGGCTGAGGCCAAATTGCTGGCCTTGCTGGAAAGCTATGGCATGACGCTGGTTGCGCGTGACGACAATGTGGTTTGTTTGCTGCGTCTGAAGCCCACGCCTTAAGTTGAAACAATCACCGGTTCGCGGTTCAGGGCTTCGGCCAGGGTCCCAAAACGCTGGATCACCGCCTCACCGTTGAGGTTATGATATTGCGGCGGGATTGACAGTTCCAGCGTGTTTTCTGTCAGGGTCAGTCGGGTGGCCTGCAAGACTTGCCGAGAGCCACAGGCCAGCGCGGCCCCAAGGCGCATGGTATAGCCGATGGCAAGTGCGGCCTGACGTTGTTCTTCGGACAAGATGCCCCCCAGTTTTTGATAACGCCCCATTTTGCCGTTGTTTTTATAGCGGTGCAGCAGGGCCATACCAAGGAATACCCGCTCGACGTGATCCAGCCCGCCCATGTTGGCGCGGGTGGCGTTGTCAAAGCAGACTTCGGCGCGAAAGCTGGGGTCGGCGCGCCAGCTGACATCATGCAGCAGGGCGGCGGCGTCGATCAAGCGGGCGCGTTTGGGGCTGGGGTTCGGGATTACCTGCGTCACCCAATCGGCCATGGCGGCCCCGAAACCCGGAAAGCGGGCGTTGGTGTGTTCCATCCATTTGCACGCCTCGATCAACGGGTCGAGTTTGCGCAGTTCAGGTGGCATACGTTCATAAAGCATCCCCTCGCGCAGGCCATAGCTAGAGATGGCGATGCCTTTGGGATCATAGGCGCGGATCAGGGATTTCAGCACACGGGCGGCAATTGGCACCAGCCGCAGGCGTTCGGGAGGGGCTGTGGAGAGGGTCTCTAGTTTTGTGTTGTCGGCATCAATGATCCAGTCCAGCGTTTCATTCAGATCGGCAGGGGTGATTTTATATTCATGCAGCACATCAAGTGGATAGTTGCGCCGTGACATGTCGATGTTGGCGATGGCGCGATAAGAGCCGCCGACCAAAAACAGGTGGTCGTAGGTGCCGTTGATTTTGCTTTGCAGTGTGGCGATTTCCGCGTCGATATGGGCAAGCAGGCCGACCTCGCCGCCGGTCACATTTGCCAATTTTAGCGGGCCAAGGGGTGAGGTTTCGCGCCGCCCCACCGCGCCGTCTGCCACTTCGGCCAGTTCCATCGAGGCCCCGCCGATGTCACAGACCAGCCCCTGCGCCGTGGGCCAGCCCAGCAGCACACCCTGGGCTGAGAGGCGGGCTTCTTCCAGCCCGCTGGCAACGTCGATTTCAATGCCCGTGCGCTGTTTTACCTGGGCGCAGAATGCCGGGCCATCGGAAGCTTCGCGCACGGCAGCGGTTGCGACGGCGGTGAGGGATTGCACCTTGGCCTGATCGCATATCGCCTTGAACCGGTCGAGCGCGCGCAGGGCGCGATCGCGGCCCTCTGGATGCAACAAGCCGGTTTCAGCGATGTCGCGGCCAAGACCGCAGAGCACCTTTTCGTTGTAGAAATAGGCAGGCGAGCGAGCGGCTCCGTCGAATATTACCAGCCGCACCGAGTTGGAGCCAATGTCGATGACCCCGACGCGGTGAAGTTCCGCAATTGCCTCGCGATCAATCATCGGAGCCATGGGTGAGTTGTGGCACATCTCTGGCCCCGACAGAACCACGCCCCGAGAGTGAGGGGTTTTCCATAAAGAAACGGTGGCAGTTGAACAGGTGATCGCCCGCATCGGCCTGGTGACGGATGTACTGGCCGTCCGCTTGCAAGACCCATGAATTTTCCTGATCGGCCAGATTGGCGGCCATGATCTGGCTCATGATTTGGGCGTGGACGGTTTTATTGGTGATTTCCACCAGTGATTCCACCCGCCGGTTCAGGTTGCGACCCATCCAGTCCGCCGAGGAAAAATAGACCTTGGCCTTGCGCGAGGGAAGGCTGAAACCGTTGCCAAAACACACGATGCGTGAATGTTCAAGATAACGCCCGACGATGGATTTTACCCGGATGTTTTCCGACAGCCCTTTGATACCGGGGCGCAGGCCGCAGTTGCCGCGGATCACCAGATCAATACGCACCCCTGCTTGCGAGGCCTTGTAAAGCGCATCAATCACGTCGCCCTCAACCAGCGAGTTCATCTTGGCCCAGATCGCGCCAGGCAGGCCCTGCTCGACGTTTTTGATTTCCGTATTGATCGAGGCGATCAGCTGTTTCTTGAGGGTGAGAGGAGAAACCGCCATCAGTTCCAGATCTTCGGGTTGCACATAACTGGAAATGTAGTTGAACACCTTGGATACATCGCGCCCCAGCGCCTTGTTGCAGGTGAACATCGACAGATCGGTATAAATTTTGGCGGTAATCGGATGATAATTGCCGGTGCCGGTGTGGGTATAAGTTACCATCTGGTCCCCTTCGCGGCGCACAACAAGTGACAGTTTTGCGTGGGTTTTGAGATCAAGAAATCCGTAAACCACATGGGCACCTGCGCGTTCCAATCGGCGCGACTGGCGGATATTGGCGGCCTCGTCAAAGCGGGCTTTCAACTCTATCAGGGCGGTGACGGATTTGCCATCTTCGGCGGCTTCGCACAATGCGTCAACGATGGGGGAATCACGTGAGGTGCGATAAAGCGTTTGCTTGATTGCTAGAACCTGAGGATCACGTGCAGCCTGACGCAAAAAGTCGATCACCGTGTCAAAGGTTTCATAAGGGTGGTGCAGCAGCATGTCTTTCTGGCGGATCGCTGCGAAAATATCACCGTCAAAATCCTGCACCCGTTCGGGTATCCGGGGAATGAATTCGGGCCATTGTAAATCTTTGCGGCTGTCGAGAACCAAAGCACCCAGATCGCTAACACCGAGCAGATCGTCCACCTCGATGACCTCGGCATCGCCAACGCCCAATTCGCGAAAAATTACCGAACGCAATTTAATTGGCGCATCACGCGAGATGGTCATGCGGATAACCCCGCCACGGCGGCGCCGTTTCAGGGCTGTTTCAAACTCGCGTACCAGATCTTCGGCCTCTTCCTCCAACTCCAGGTCACTGTCGCGCAGAATGCGAAAGGCGCAAGAGCCGGAAACTTCATAGCCCGGAAACAGCTGGCCGATAAACTCGAGCAGAACTTCTTCTAGTTTGATCAGACGCTGGGTGCCGTCTTTGCTGTCGGGAAGAGACAAAAAGCGGGGCACTTGATGCGGGATTGGCAAGAGCGATTGCAGGGTACGCCGGTCACGGGTGCGGCGCAATTGCAGGCCAAGGGTCAGACCACCGTTGGGAATGAAAGGAAAGGGATGGGCGGGATCAATGGCCAGCGGGGTGAGGATCGGGAAAATTTGTTCCACAAACAGCTTGCGTAGAAAATTGCGATCTTCCAGCCCCAGTTCTTCGCGGTGCAAAATGTCGATGCCGGCATTCTCGATTTCGGCGCGCAGGGTGACCCAGCAATCCTGTTGGCGTTGCATCAGGGCGCGGGCGCGCAGGTCGATCTCAGTCAGTTGCTCTTGCGGGGACATACCGTCAATCGACGGGGTGTGGATGCCGTTGCGCACCAGTTCGCGCAGGCCGGCAACGCGTACGGTATAGAATTCATCCAGATTGTTGCCAGAAATTGACAGCATGCGGATCCGTTCCAGCAAGGGAACCCGCGGGTTGTGGGCCTGATCCAGAACCCGTGAATTGAACTCCAGCCAACTGAGTTCCCGGTTAAAAAAGCGGGCATCGCTGCAGGGGTCAAAATCGGCGAGGTCAACCGGCTCGGGGATTGCAGCGTTCAGAAAGTCCGCATCAATTAGTTCGGGGGCTGGGTCGGTTGCGGGTGCTCCATCCATTGTCAAGGTTCCGTCTGCAAAGTTTCAAGGGTAAGCCGTGCCATCTTGACGCCAATCGGGCGTTTGTCTTGCAAGGCTTGGTGATCAAGGGCCTGCACCAGTTTTCGCGCTGCCGCAAAAGAGCGCTCCATACGGGGCAGCAGATAGGCGATCAGGCCGGGTTCGACCCGCAGCTGGCGATCAGAGAACAGCTTTACCAGCACCGCCGATAGCAGAAAATCGCCAGGTGGCAGAAGGGCAACCGTGTTGCTGCCTTGCAAACGACTGAGCAGATCGGGCAGGGCAATCCCCCAGCTGTTGATGGTGCCGCGTCCTGTCATCAGCAGCGGAGTGCCTGTTTCCTGCGCCAGATTGTGCAGGTGAAACAGGGCCGTCTCGGCCTGTGGGTTGCCGGCAATATCGGGAACGTCCTCGATGCAGATCGGGGTGGCGATCAGAACCTCGGGCATTTGGGTGGACAGCTCTGTTGCCTGAAGTATCCGTGCCTGTGCCAGCTCTGACCAGATTGTTGCCAGATGGGTTTTGCCCGCGCCCTCACCCCCGGTGAGGACCAGCTTGTTTCGCGGCCAGTTCGGCCAGTTTTCGATAGCATCGATTGCCAGCGAATTGGTTGGACTGGTAAAAAAATCATCGCGGTCAAAGGTCGTGTTAGCGGGAAGGTCAAAGGCGAGCTGTTTAGCCATCGCTACCCTCATCCCGATTGATCAGCCCTTTATACAGCCGCCCGCCCAGATATTGCCCGATGCCAAAGCGGAAAAACACCCCGAGGCAGGCGGCAACCGGCACGGCGATCAACATGCCGGTAAATCCCATCATCGAGCCAAAAGCTGCAAGCGCGAACATCAGCCAAACCGGATGCAACCCGACGGAACTGCCGACCAGCTTGGGGGTGAGGAAATTTCCCTCAACCGATTGGCCTGCGACAAAGATGGCCGCGACGACACCAATCATCCAGGGCGTATCCCAGAACTGAAACAGGGCCAGCCCGATGGACAGCACCCCGCCAATGATCGAGCCGACGTAGGGGATGAAGGTCAGAACGCCGGCGATCAATCCGACGATTAGGCCGAATTGCAATCCGGCAAGCATCAGTGCAATGGCATAAAAGGCCCCGAGTATGCCGCAAACCGTAAGCTGTCCGCGCACGAATCCGGCCAGGGCTGTGTCAATATCACGCGCCAGTTGGCGCAGTGTTTGCAGGTGATCGCGCGGTAACCAGCTGTCGATTGCGGCAATCATGCGATCCCAGTCCAGCAACATATAGAATGCCACCACTGGGGCAACGACGACAAACACCAGCACATCTACTGCGGTAAAGGCCGAAGCCAGCACCATTTTGACCAGTTGTCCACCCCATGTGCGGATGTTCTCGGTCAGGGATTGCAGGCCTTTCTGGAGTACCGAGTTCTCATCCATCAGGCTGGGAAACTTGGCAATCAGGAACTCCTGTAACTGCTCGAAATATCCTGGTGCAGCGGAGATCAGTGCCGCGGACTGTCCTACCAGCAGCGGAACCAGCAAAACCAGCATCAAGATCAAGACCAACAAGGCGGTTATTGTGATCAGCGTTGTTGCCGCCGCGCGAGACAGGCCCGTGGCCTCTAGCCGGTCGGCAACCGGATCGAGAAAATACGCGATCGCCATGCCCGTTAGAAACGGCAGCAGCACATTGCCCATTGCCCAAAAAGCAATAGCAGCGACGATGCTGGCAATTCCCCAGTATTTCGCTTGTTCACTGACACTTAACGCCATTCATCACCTGTCGAGATTTGCGTTGATTGTCCACCAGTCAGGGGCAAATTGCAAGCGCTACCCCAAACGAAAAACGCCCCGCAATTGCGAGGCGTCAATCCGGTAGTTGGGGGTGATCAGGCGGCCTTGCGGGCCTGCTGGCGTTCGCTTTCTTCACGGCTGAGCGCAACAGAGGTGCGCACGCCGCGGTCAACAAATTCCATCATACCTTTGACACAGCGTTCGGTGGGTTCAATACCGGCACACATCAATACTTCGCGGCCATCGCGCGAGCGGGCCCAGCGAGCAATAGCATCTACGCCGTTGCCGTATTTCTTGTCATCTGCAATAGCATCGTCCAGCGCTGCCAATACAACAGCGGCAAACAGCTTTTGCGAGCGTTTGCCTTGGTCGTTGTTTATTGCAGTCTCATCCACGTAATCAAACATCTAGACCTCTTTACATTCCGTCTTTTTTCTGGCGTTAGCGCACTATGCCTATTATTAGGCGATTCGGTAGTGCATTTACTGCAGGGCAGGTATGCGCTCACTGCATGGCTAATCTTTTGTTAGCCTGAATCGGGTGGGTTGTCAGCGCGTTACCTACAAGATATAGCTGCCCAAACCTGATATTCAACCACTATGAGGGCGGAAAAATAATGCCTAAGATTAACGGTAACGAAATTCGCCCCGGCTATATTTTAGAACACAATGACGGTTTGTGGGTGGCGGTAAAGACCTCTCATGTCAAGCCGGGCAAGGGCGGGGCGTTTGCGCAAGTGGAAATGAAAAACCTGCGCAACGGTTCCAAACTGAACGAGCGGTTCCGCGCTGCGGACAAGGTTGAAAAGGTGCGGCTGGAACAAAAGGAGCAGCAATTCCTTTATGAAACCGATGGTATGCTGGCCTTTATGGATATGGAAACCTACGAACAGATCGAGCTGTCCGCAGATATTCTGGGCGAGCGCCGCCCGTTTTTACAAGACGGCATGACCATCAAGATCGAGTTTTTCGAGGAAGAAGCCCTGAGCGCGTCCTTGCCCCAAAAGGTGGTCTGCAAGATTGTAGAGACTGAACCGGCGGTAAAAGGCCAGACGGCCGCTAAAAGTTTCAAGCCCGCCGTGCTGGATAATGGCATCCGCGTGATGGTGCCGCCTTTTGTCAATCAGGGCGAGGATATTGTGGTTGACACGGAAACCATGGAATATTCCGAACGCGCCTAAGGGGGGGGAAACCCCTGAACCTCCTATTTTTATTGGTCCGAATCTGTTTCTCCTGTAGAATTGGACCCATTATTCACGTCTTCGGTTTCATTTTTCCCAGAATATTAGTGTTTCCGAGACCTTTATCAGGAGAATTATGATGGGTGTATTTGTAACATATAGCGGCAATGCCGGTGCTTACCGTTGGGGGGATTTCAATCGGTTTTCGATCACTTCCACCAACAAAAAGGCAATGGTGATGACATTTGATCCCGTCAAAGGCGGGACATATGATCCGACCCAATCCCCTTACAAGATCATTTTTAAAACCAGAAACGTTCAATATGACACGGATGACGACGGCAACAGGATTGTTGTCAACGGCAAGCTGACCAAGATTCTTTACAAGAACCTGAACGGTGATAAAATCGGTGAATTCAAGGAATTAACGGAGGAATGGTCGGAGATAGACGATTTCATGCGATCTGAACGGTTTTCCGGTGTTGATGCTCTCGTCTTTGGGGGCGGGCACAAGTTCGTCGGTGTAGATAATTCTCTGCTCGTGCCCAGCGGCGCATATGTTGAAGGTGACAACTTTCATACCGGTTGGGGCAATGATCTGGTAAATGCCAAGGGCGGTGACGATTTCATTGCAGATCGCGGCGGCAAGGACACCTACAATGGTGGCGACGGCAATGACACAGTTTCCTATGATGAATGGTATTGGAACCCGGTGGGGATGAAATCGGGTCTGGTGGTGAATTTTAACAAAGGAACGATCAGGGGGCCTGATGGTTATGTCGATAAGGTTTCCGGCATTGAACAGGTGCGGGGCACCTTCAAGAAGGACAAGTTTGTAGGTGACGATAACGACAACCGCTTTTACGGCATGAATGGCCGCGATAGCATGGATGGTGGCGCTGGCTTTGATTTATCACGCTATGACAAAGATGCCAATCAGGGCGGGCACAGTGGTATTCGCGTCGATCTAACAGCCGGAACTGTACGCGACGGCTTTCGTAAGATTGATACGGTTGTGAATATTGAAGGCATTATCGGCACCGAGCGGCGCGATATCATGAAAGATGATGCCAACAACAACTACTTTGAAGGGCGTGGTGGCAATGATACCTTTACCTTTACCCAAGGTGACGATGTGGCCCGCGGCGGTGACGGATTTGATATCTTTATCTTTAAAGGGGCTGTTGTGGGCGACAACACGATTGGTGACTTTGTTGTCGGTGAAGACAAAATCCAGATCAACAGCGCCAGCGGCATGGGGGATTTGACCATCACAACAGATGCGGATGGCGCGTTAATCGAGTTCACAGCCGGTTCGATATTCCTTGAGGGTATTACATCGGTTACGGCAGATTTCTTCAATTTTTAGCCACTGACGCCAAAGGCTTTTACTGGAGGCGAAGGGTGCTTTGGCTGCAACCTTCGCACCCTGTCAAGAGGGGAGGATAATACAGGTGGTCGATCCCGTGGCATAAGTTTTGCCATCCTCGATCCCGATAATCCGTCCCTCTGAAACCCCGGTTTTGCGACCGAAATGCTGGACTGTGCCCGTGCATTCTACTTCGGTGCCTAAAGGGATCGAGCGGGTGATATTTATCTTGTATTCCAATGTGGTATAGACGGCCCCCTTGTCCAGCAAGGTCTGGATTGCACAGGCCATCGCGCTGTCTAGGATGGCACCATACCAGCCGCCGTGGACCGTGCCCAGCGGGTTGCAATAGTCAAACTCCGGCACTCCTCGGAAA
Source organism: Paracoccaceae bacterium (assembly GCA_019090795.1). Taxonomy (GTDB): domain Bacteria; phylum Pseudomonadota; class Alphaproteobacteria; order Rhodobacterales; family Rhodobacteraceae; genus Amylibacter. The sequence continues at coordinate 15,757 of JAHRVG010000018.1, read as the reverse complement.
CGGGCGATGCCGCGCTCTATTGCATGAATGCGAAAGTTCAAGGCCTTGGCCATCGGTGGGGCCGGGTATTTTCCGTCAATAATGCCTTGCAAGAATTCCAGTCCGGACATTGAGCGAACTTGCTCAATGCTCATCAGTTCCTGCAAGGAAGCGGCAAATTTGAGGTCTGGCATTTATGCTTCCTTTTTCCGCGCGTTTTTGGGCAAGAAAAGGAATTGTTGCAAGCGGTGAATACCTAAGAGGCGGCTCTTAACTTTGGGTGACGTAACGTCCTGCCAAGGGCGCGGCAAACTTCTCGGGTCAGGGAGGGGTCGTTCAGGGTGTAGAAGTGCAGATCCTCGACGCCCTCGCTCAGCAAGTCATCGCAAAGCTCTGTGCACATGGCTGTCGACAACAGGCGTTCGGTTTCCCGGTCTTTGCAATTCCCAAAGGCGCGGTCCATCCAATCGGGGGTCGGGGTGCCGCACATCTTGGCAAAATTGCGGGTCTTGGACCAGTTTTCAATCGGGAAAATGCCGGGAATGATCTTTTGGGTGATGCCAGCCTTGACGCAAGCGTCGCGGAAGAACAGAAAATCGTCCTTTTCAAAGAAAAACTGGCTAATGGCGCTATGGGCACCCGCATCGAATTTTGCTTTTAGCGCGTCGATATCAGCTTGGGCAGAGGCTGCTTCGGGGTGAGTGTTGGGATAGGCGGAGACGCGGATTTTGAACTGATTCAGGTCTGCCAGCGCGCGGATTAGTTCCAGTGAGCCGGAAAAACCGTCCGGATGTGGGGTGAACTTGTCTTCTCCCTTTGGCGGATCGCCGCGCAGGGCTACAATCTGTGTTGCTCCCACTTCGCCGTACTCTTGTGCGACGGCCATTGTTTCCGCTTCTGTTGCTCCGACACAGGTCAGATGCCCCGCAACCTCATAGTCGTAATTCTTGGCAACCACACCTACAGCCGAACGGGTGATCTCGCGGGTAGTGCCGCCGGCACCGTAAGTGATCGAGACAAAGTCAGGATCAAAGGCGGACAGGGTTTCGATCGCATTCCAGAGGCGAAAACTGGCGTCCAGTGATTTGGGCGGGAAGTATTCGAAAGACAGGCCAAATTTATGGGCAGCGGGGGTGGTCATGATTTGGCCTCTTGATTTTGTTTTGTTGCTTATGGGGGATAAGCGCACTTGAAGCAAATTCATATTTCGCATATTAAATATCGAAATCATTCATGTTAGGTTCGGTATGTACCTCGAATTCCGTCACCTGCGCACCATCCGCGCCATTCACCAACAAGGCGGGCTGGGGCGTGCGGCAGAGGTGCTGAACATCACCCAATCTGCCCTGTCGCATCAGGTTAAGGGCCTTGAAGAACAGGTCGGGATGGAGTTGTTCCTGCGCCGTTCCAAGCCATTGAAATTGTCCAAAGCGGGGCATAAACTGTTGGCACTGGCCGATAAAGTGTTACCGCAGGTCGAATTGCTGGAGCAGGATTTCGCCAACCTGATCGGCGGTACGGCCGGGCGGATGCACATTGCGATTGAATGCCACGCCTGTTTTGAATGGCTGTTTCCGGTGCTGGAAACCTTTCGCAAAGACTGGGCGCATATCGACGTGGATATTCGCCCCGGCCTTGCCTTTGACGCGCTGCCTGCCTTGCAACGCGAGGAGGTGGATCTCGTGATTTCTGGCGATCCGATTGATCTGGAGGGTATCGAGTTCATCCCGCTGTTTGAGTATGCGCCGACATTTCTGGCAGGCGCAAACCACCCGCTAGCGGCCAAACCTTTCATTGAACCGGCTGATTTGAAAAATGAACTGCTAATTACCTATCCTGTGGATAAATCCAAAGTGGATGCCTACACGACCTTTCTTGCCCCTGCGGGGGTGGAGCCGCGCGCCTTGCGGCAGGTGGAACTCACGGCCGTGATCATGCTGCTGGTTGCTTCGGGGCGCGGGGTTACCGTGTTGCCCGACTGGGTGATTGCCGAGGAAAAATACGGCCATGATTTCATCGCGCGCCCGCTGGGCAAGGACGGCATGGTTAAACGGATGTATGCGGCGATCCGCAGCAGTGAGGCCGATGCGCAGTTTATGCGGGATTTTGTGCAGATCACGCGGGATCGTCAGGCAGGGGGCGAAAATCCTCTTGGCATAGCCCCAAGCACAGCCTAAAGAGCCAATACCCCATTCACAGGATTATTCCCATGTCACAAATGTCCGCAAATATGAACATCATGATCAAAGCCGCCCGCAAGGCTGGCCGCTCCTTGATGCGTGATTTTGGCGAGGTGGAACATTTACAGGTTTCCACCAAAGGCCCTGGTGATTTTGTGTCCAAGGCTGACCTGAAGGCCGAGGAAATCATCCGTGAAGAATTGACCGAGGCGCGCCCGAATTACGGTTGGCTGGGTGAGGAAAGCGAAGAGATTGCCGGTGCAGATCCAACACGGCGCTGGATCGTGGACCCGCTGGATGGAACAACGAATTTCCTGCACGGGCTGCCCCATTGGGCAATATCCATTGGGTTGGAACACAAGGGCGAAATTGTGGCCTCGGTGATTTTCAACCCCGTTGGCGAGGAACTGTTTGCTGCGGAAAAAGGTGCCGGAGCCTGGATGAACGACCGTCGGTTGCGTGTGTCTGGGCGTCGCGACATGATCGAGATGATTTTCGCCACCGGCCTGCCATTTGGCGGCCGCAAAGACCTGCCCGAAACCCTGCAAGACCTTGCGCGTATCCTGCCTGTCTGCGCAGGCGTGCGCCGCTGGGGTGCGGCTTCGCTTGATCTGGCTTATGTGGCGGCTGGCCGCTATGACGGCTTTTGGGAACGCAACCTTAAACCCTGGGATATGGCCGCAGGCCTGTTGCTGGTGAAAGAGGCCGGCGGTTTTATCACCTCAATGCACGAGGGCGGCAAGCCAATCGAAGACGGTACCGTCATTGCTGCCAACGCCAATGTGTTTGATCGGTTTGTGAAAATGGCTCGGGGCTGATAAGGCCCTATCGCACACGGCTTTCAATATGGGTTAGCTGGTGTAATATCCCCTTTTTCACCGGTGGCAGCAGGTTTCCCAACCGCAAGGCCGCACCGCGCAACAGGCGGGCAGGGGGCGAGGTGTCGGTGAACAGTTTCACCAGCGCATTGGTGCCGTGATAAAGCGGCAGTACCGCCCGGCGATGCGCGGCCTCATAGCGTTTTAGCCCCGCCATTGCACTGATATCACTTACGTTTGTAACCGCGTTTTCGATTTCGCGCGCCAGCAGGCTGGCCCCGCTTAGCCCCAGATTGTAACCGTGCGCGGTAACCGGATGCATTCCCACCGCCGCGTCGCCCACAAGGGCAAAACGGGTGCTGACAAACTTTTTAGCCAAGACCCCGACTAGTGGGTAAGGATGGCGCTTGGTGACCAGTGTCATGTGTCCCAATTTGCCACCGAAACGCTTCTCGATATCCGCAGAAAACGCCGCGTCAGACAGGGCCAAAGCCGCATCGGCACTGCTGGCGGGCAGGGTTACGACCACGGATGATTTCAATCCGACCATGGGCAGGATTGCGAGTGTTTGGTCATAGTGAAAGCACTCGATCGCGGTGTCGTTATGGGGCAGGGTGTGCTCCATTTCGCAGACAATCACGACACGGCCAAAATCGAGGCTATCCGCAGGAATTCCCATTTTGCGCCGCGTTGAAGAAAACCGGCTGTCCGCCGCCACAATCAGGGCGCCCTGCAAGCTGCTGCCATCCGCGAGGCCAACGCGGCCTTGTGTGGTATCCGTGCTGACGCTGGTAACTTCGCTGTCACAAATCAGCGTAACATTGGGCTGATCCTTGACCACCGTATAGGCTGCCTTGCGGATCAGGTGATTGGGCACAATCCGGCCCAGATATTCGGCTGTTTTGCCTTGGGTATCAAAATGCAGGGCAAAGGGAGAATTACCGTCCACCACTTTGGCATCACGAATAGTGCCTACCTGATTGTGTGGAATATGTGCCCACATGCCCAGATCAGCCATGATCTTCTCAGAGGTGTGGGTCAGGGCTATATCGCGGCCATCTTCAGGCGGGTCAGCCAGCACAGCCTCGCTTTGGGCTTCAACAATGGCAATTTGTAAATTGGCACCTGCAAGATTGCGCGCCAGCCCAAGCCCGGCAGGCCCCGCACCGATAATGATCAGATCAAATGAACGCACAGAACTCATGGCGACTCCTTTCGGGATTTGCCGAAATTATATCAGAATGAATTGATATAATTCAAGTCAAGGAGGTCCTTCGCCTAACGGTTTCGATGCTTTCGGGTCAAATAGTATCCCATGAGGGGGAGGCAGAAAAAAGACCCCACCAAACGGCAGGGTCTCGAATTTTCAAGTAAGCGGGAACTTAGGCTGCTTTATCTGCCGCAAAGCGCTCATAGAATGCTTCGCCCTTTTCCGCCATGTCCCGCAGCAGGGCAGGGGTGGTGAACCGCTCGCCATGGGCTGCGGTCAGGCCGTCACAGATTTCCGCAGCTTTGGCGGCGCCCAGAATATCGAGCCAGCTGAATGGGCCGCCGGACCAAGGCATAAAGCCCCACCCAAGGATCGCGCCCACATCCCCCTCGCGGATGTCCATCAGGACGCCTTCTTCCAGTGCGCGTACCGCTTCCAGTACCTGCGCCATGGCCAAGCGGTGTTGCACTTCGGTCAGGCTTGGCTGATCCTTTGTCACTGGCCAGTGTTCGCCCAGACCTTGCCACAGACCGGTGCGCTTGCCACGTTCGTCATAGCTGTAAAAGCCGGATGCCGATTTACGCCCCAGACGCCCCATTTCAAACATTTTGAAAACGACATCATCCGAGAGGCTTGCCGGATAGGCATCTCCCATGGCCGCTTTGGTGGCTGTGGAAATTTTCACGGCCAGATCAATCGAGGTTTCATCCGTAAGCTGGAGCGGTCCCAGCGGAAAGCCCAGCTGTCTGGCGGCATTCTCGATCAATGCAGGCTCTACTCCTTCGGCCAACATCCGTACGCCTTCGTTAATGTAGGGAATGATACAGCGGTTGGCATAAAAGAACCGCGCGTCATTGACCACAATCGGGGTTTTGCGAATTTGGCGTACAAAATCGAGCGCCTTGGCCACGGCTTTGTCGCCAGTTTTCTTACCTTTGATGATCTCGACCAGTGCCATTTTATCAACCGGCGAGAAGAAGTGGATACCGATGAACTGCTCAGGGCGCTGTGATGCTTTGGCCAGCTCTGAAATCGGCAAGGTCGAGGTGTTGGAGGCAAAAATGCAATCAGCACCGATCACCGCCTCGACCTTTTTGGTCACGTCTTCCTTGATCGCGAAATCCTCGAATACTGCCTCAACGATCAGATCACAGCCCGCCAGTGCGGCATAATCGGTTGTGGCGGTGATCCGAGCAAGCAAGGCCTCTTTTTGCTCGGCGGTGGATTTTTTGCGTTTGATACCTTTATCCGCATAAGTCGCGGAATAGGCTTTGCCCTTGTCCGCGGCCTCTTGCTTTTGATCCAGCAGAACGACCTTGATTCCGGCCATAGCCGACACCAGCGCAATGCCCGCACCCATCATGCCCGCACCAATAACGCCAACCTTTTTGACCCGCATGTCCGGTACATTCTTGGGGCGCACCGCACCTTTTTCCAATGCCTGTTTGTTGATGAACAACGAGTTGATCATGGCGCTTGAACTGGGGTTCATAATGACATTGGTGAACCAGCGCGCCTCAATGCGCAGGGCGGTGTCAAACGGCACTTGCGCGCCTTCATAAACAGCCGAGAGCAGTGCCTTGGGGGCAGGAAAGGCCCCTTGGGTTTTGCTGTGAACCATGGCTGATGCGCCTAGGAAAGTCATGAAACCGGCAGGGTGATAAGGGGCACCGCCGGGCATTTTATACCCGCGTGCATCCCAGGGTTTCACGATATCCGCATCGGTAGCCCCTTTGACCCATGCCTTGGCCGCAGAGATCAATTCATCCGCCGGTACAACTTCATCAATCAGGCCCGCGGCCTTGGCTTTGGCCGGGTTCAACAGCTTGCCTTCAAGCAAGAAAGGCGAGGCTGCCATCGCGCCCAATTTGCGGGCCAGACGTGTGGTGCCACCCGCGCCGGGGAAAATGCCAACCATGATTTCCGGCAGGCCGATCTTGGCCTTGGGGTTGTCAGCGGCAAAAATCCGATGGCAGGACAGGGGGATTTCAAAACCGATCCCCAGACCCGTGCCCGGCATGGCGCAGGCAATGGGTTTGCCGCCTTTGTTGGTTTTGGCGTCCAGCCCTGCGCGTTCAATTTTGCGCAAAATTCCGTGCATAAGCATAACGTTTTCAAAAACCCCTTTGGCAGGGTTGTCGCCAGCGTCTTGTTTGAACTTGGCAAGCACATTCAGGTCCATGCCTGCGGCGAAATCGGGTTTACCCGAAGTGATCACCGCGCCCATGATTGCGTCATCCGACAGCACTTGATCCACAAGCGCGTCCAATTCGGCAAAGGCTTCGGTGGTCATTACGTTCATGGATTTGCCAACCGCATCCCAGGTAATGGTGGCGATACCGTCGCCGTCGATGTCTAGTGTAAAGTCTGTCATGTTTTTATTCCCTGCCTTAAACGCGTTCAATGATCGTTGCGGCACCCATGCCGGATCCGATACAAAGGGTCGCCAGTGCAACCTCCTTGTCCGAGCGTTCCAGCTCGTCCAGGGCGGTACCGATGATCATTGCGCCGGTTGCGCCTAGCGGATGCCCCATGGCAATCGCGCCACCGTTGACGTTCAGCTTGTCGTGATCGACGTTGAAATAGGTCATGAACCGGAGCACTACAGATGCGAATGCCTCGTTCACTTCGAACAGGTCAATGTCGCTGATTTTCATACCGGAACGTTCCAGAATGCGTTCGGTCACGGGCACGGGGCCTGTCAGCATGATTGTCGGATCGGTGCCGATTTTAGCGGTTGCCCTGATGCGCGCGCGCGGTTTCAGGCCGGTGCGCTCGCCAAATTTCTTGCTGCCGATCAACATGGCCGCGGCACCATCTGCAATACCCGATGAATTGCCTGCGTGGTGCACGTGGGTGATTTTTTCCAGCTCCGGATATTTTAGCAAGGCCACATTGTCAAAGCCGGGCATAACCTCGCCCATTTGTTGGAAAGATGGTTTCAAACCGCCCAGAGATTGCATATCGGTGGCCCCACGGATCATTTCATCCTGTGACAGAATTGCGATGCCATTGTGATCGCGCACGGTCATCACCGATTTGTCAAAGCGTCCCTCAGCCTGCGCACGGGCGGCGCGCTTTTGGCTCTCGACCGCGTATTCATCGCACATATCGCGGGAAAAACCGTATTTGGTGGCGATGATATCCGAGGAAATACCCTGAGGCACAAAATAGGTTTTCATTGCCAGATACGGGTCAACCGCAATCGCGCCACCGTCTGAGCCCATGGGAACGCGGCTCATGGATTCCACGCCACCGGCGATATAGGCCATGCCTTGCCCGCCCATGACCTGACCGGCGGCCATATTCACGGCTTCCATTCCCGAAGCGCAGAAACGTTGGACTGAAACACCAGCAACGCTTTCGTCGATGTTGTTGGAATAGAGCACCGCAGAACGCGCGATACAGGCACCCTGTTCGCCAACGGGGGTGACATTGCCCCAGATCACATCGTCGACCAGTTTGCTGTCAAATCCAGTGCGGTTCTGCAATTCGTCCAAGGCTTGGGCTGACAGGTTTACCGAGGTGACTTCGTGCAAGGCACCGTCGCTCTTGCCTTTGCCGCGCGGGGTGCGCAGGGCATCGTAAATATAGGCTTCTTCAGTCATGCTGAACTTCCTTTTCTGGGTTTATTTGCGGTCCGACGGTTTGCCGGGCATCAGATCATAGGGGTGCTTCCATCCGGGCAGGGATTCAATATTGCCCATCCAGCGGTTGATATTTGGCCAATCCTTGCGATCAAAGCCGAAAGGTTCGGGATAAAACAGATAGCCCACGCAGGACATATCGGCGTTGGTGATGCTGTCGCCCACCAGCCAGTCGCGCCCTTCAAGGGCGTTGTTCAGGGTGTTGTAGGCCTCTTTGAGGCGACCTTGGGTAAAGGCGATCACTTCTTTTGGGCGTTTGTCTTCGGGCAAGAAATTCGTCAGGAAACGGGTCATGCCCGCAGGCGAGGACAGTTTATGGTTGTCCCACAGAACCCAGCGAAGGATCTCGCGTTTTTCGGCGGGGGTTTGGCCCCCAAACTTGCCACTCAATTCGCTGACATAATCCTGAATAACACCGGATTGGGTCAGGGTCAGATCGCCGTGCTCCATCACCGGAACCTCGCCCATGACATTCATACCTGCGCGAAATTCCGGATCGCGGGCGGCACCTTTAAAAAAGTCGAAAAACACCGGCTCCCAGTCCAGCCCTGATAATTCCAGAGGCAGCGCGGCCTTGTAGGAATTGCCGCTTTCACCCATGCAATGCAGTTTGATTTTGGTCATGCTATCTCTCCCTTGCCGCCTCAGTGTTGATCAGCGGCCTGTTCCATTTTGTGCGCCGCCCCGGATCAGCTCTGGGGCGGTTGCGATTGTTTAACCTAAAACGCTTCCGCGTCCATTGTCATCACAACTTCGGCACCCGATTGGATACGTGCCAGATGCATGCCCGTTGCGGGTAAATGACGCGCCATGTAGTAACGGCCCGTTAACAGCTTATTTTCATAGAATGCGGGATCGGCAGGAGAACCCGCCAGTGCCTCAACCGATGCTTTGGCCATGCGGCCCCACATCAAGCCCAGACAAACATGGCCAAACAGGTGCATAAAATCGCTGGAACCGGCAAGGGCTGCATTGGGGTTCTTCATGCCGTTTTGCATGAAGAACATTCCCGCTGCCTGCAAATCTTTGGAGGCCTGTTTCAGCGGATTAATGAAATCGGTGAGCGCCTCGTTTTCCTTGTTTTCGGAAATGAAGGTTTTGACCAAATCAAAGAAGGCCATCACATATTTGCCCCCCCCCGCGCCGAGCTTGCGCCCGACCAGATCGAGCGCCTGAACCCCGTTGGCGCCTTCATAAATCATCGCAATCCGCGCGTCGCGGGTGAATTGGGACATGCCCGATTCCTCGATATAGCCATGGCCGCCGTAAACCTGTTGCGCCTGCACAGTCATGTTATAGCCGATGTCGGTCAGGAACCCTTTGATCACCGGCGTCATCAGTGACACCAGCCCGTCGGCGTCTTCATCGTTCAGCAGATGCGCTTGATCAATCAGGGACGCCCCCCAGAACAGAAAGGCTCGCGCGCCTTCAACAAAGCTTTTCTGGTCAAGCAGGGAGCGGCGAATATCGGGGTGCACGATCAGCGGATCGGCAGGTCCATCGGGGTTTTCAATACCGGTAACCGCACGCCCTTGCAGGCGGTCCTTGGCATAGATCACCGCATTTTGATAGGCGGCCTCGGCCTGAGCCAGCCCCTGCATACCAACACCCAAACGAGCCTCGTTCATCATGGTGAACATGGCGCGCATGCCTTTGTGTTCCTCGCCCAGCAGATAGCCGGTGGAGCTATCGTACAGCATTACACAGGTGGAATTGCCGTGGATGCCCATCTTTTTCTCGATGTTGCCGCAGGTAACCCCGTTGGTTTCCCCAAGGCTGCCATCGTCGTTGACCATAATTTTTGGCACGATGAACAGCGATACACCTTTGATGCCCTCTGGACCGCCCTCAATTTTTGCCAGTACCAGATGGATGATGTTCTCCGACATCTCATGCTCACCCGCCGAGATGAATATTTTCTCGCCGGTGATTTTATAACTGCCGTCATCTTGCGGGATCGCCTTGGTGCGCATCAGGCCCAGATCGGTGCCACAATGGCTCTCGGTCAGGTTCATGGTGCCGGTCCATGTGCAGGAAATCATATTGGGCAGGAATTTTGCCTTTTGTTCATCCGTACCATGCACACGGATCGCGGATTGCGCGCCATGGGTCAGGCCCTGATACATAGTGAAAGCTTGGTTCGCACTACTGAACATTTCAGCCACCGCAGTGCCGATGATGCCGGGCATGCCTTGGCCGCCGAAATCGGGGTCACAGTCGATACCTGTCCAGCCGCCCTCGCGGACCTCGTCAAATGCGGCTTGAAAGCCGGTTGGAACGCGCACCACACCATTTTCCAGCCGACAGCCCTCTTTGTCTCCTACAGCATTCAGCGGGGCCAGAACCTGACCGGAAATCTTGCCGGCCTCTTCCAGAACGGCGGTGGTGAAATCGGGGGAGAGGTCTTCATAACCGGGAATGCCGGATTCTGCGACCTTCAGGACTTCATGCAACAAAAACTGATGGTCTTTGACCGGGGCGGTATAGGTTGGCATCTGTTGACCTCCTCTAAAAGTCTATTCTGCGGCTTGTTGTTTTTGCGGGGTAATCATTTTTGCCCCCCATTTAATACGGGTTTCAAGATCGTTGATTGCGACATTCAATTCGTCACGCTGGGCTTTCAGCGCATCAAGGCGTTTTGTGGCCATTGCGAATGTTTGGGTCAATTGCGTTTGTTGGGCGTCATCCAGATAATACAGATCTAGAAGCTGGCGCAGTTCCTCTAGCGAAAAACCGAACTTTTTTCCCAAAAGGATCAAGTGGACGCGGGCGGCTTCGCGCTTGGAGTACACCCGGCGCTGGCCTTCGCGCAGCGGCGCGATCAGCTCTTTGGCCTCATAAAACCGCAAGGTACGGGGGGTGACGTTGAAACGGTCACACATTTGGCGGATTGAGAAAACTTGGTCGGTCATGGCTTACCCAGAGTGTTTGAAAAAAGATAACATCCACTTGGGGGGCTGCCTATCCATTACCTAGGGGCAGCGGGTTACGTTTACGTAAAACTACGCAACGTCACTTTGCCAATGTGTCCAATCCACGTTGATGACGGGCGCGTAACTCGTCAATAGTTTCTTGTAACTGGATTTTGCGCGACTCAAGTTCTTCAAGCTGGCGACCGGACATTTCGACCCAGATTTCCATCTGCTCACGCTGGTCATGCTCGTTATACATCTCCAGCCACTGACGGATTTCCTCAAGGCTGAATCCAAACCGCCGTCCGCGCAGGATTAGTTTCATGCGAGCAAACTCGGTGCTACCATAAAGGCGGGTGCGGCCCTTCTTTTCGGGGAACAGCAGCTCAATGTATTCGTAATAGCGCAGGGTGCGTGGCGTCACATAGAACTTCGCGCACATTTCTTTGAGGGTGATGGTTTCTTCGGTCATTCAGTTGCCCCAAGTTACGTGGGGTCAGTTTGTAACGTTTACGTCACCTTTGCAAGCCTCGTTTCCTGACGCGGGAGGCGCTACAGGAAATCCGGCGCAAAGAAATAGAACCCGTAACCAACGACAAGAGCGGGAATAGCCGAATAGGCTGTGGCCAGAATTGCTACCTTCGGGTTCAGGGCGATTGCCGGAAACAGCGCATCGCCGTCATTGGAAATCGCGTTGCCGATCAAGGCCGAAAAGGGCACCAAGCCGTTGATATACAGGGTTGTCACCAGAACTTGTGGCCCACAGCCTGGAATAAACCCGATCAGAATACCAACCAGCGGCAGCAGGATGCCGATCGAATTGAACAGTGCTTGCAGATCAAGGCCACCAAAGGCCACCACGTAATCATAGGCCAGATAGGCACCAATCACCCAGACCGAGATAAAGCTGGTTTCTTCGGCCAGACGGGTTAGGGGGGAGTCGTCTGAATGGGTCATGGCCTGCAAGGTAGAGGTAGACCACATCAGCAGGCCAACTGCGGTGCCCGCAAGGCCAACATACAACGGCCAGTCGCCATAGTGCGCAAAATCCACTTGCGCCAGTTGCGAGATTCCGAAAAACAGACCCGGCGCTGCAATCACCAGATAGAGGTAATCTTTCAGGCGGGTGCGCCCGATCAGCGGGGCCAGCTCGCAAGAGCCTTTGGCATCGGCGGCAAAATCATCCTTAACAAAGGTGTTAACCAGATAACCGGTGGCCACCCCCACAACCATGCCCAAAGGCAGCACCACCATTGCCGCGTCAGGCCGTGTGGCGATCAGCAAAAATGCGGCGTCCCCCATGGTAGAGGTCAGCGCTGCAACCACCGCGCCAAAGCTGACGTTGCCTGAACTATAAGCCGCAACCACAATAACCGCACCACCACAGCCCGGTGTTGCGCCCATAAGCGCTGCCATTGGCACCTGTGCCGCCTTGGCCTTGCGTAGGGAATCACCGATGTTGAATTTGAAAACGCGTTCCGCACCGTAAAACAACAGCAGGGTTGCCGCCACAAAGGAGCTGACCTGCACATAAGCATCTGTCATTAACGCGCGGGTCAGTTCGCCCAGCTCTCCTGGGGCCAGCGCCAGTGTCAGGTAGATCAACACCACGATCAGACGTTTGGAGCGGAAGGGGCCGATGTTATCTCTGGCGACAAAAACAGGGTCTGGCTTGGCAGGGGAAAAACCACTGGTCGAATGCGAAACATCTGGCATCTGGGTCATCGGCATGGCGCCTTTTGCAATTGCGAATTATTCTCATTACTGTAATTAGCACTTGCGCCCCTAAATGCAAGCGAAATAACTGGGAGAGGCGTCACAACTCCTTAACCAGCTGACATTGTGAGAAACTGAATGGACGAAAAAAAATATAAACTGGCGATGCAGTTTACGCAGGCGATCCCTTTCTGCAAAACCCTGAATATGAGGGTCGAGGAAATCGGAGAGGCCGTGGCGGTGCTGTCGATGCCCTACGACCCAAGGGTGATCGGCGACCCTGATACCGGCGTTGTGCACGGCGGGGCCTTTTTTGCGCTGCTGGATACCTGCGCGGGGTTGGCCATTTTTATGCATCCAGACAGTACCCTATCGACTGCGACAATCAATCTGCGTGTTGATTACATGCGTTCTGCCACTCCGGGGCAGCGGATATTTGCCCGGGCAGAGGTCTATAATGCAACCCGCTCTGTGGCATTTGTGCGCGCGACCGCCTGGGACGATGACACTGAAAATCCGGTGGCTACGGCAACAGGGACGTTTACATTCGTGCGCCCCGAGGAGGCAAAATCATGAGCAAGCAACACAAAGAGCCGCTGCAACAAATCAAGGAACGTCGGGACAATGCGCTGGCGGCGCTGGTGGATCGGGTGCCCTATATCAGTTTCATGGGTATCTGTTTTGAGCGGCGTGGTGACGAGTTAACCGCTGTGATGCGGTTTGACGAAAAACTGATCGGTAATCCAATATTACCTGCACTTCATGGTGGAGCAACAGCATCCTTTCTGGAAACGACGGCGGTGATCGAGCTGGCTTGGTCACAAGCATGGCGGCAGATGGAAGGCGGTACTGTTCATACGGCGGCAATGGCGACTGTTCGCCTGCCCAAGACGATTGACTTTACTGTCGATTACCTGCGTTCCGGTTTGGCCCGCGATTGTTATGCACGCGCAAGGATCAACCGTTCGGGGCGCCGCTATGCCTCGGTGCATGTGGAGGCTTGGCAGGACAACCGGTCGCGCTTGTATGCTCAGGCTACGGGGCATTTCCTGATGCCCAAATATGACGACTGAGATCAGCCTCAAATCCCTGACCCATGGCCGTGTGCTGAAAATCGCGCTGCCGATTATGCTGTCAAATGCCACCGTGCCAATCCTTGGCGCGGTGGATACCGGCGTTGTAGGACAATTGGGGCAAGCGGTGCCAATCGGCGCGGTGGGTATTGGCGCGATAATCCTCACGGCGGTGTTTTGGGTGTTCGGGTTTCTGCGGATGGGCACTGCGGGGATGACGGCGCAGGCCATCGGGGCCAAAGACCGGGGCGAGGTTTGCGCGTTGCTGACACGCGCCCTGATGATTGGCGGCGTGGCGGGGCTGGGGATGATCCTGCTACAGGTGCCGCTGTTTTGGGCCGCGTTTCAAATTTCGCCCGCATCCGTAGAAGTCGAGCTTTTGGCGCGGGACTATATGCAAATTCGTATTTTCGGCGCTCCCGCCGCGATTGCCCTTTATGGTATTACGGGCTGGATGGTGGCGCAGGAACGGACCCGTGGTGTGCTGGTGTTGCAACTGTGGATGAACGGGCTGAACATCGGGCTGGACCTGATGTTTGTGTTGCAGCTGGGATGGGGCGTTGAAGGCGTTGCGCTTGCGACGCTGATTGCCGAGTGGAGCGGCCTTGCCCTTGGTCTGTGGCTGGTGCGCGACGGGTTTCGCGCCGGGCATTGGCGCAACTGGATGGTCGTGTTTGACCGGGTGATCCTGCGCCGTATGGCCTCGGTGAACAGCGACATTATGATCCGCTCGGTTCTGTTGCAAATCGCCTTTGTGTCCTTCCTGTTTTTGGGGGCCGGATTTGACGATGTAACCCTTGCTGCCAATCAGATACTGGTGCAATTCCTGCACATTATTGCCTATGGGCTTGATGGTTTTGCCTTTGCGGCCGAGGCGTTGGTGGGGCAGGCGATAGGGGCCAAAAACCGCCCCGCGCTGCGCCGTTCGGTGCTGATGACCAGCTTTTGGGGGGTTCTGATCGTGGTAATTTTGACGGCTGCCTTTTCGCTGGGTGGCAATGCGCTGATCCACCTAATGACCACTGCCCCGGATGTGCGCGCAGAGGCGCAGATCTACCTGCCATGGCTTGCCCTAGCGCCGCTGCTGGGAGTGGCATCGTGGCTGCTTGACGGGATTTTTATCGGGGCGACCCGCACCAAAGACATGCGCAATATGATGATAATTTCCGTGTGTTTTTACGGGCTGTTCATCGTAACTTTGCTGCCTGCCTATGGCAATCAAGGTCTTTGGGCCAGTTTGGTCCTGTTTCTGCTGGTGCGCGGGATCACCCTCGGATTGCGCTATCCGGCGTTGGAGCGGGCGGCGGAGTAATGCGACAGGGCGTAGTGCCGTTACAGGATATCCAGTACTGCCTCTGGGGGGCGGCCAAGGGCGGCCTTGGTGCCGGAAAATACGATCGGTCGCTCTATCAGCATCGGGTTGCTGGCCATGGCCGAGATCAACTGTTCCTGGCTGTCGGTTTTCGAGAGGCCGAGTTCACGAAACAGGGCGTCACTGGTGCGGATGATTTCGATGGCTGTGCGGCCCAGTTTTTCCAGTGTGTCCCGCAGCTCTGATGCGTCTGGCGGGGTTTCACGATAGTCGATGATGCGCGGCGTTAACCCGCGCTCTTGCAGCAGGGCCAATGTTTGGCGGGATTTGGAGCAGCGCGGGTTGTGCCAGATTTTGAGATCACTCATGCGTATTTCCCTTTGTCTATGCCGACGGCTTGGGTCAGATTGGAAAAACCGTCGCGAGCCAGTTGTTTGTCAAGGCCGCGTGCAACCTCGGCGACCATGGAAAACCCCTGATACACAAGGGCGGTGTACAATTGAACAGCCGAGGCACCGGCGCGGATTTTAGTGTAGGCTTGTTCAGCGCTGCCGATGCCACCGACCCCGATCAGCGGGATCTCATCGCCCAAAAGAAGGCTGAGCTGGCCCAATACGCGGGTGGATTTTTCAAACAGGGGGGCACCGGATAGGCCGCCAGCCTGTTCGCGATCCGCACTTGCCAGACCATCGCGTGACAGGGTTGTGTTGGTTGCGATGATCGCGTCCAGCCCGGCGTGGCGGGCGACTTCGGCAATGTCCTGCAGATCGTTCTCGCTCAGGTCCGGCGCGATTTTCAAAAATATCGGGATCGGCTGGGCCAGTTTGGCGCGCTGCTGCATGACCCCGTCCAGCAAGGCAGAAAGAGCTTCCTTGCCCTGTAGATCCCGCAGCTGTCTCTTATACACATC
>JAHRVG010000017.1 GCA_019090795.1 Paracoccaceae bacterium | reverse complement strand
CAACGGATTCCCGCCTGCCATTGGAATATCCAATGGATAGAAAAGAGCCCCACCGTCAGGCGACCAAAGCCCTTTCTTCTTCAGGTCATGCCGCCACGCATAAATTTGTTGCCGCCTAATCTCATGACGCTGCGCCACCTGGGTCACGCTCGCCCCCCGGCACCAACCGACATGACGATCTCGAGCTTTTCATCGTCATGCCAGAAGCGTCGCCGCTCAATCCCAAGAATTTCGCCCGGCATCGCACACCCCGTATAAGAGACGTCGTTAACGACGCCATTAAACACGTGTCTTAGAACAAAGTTCCAAGCTCAGGCAGGCGGTGCCAATGGCGTGGTTACGATCTACCTGTAAGAACGGGTTTCTAATGAAAACGACCGGCTGTTGGCCGGTCGTTTTTATGTTCTGGTCAGGTAGTTGCTACGCGCCGGTAAACGTGGCCTTGCGACGCTCGATAAAGGCGTTAATACCTTCGCCGAAATCATTGTCGGCAACACAGGCGCAGAAACTATCCTGCTCGGCCTTCAAGTGAACCGTCAGCGAAGTGTCTTGGGCCTTATTGATCAGCTGCTTGGTACGCCCAAGGGCGCTGGTCGGGGATTTGGCCAGCCGTGTGGCAATCTTTGCAGTTTCCGCCTGTAAGTCAGCGACCGTTACAACCCAGTTGACAAGGCCCAGATCTTTGGCTTCTTCAGCGCCAAAACTATCCCCTAACATTGCCAGCTCCATTGCCTTGCGGGTGCCGACTATCCGGGTCAGAGAATGGGACCCACCGCCATCTGGTGTGGTGCCGATACGAATGTAAGCCATTGACAAGGCAGCATCATCAGACGCGATTGTCAGATCACAGGCCAACATCAAGCTGAGGCCAAAACCGGCAGCGGCTCCCTTAACGCTGGCAAGAACCGGCTTATCCATGGTCTTGAGTTTTTCAATTGACCCATGCACCCCGTCGAAGACTCCGTTCAAGTGGTCTTGCGCGACGGATATTCCCTGATCCCGCCAGTTCTTGAACATCATCAGATCGCCACCGGCCATGAAATGATCGCTTGAACTGCAAATTACAACACAGCGTACGGCCTTATCTGCGGCAGCATTGTCCACAGCCTCTACCAATCCAACAACCAGATCCATGTTCAAGGCATTCAGTGCCTTTGGCCGGTTCAGCGTGATGGTGGCAATTGAATCTTTGACTTCATATAAAACAGCTTGTTCGCTCATGATTTAACCCTTTGGTTTTCTGTATCTAGTTTGCCTGTGTCGACCGCCAGATTTGCGGCCATTCGAGAGGCTTGCTCCAACCCGATCTCACCGCGTAACACTTGCGCGCTGAGCTGATTGATCTCTTGTTCGCTTACGGTTTTCAGCCAAACCTTGAGAAAGTGCGTGGCCGTGGTGGTGATAACCTTACGCATACGGTTGATCGCTGCGTTCTTGCGTTCGGCGGCGTCTAGGGTCTGGAAATGTGCATCAGCGATATCCGCCAGCTCTTTGAACCCTTCGCCGTTAGTTGAAATGGTTTTGACGATAGGTACTTTCCACGCGCGAGCAGGGCCAAAAGAGATTGCATCCTTGAGCTGGCGATAGGTGCTGTCCACATGTGGCATATCGGCCTTGTTCACCACCATGATGTCTGCGATCTCCAGAATCCCAGCCTTAACAGCTTGTATTTCATCGCCCAGCCCTGGTGCGCTGACGACCACAACAGTGTCTGCAATTTCCATGATTTCGACTTCGGACTGGCCTGTTCCGACTGTTTCGATAATGACAACATCCATGCCCGCGGCATCCATGATATCAACAACATGCGCGGTGGCCTTTGACAGCCCACCCAGATGTCCGCGCGCGGCAAGAGAACGGACAAAAACACCATCGTCCGCGCCATGTTCGCTCATGCGGATACGGTCCCCAAGTATGGCACCCCCACTGAACGGACTGGAAGGGTCAATCGCGATAACGCCAACTGTGCGGCCGCGTTTACGCAGTTCTGCAACATAGGCATTGACCAAAGTGGATTTTCCAGCCCCCGGCGCGCCGGTAATGCCGACAACGTGCGATCCGGTCAACTTGCCGTTGATAGCGCGAAATACAGATGAGGCGTCGGCCCTGTTGCTTTCGATCGCAGTAATAGCGCGGGCCAACGCGACACGATTCCCTTCTGCCAGCTCCTTTTCATAATACTCGCTGGAATATCCCTTTTTTCGCATTGGCCTTCAGTCCTTGTCTTTTTTAAGTTGTGTTGCAAGAAACCCGACGTATTTGCGGGCAATCTCTTCTGGGGTTTCCCGCCCCGGCTGATACCAGCCAAAGGCCCAGTTCATTGCGCCAATCAGCATAAGACGGAGATCGCGCCTGTCGGTTCCGACAGGTAGATCCAGATCATCCAGAAGCTGAGAAAATATCGCCTCATAAGCGTCACGATGGAATATAATTTGCGCTTTTTCGGTGGGGCCATATTGTTTGGGTGTTTCGCTCATCACAGCCTGAAAAAAGACATCCCCCTCAAGCAGAACCTTAAGGTGAGAAGCGCAGGCTGCTTCAAGCCGTTCCCATCCGCCTTCAACGCCTTTCAGCGAGGTCTCGAGCCGTTGTTTGATGTTGATCAGACCCACTTTGTGTACTTCGACGAACAACGTAGATTTGGAATCAAAGTGGTAGTAGATTGAGCCGGGTTTCATATTTGCTTCGGCAGCTATGGCCCGCATGGATGCGGCTGCAAAGCCTTTCTCCAAAAAATGCTTTGCAGCTGCTTCCAACAACTCTTGTCGTCGGTTTGTTGCTGCTCTGGTTTTTGTCTCGGTTTTGGAATTGGATGCGGATTGGTTCTTCAAAGGGGCTGCTCCTGATATATAAAACATCTTTGGCAGCAGCCCGTTTTTTGCAGGATTCAAGGGTCTATGCTGGGCTTGCAAGAAGGTTCCCGCCGAAACTGTATTTTCGGCATTTTGTTGAGATAAGTCCAGCGTCAATTTGGGTGTGCGGTAAAGCATATCAGGGTCGCGAGGCGGGATTTCCCTGAAAGCCCCTGCCGACCGATCTCCGGATGATGTCTGGCTTATGTTCATAGCTTGCATTTCGGCTTCATCCGGCTTTCGGGTCGTCTTGAAGGGGCTTGACGATGAATAAAGTATCATTCTGCGAGACCAGCTGACCATCGCCGACGTTAATACGCGTAATCCTGTATCGGGTGGATCCGGAAAAGACCGGTTGGCTGGAATTGTTTAGCGAACTCAGGTTCACTGTGGAAAAAACCTTCATGGCCTCTAGCAGACATATAGGCCGATCTATGTCGATTTCGTCTCCTACCTTCACAAAGGGCTCCTCTGTGGGTGAGGATGCAGTGTAAAAAATTCCGGAAAGTGGTGAAGGCACCCGAATCTCACCAGTGTCCGGGATCAATAGGTCATCCAGCCCGGTTTTCGATTTTCCCTGACCCGCTGCTGTGGTGATATCCTTGATCACCTGATCCACATCTATACGGTTCAGGAAATCGGGGAAAAATGTCTGGTCGTAGTCGCCCGAAAGGAACACATCGTCCTCTAGGATTTTTCGGATCATCGGAATGTTTGTCGAAATCCCTTTGATTTCGACGCCATCAAGATACTCTGCCAGTATTTTGGCCGTATCCTTACGGTCTTTCCCGTGCGCAATGATCTGCATAATTAGGCTGTCGTAAAATGGCGTAACCTCAAGACCGCTGCCCGCGATTGAAATTACCTCGATATTTTCGTCTGCTGGCATTGAACAATCGGTAATGATGCCCGGGCTTGGAACCACCAGAATCTCGCCGTCCTGACGTACCAGTTTTTCCGCATTTATCCGGACCTCCATAGCATACCCTGATGGGTCAACAGGCAGATCGGCGATGCTTTCGCCCGCCGCTATGACAAATTGCTGGCGCACAATATCCACACCCGTCACGGCCTCAGTCACCGGATGTTCAACTTGCAGGCGCGAGTTACCTTCCATGAAATAGACCGCCTGTTCGGCAAGGTCGAAAATGAATTCGATGGTACCGGCACCGATGTATTCGACATTGTTCGCCAGATCTTCGGTAAACTGGTGAACTTGACGCTCTAGCGCGTCTGACAGCAGGGTAGAGCTTGATTCCTCGACAAGTTTCTGGTTTTGCCGCTGGATCGTGCAATCGCGTATCCCGAGAACCCTGGTATTGCCGAAGTGGTCGCGCAGGAATTGCACCTCGACATGGCGAAAGGATTGAATGCACTTCTCAACGTAAATTTCGCCATTGCCAAAGGCCGAGCGCGCTTCGCGGACTACCTGTGGGAACATTTTGCGCAATTGCTGAGAATCGTGAACGCGGTGAATACCTTTTCCGCCGCCGCCATGAACGGCCTTAAGCAGCACTGGATATCCGACCTGCTTGGCAATCCGGCCAGCGTCAATGGATTTCGGGATAGGGCCGTGACTCCCAGGAATGACAGGAACACCGCAGGCAATCGCCGCGCTAATCGCGTTCGATTTATTGCCTAACGCCTCAATCGCCTGAATATTGGGGCCAACAAAGTTAATATTGTTGTCTGCGCAAAGCCGTGCAAAATCCGGGTTTTCTGACAAGAACCCGATGCCGGGATGCAGTGCATCAACGCCCTTGAGCCGTGCGATAGCAATAACAGAATTGGCGTTCAGGTAGCTTTCAGTTGGGGTGTTGCCCCCAATGCAAACCAGATCATCCTCGGGGGCAAGGCTTTTGGCTGGGGCTGCCTTCATGTCGGGATCCGAGGCGATAAGGGTGACGTTCAGCCCGTACTCGTGGGCCTTCAGGATCAGTTTCATCGCGGTGCATCCACGCGCATAGATCAGCAGTTTGTCGATCGGGCGGAATATCTTTTCCTTTTCGACCGCCACTGGCCCGACGCTTGTGGCCTTGACCTCTAGGGGGGCAGTACCGGAAAGCTCCCTTTCCAGCACGGTTTCGATGGTTTGGTCAGCCAGCGGAATATCGCTGTCCAGCGCTTGCAACTGTTTGTCCAGATCCGATATGAACGGGTGCGAAACCAGCCCTTGCATGGCACCAACATCCTTGGAGAGATAATTTGACAGGGTCGCGGTGACGGGCAGGTAAGATGGTACAACGATCAGCCCGGCAAAGGGCATATTGGTACCTGAAACATAGTAGGTTTGCACCAAAGGGTGGGTGACAAAGCTGGCTTGCGCACCGCCCGTGCAATCACCAAAGCCAAAGACAATGACAGGAAATTCATCATCCGCGATGAACCGCGTCAGGCGTTCGTTGACTACCGCCATTGAAAACAGCGCCGCCGCCCCCTCTTTGGTCTGCATCCCACCCGATGAGATAAAGCAAACGACAGGCAACTTGCGCGCGGCGCACAAATCAAGCAAATCGCAGAACTTTTCAGCGCTGGCCATGTCAAAAGCCCCGGCTTGAAAGTCGATGTTTGACATCACCAAACCAACTTCTCTGATTTGCGATCCGATTTCCATCATGCCGGTACCGGTAATGACGCCACAGGGTGTTATTCCTGACTGGTTTGCTTTGTCCAAAGAGCTTTGGAAGCCAGGAAACCTGACTGGATCAGTGGAGGTTTTCTCGCTGTCGATTTCACTAAAGTCGGTGACAAACCGTTCCAGCAGGGCATCCACACGCATGGTTTTGCGTTGTTTCACATCGTCCAGCAACTTGCGCAGCAACAGGTCATCATAGGCAATATTCAGGCGATACCAAAAATCCTTGCGGCGGCCAATTTTCGCAGGATTTATTTTTCCTTCGTATTTCTCGCCGCTGAGTTCGGATTGAAGGTAGGCGGGAAAGAGGTTCTCAAAACAGAAGGTGACAATCACAAATAACGTGTCCGAAATGCGTGGGAAAATCAGACGTTTCCATTCCTCCACAGCTTCCAGAAATTCGCCCCGTTTGGGGGATTTGGCGAACAACATCAACCACTCGTCAAAAGACCGAAGCCGACTTTCACGTTCTGTATTCTCGCCAGTAGCACCTGCCAGAGCGGTGTTCAGTAGGGTGGCGATAACATTCTTGGTTAGCTTGTGGGATTCCTTTGCCTCATGGGCAATGGCAGACAGGTTGCCGATTACCTCATTGTATAGCGCATCAAAAGTCAGCATATTTTTACAGGCTTCGATGATATCTGCGCGAACAATAGGGTGAGAGATGGATTCGGCTATGGTTATGGCCTTGGGGTCGCCAAAGCCCTGATCGCCCTCATCCGCAGTTTTCTGCTCGAGAATTTTGATGAACTGTCTGAAATTAAAGCAGGCGTCGCCTTTCCAGCGATTATACAAAAACAGCCCTGCATTGAAAACAAACGCTTGTTTCGCATTTGTATACTTCTGCATTGGGGTTCCGTAAAGAAATCGACCCAGCTTGCCACGCTGGTCGGCTTTGGCGACTGCCTTGCGACAAAAGTCGTTCCACAACTCATAAAGATCGGTTTCATATATCAACCGGTCCTGCGCCTCAAACCATGCGCGAAACCGAAGATCGCCCTGGCGTTGCTCGCGCTCTTTCAGGGTGCCTGTTGGAATGATCACGTTATTGTCGGTGTCACCCTGTACTTTTGGGGTCGCCGCAATTTTTCCGTGCATATGCAAGAAGCGATGATCACGGCAAGCGATGCCAAACAAATTGGCCTGGGTCTTTAATGATGCATCTGCGAGTGAGGGTGATTTTGCCTGCAACGCCTGCAAAATGGAAGAGGGGTGAAGCGGGCGATCCAGTGTATCTTTATAGCTGTCCTGTAAACTGGTTGTGCTCTTCAGGTGTTCCTCGACCTGATCCTCAATGTGCTGGATGCCGGTAACGATGGCATTGACCAGATTATCGAGCTTGCTTTCGTCTTCGCCAGGCACATAGTCGACAATTCCGTCGACAATGCCGCTACAATACAGCTCATAGGAAGAGATGCCGACATATTTGGCACATTCCTGCCAGGACAGATTGTATTTGCGGGCGATACTGGCCAGCCCTTGTGGCTGAATGGTGCTGAAAATGCCGTCTCTGGTAGAAAGCAACAAGTTGCACGCAGCCAAAGGAATTGCCCCACCAGAATACCCGGTACCAAACACGATGCCCAACGTGGGAACCGGTGCTGCCGTCATTTCCGCGATCAGCTCGGATATACTATGGGCCTGATTTTCAGTATTGGCCGCTTCGCTGGCATCAGCACCCGGTGTGTCGATTAGGGTGACAATGGGCATCCGGTTTTTGACCATCTGGCGCACGATTCTCGCGGCTTTTCGGTGATGTTCAGGCTTCCACACGCCACGATCATGCCGACGGTCCTGACAAATCAGGCCAATCCGGCGGCTAACTCCGTCAAACTGCAGTTCGATCTCGGCGGAATAAAGCGGCCCTTGTGCGAATTCGGAAACCAACCGTTCTGACAGGCGAACAATGGCCTGTGCGGTGACCCGGCTCTTACTTTCGCTAGGGGCCACGATCTCTTCGATATACTGATCAACATCCAAACCCTTGAGGTATTTCGCATGGCTGCGGATCTCGGTGTCTTCGACCAGCCCTTGCACGCCCGTCAATCCAGGCCCATCGCCCTGATGAGCAAGCGTTTTGGGCGGGAGGGAGGCAGGAGCTGATTGGTGATGTTCCATGTGTCAATCTCGGATCTTTGGATTGTTGTCATTACTTGCGGACGTTGGAGCAGACCACTTTTTGCATGTTGTCATCTGATATCCCTCCAGGATCAATAAACTACCTAACGTTCGTTCAAATACATCAAGAAAAAGTGAAAAACAAGATGATTTTAATAATATCTAATGATAAACACGGAAAATACCCAAACGAACATTTGTTAGAAGTGTTGTTGGGAAAAGAACCCCCTCTACAGGGCCACAAAGGCGGAATTTGAAAATGTACCAAGCTCACAAAGTCGATGACGATCTGTATTTTCTTCATTTCACCCGAAAAAGCTGGCCGACGGGTTCAAATATTTTTGTTGTGCCAGATCAGGATGGATTGAATGTCATTGACACCGGTCTCAATGAGGATGCCAGTTTCGAGGGGTTTGAAAACTGCCTGAAGGGATTGGGATATGGTGTTGGCGATATCCATACGATCTATCTGACGCATGGCCATACGGACCATATCGCCGGTGTGAACCTTATCACTCAACACTGTAGTCCACGAATTTTCTTGTCCGAAAAAAGCTTCCCCGAAGCGCAGCACCCGAAAATGCAAGAGCATTACTGCTTACCCAAAGCGGTCCGAAAAATCGTCCCAGAGCTTAAGAACTTCGATATACTGGCCAATTTTGAGCAAAGCTGCGGGCAGTGGTGGCTAGAGGATGTTGACATCATGCCGATCATCGGGGGAGATGAGCTGAAAATAGGAAAGTATACATTCTCCACCATTCTGGTTCCCGGGCATGATATTGGTTTGCTGGTTTTTTATGAACCAAGGCTGAAGCTATTACTGTCAACTGACTTGCTGCAAAGTTCTGGCCCCGGTAGTGCGTTGCCTTGGTATACATCTACGGCCGGAGGCGTTTCCGAGTACCTCGCAAGCCTGCGTCGGATCGAGGGGTTTGATGTTGAACAGGTTTTTCCCTCGCATGGCTTTGTCCGGCACAGTTTTTCAGATGCGGTGAAAGCTACAAGATCGGTAATATTGAACCGCGAGCAGAAAATCCTTTCGGGCTTGGGGGAGGGGAAAAAAACCTGCCGACAACTGGACAAAACGCTGTTCGGAGAGTTTCTGCTGGACATCTGCCCTTGGTTTTCAACAATCACAGAGTCGCATCTGGTGTTACTTGAAGACAAGAACCGTATTGTAAAAGAAAAAGGCAAGTCGGGTACAATGTATCGTCTAATTGACGGCGGCTCTGCAGCCTAACGGGGGCGACGATCTCATGTTCCTTGGCCAAGACGCCTTACGTTGAATTTGCCTTGGAAATATCAAGGCCTCCGATTGCTGCTACTAAATCCAGAATCTCGCGGGTTCCCTGCCTTTCACGCAGGCATGCAAAAACAAAGGGGCGATCATTTCGCATTCTCTTTGCGTCCCTTTCCATTACTTCCAGTGATGCGCCAACATAGGGCGCGAGGTCCGTTTTGTTGATAACCAAAATATCCGATTTGGTAATTGCCGGTCCACCTTTGCGCGGGATTTCTTCGCCTGCGGCAACATCAATAACATACAGCGTCAGGTCGGCCAGTTCAGGGCTAAAGGTGGCGGACAGATTGTCGCCACCGCTCTCGATCAGTACAACCTCGACATCGGGGTGGCGTTTTATCATTTCGGCGACAGCCGCCAGATTGATTGGCGTCCTCGCGGATTGCCGTGTGGGGACAGCCGCCGGTTTCAACCCCAATGATGCGGTTTTGGGGCAGCACTTGCAGCCGCATCAAGGCTTCGGCGTCTTCTTGGGTGTAGATGTCATTGGTAATCACCCCAAGGGAGTGGCTGTCGCGCAACGCTTCGCACAGGGCAGCCGTCAGCGTAGTTTTGCCAGCCCCCACAGGGCCGCCGATACCGATGCGCAGGGGGCCGTTGTTTTTTGTCATGTTCGGAACATCCTGGAATATTGGGTTTCGTGTTTCATTGAGGCAATATCGCCAAGAAAAACTGTGCTGGACAGATCGTCCAAACTACCTGCCACGGCCCTATCTGCAATAGCGGATAAATGCGGCGTAAGGGTTTTTATCAGGCGTTGGCCTTCGGTCTGGCCAACGGGTAGCAAGCGCATTGCGGCGGTCACGAGGTTGCTTAGAAATGCGTGTAAATATAGGCGTGTGGTGAGGCTAAGGGGCATTTGTTCCAGATATGCGGCCCGGCCAACGGCTACTGGGTAGGTCAGCCCTACGAGGTGTTGCGCCCAAACCGTTGCGGTGACATTGCAAAAGGCTTCCCCCTGCAATTCGGTTTCCATCAGCCGTTCCTTTGACGGGGCAAAGGCCCGGCAGGTGGCGTCAATTTCCGCTAGTTCATGGGAGATTTTCGCCCTGTTCGCGGCTGCTAGAAACAGCGCATCGCATTGGCCGGCGCCATGCACCAGCACATCCATGAGCCAGCCTTCCAGCGTTTGCACATCCGAGACCTTTCCCGCCTCAACAGCGGCTTCCAACCCGTGGCTATAGGCAAATGCGCCCACCGGATAGCTGGGCGAAAACCATTGGGTTAATGTCAGGATATGGTCTTCAGTGGGCATGGCTGTGCGTGCGCCCAAATCCATATGCGCCGCCCTCGGGGGTAAAAGGTTCGGACACTTCGCGCAGGGTCGCGCCGATCTTTAGCAACATATCGTGGATCACATGATCATGCTGGATTAGCAGGCGCGTCGGTTCAATCTGGCAAGGGGTATGGCGGTTGCCGATGTGCCATGCAAGCCGGGTGAGGTTATCGCCGGTGATTTCCAGCAGGGCCTCAGATGCGGCAATAACTTCGACCAGACGGCCATCGGTCAGCTCAAACGCATCGCCGTGGTTCAGAGACATGGTTTGGGGCAGATCAACAAGAAAGCGTTCGCCAGCATCCGTGGTCAGGACCTTGCGCCGCAGAAAGCGGTCGTCGTAGGTGAGGGTGACGTGGTCATGAGTGGTGGCCAATGTCCCTTGCACGTGGACTTTCTGACACGAATAGAGCGGGCTATTCATATCTTGCTCAACAAGTAATTTGCAAAGGCGCTGCAACTAACGAGCATATAACGTGCATCAGCTTCAGTAATGGTTGTTTCGTCCATCAAAGCGTGGCGTATCCCTTCGCTGTCATTCGTCCACCCGTAGAGGCTTGAATAACCGTTAGTTAGCGCTCTATGAAGTGTGCCGTCTTTTCCCAGAACCTTCAACGCCTCCCCTAGTGTTTTAATATCTGGTCCTGCTAATTCTTTTGCCGCGGCCTCCACTGCAGAAATAGATTCCTTGATAGAGTTGCGATAGTCTGGTTTTTCCCTATTTGAATATAAGGAAACGGCGGCATTAATATGTGATGATACCGGTTTGGATTTATCCTGATCCTGCGCCGCCTCGATTTCTTCTATCTCGGTCTTATTTGTAATCTGGGTAAGGTGCTGTCCGACGAACCTGAATGCAGATTTTTCTCTTTCTAATATTCGATTGCAAAAATCAACAAACGCGTTGTTACCATCTGATGCTATAAATTCCAAAAAGTTATAGGTTTCGGGGAATTTGGAATTCAAAAAATGGCGCCTTATTTCTGCGAGCGCTTGCTTGGGGTCAGATGGCAAACCGTCTATAGGCTTCCTAAAATAATGGTGCCAAAGACGATTTGAAAGGTCCCAAAAGGCATCTGTATATCCATAGGTACCATACAGCTTCTCCCCTTGCCAAATATCTTTAAAAAAATGGATGTAAAGGGCATCCCAAAGCCCCGCAAAAAGTGCACTATCAACTTCGTCTATTTGCAGCTCCATTTTTGGCTTCTTGAAACCAAGCCTTTCAGAAAACCCAACCATCTCTTCCCCTCCTAAAACATAAAATACCGCTGCGCCATTGGCAGTACTTCGGCAGGTTCGCAGGTAAGCAACTCGCCGTCGGCGCGCACTTCGTAGGTTTCGGGGTTCACTTCCATCACCGGCGTTGCATCATTCAGCAGCAGATCCCTCTTGCCAATTCCACGGGTGTTTTCTACCGCCACCGTTTGTTTTGCCAACCCCAGAGAGGTACGGATGCCTGCGGCCTGCGCCGCCCCTGAAACGAAGGTCACTGCCGAATGTTCAACCGCGCGGCCAAAGGCTGCGAACATGGGACGTGAATAGACCGGCTGCGGCGTTGGAATTGACGCATTGGGATCGCCCATTTGCGCCACCGCGATGCTGCCGCCCAGCAGCACCATCTCGGGTTTCACCCCAAAGAACGCGGGGTTCCATAGCACCAGATCCGCGCGCTTACCCTCAGCGACAGACCCGATTTCGCCTGCGATCCCGTGCGCAATCGCCGGGTTGATGGTGTATTTTGCAATATAGCGGCGCACACGGAAATTGTCGTTGTCGCCGGTTTCTTCGCTCAGGCGTCCACGTTGTTTTTTCATCTTGTCGGCGGTTTGCCATGTGCGGATCATCACCTCGCCCACACGGCCCATAGCCTGACTGTCGCTGGCGATGATGCTGAAGGCGCCCATGTCGTGCAGGATATCCTCGGCCGCAATGGTTTCACGCCGGATACGGCTTTCTGCAAAGGCGATATCTTCGGGGATGGATTTGTCCAGATGATGGCACACCATCAGCATATCCAGATGTTCCTCCAGTGTGTTGACGGTGAAGGGGCGCGTCGGGTTTGTCGAGGCGGGCAGCACATGATCTTCGCCGCAAATTTTTATGATATCAGGCGCATGGCCTCCGCCCGCGCCCTCGGTATGGAAGGCGTGGATGGTGCGGCCCTTCATGGCCTTGAGCGTGTGCTCAACAAAGCCGGATTCATTGAGGGTATCGGTGTGGATCATCACCTGCACATCCATCGCATCTGCAACATTCAGGCAGCAATCAATTGCCGCCGGAGTGGTGCCCCAATCCTCGTGCAGTTTCAGCGCGCAAGCCCCGGCCAACACCTGTTCCTCAAGCGCTGCGGGCAGGCTGGCGTTACCCTTGCCCGCAAAGGCGAGGTTCATCGGAAAGGCATCCGCCGCCTGCATCATGCGCCCGATATGCCATGGGCCGGGAGTGCAGGTGGTGGCCAGTGTGCCATGGGCGGGGCCGGTCCCACCGCCGAGCATGGTTGTTAGGCCGGAATGCAGCGCGTCCTCGATCTGTTGAGGGCAGATGAAATGGATATGGCTGTCGAACCCACCGGCTGTCAGGATTCTGCCCTCGCCTGCGATGATTTCTGTGCCCGGCCCGATGATGATATCGACATTCGGCTGGGTGTCAGGATTGCCCGCCTTGCCAATTTTGGCAATACGCCCGTCCTTTAGGCCCACGTCAGCCTTGTAGATGCCGGAATGATCGACAATCAGCGCGTTGGTGATCACGGTATCGACCGCACCGTTTGCGCGGGTGATCTGGCTTTGGCCCATGCCGTCGCGGATCACTTTGCCGCCGCCGAATTTCACTTCTTCGCCGTAGGTTGTCAGATCACGCTCGACCTCAATAAACAGTTCAGTGTCAGCAAGGCGAATGCGATCGCCTGTTGTGGGGCCGAACATAGCGGCATAATCGGCGCGGGGGATTTGTGTGGGCATTATAACTCTCCCATTACTTTTTGATTAAAGCCAAACACGCGTCGCGCACCGCCTAGCGGCACTAAATTCACCTCGCGCCGCTGCCCTGGTTCAAATCGCACAGCCGTTCCCGCCGCGATATCCAGCCGCATACCGTGGGCCGTAGCGCGATCAAATTCCAGCGCCGGATTGCTCTCTGCGAAATGATAGTGGCTGCCGACCTGAACGGGCCGGTCGCCTGTATTGGCAACCATCAAGGTGATGGCTTCACACCCTTCATTCAAGGTGATTGTGCCTGATTTGGGCAGTACTTCTCCGGGGATCATGGTGTTACCTCAACGAATGGGATTGTGGACAGTGACAAGTTTGGTGCCATCGGGGAAAGTGGCCTCGACCTGCACATCATGGATCATCTCCGAGATGCCCTCCATGCATTGCTCGCGGGTAATTACCTCCGCTCCGGCCTCCATCATGTCAGCAACGGACCGTCCGTCCCGCGCACCTTCGACCACCGCGTCGGTAATCAGGGCGATTGCTTCGGGGTGGTTCAGCTTTACCCCGCGCGCCAGCCGCTTGCGGGCGACCTCGGCCGCCATGGCAATCAGCAGTTTGTCTTTTTCACGAGGGGTCAGGTTCATATCATGTCATCCAGCATCGGGGAAGGTTGTCATTGGTTATAAGGTTCAGGATCGGGATCAGGGTTTGGCGCAAGAGATAGCTGTCAGGGGCCAGTAGACGCAAGACCAGAAGCTGATCACTGATCAGGCTCACGCCGCCGCTATTCCCGAGTTTGGCGCGGATTGGTGCGAGCCAGACCTCGGCATCCGCTGAGGAATAGACCAAACTTGCCATAGCCCCGGCACCGTCCGCTGTATGGGCGCGCGCCAGTTGTGCGGTGATGTTGCCGGTCAGTTTGACGGCGTCTAGGTATTGCAGCCGACCCTCGCGGTGGATCTCAATACGGTCGGTAAAGGAGGCATCCGTTAGGGTCTCGCCCATTGCTGTGCGGCCAAAGACCAGTGGCTCGACCATGAGAAATGAAGCACCATGGCCTATTTCCACATGCAGGGAACGGGAAAGGGCAGATCCTTGATAAAGGATGGTTTCTTGTGGTAACCAGTGGACCCGCGCCCCGCTATCAATCACCAATTGGTTTTTCAGCAGTCCGGTTTCACCGGGTTGGGCGCGATAGGCTCGCTCTGCGGTTTGTGTGGTCAAGGTTAGCCGCGTTTCGGCCTTGGCGTGGGCTTTCAGGTTAAAGGTGTCGCCGCCCGTGATGCCGCCTGCTGTGTTAATCATGACCGATTGAATATCCGGTCCGGCAATCCGCGGGAACAGGGCCTTTAGCGAACCGGATTGGCGCAAACCGTCAAGGGTGGTCCCTCTTTCGCCAGCTTTAACCGATAGAGTGACAGCGCCGTGCGCTCTGGGTTGGCGAATGATTTTCTGTGCCGAACGTATTGTAGTCAAGTCGGTGATAGAAAGCTCCTGAAACGTTTGGTTCAATCCAGAACAGATTGCGCCAAGCGCCTTGGTGTGACTGTCGAATCGTTATGACCGCAAGCATATCGCCTTTTCCAAGTTGGGGCCAACCGGTGTTTCAGGGCCTTAAAAGCGGAAAATCCCGTATCTTGGATCAGCAATAGGAGCGTTCAGAGCGGCCGAAATCGACATGCCCAACGCATTGCGCGTGTCCACCGGATCAAGCAAGCCGTCATCCCAGAGTTCGGAGGTGGAGGTATAGGCCTCGACGTCGGCCTCGTATTTTTCCAGTACCGGGTCACGGATCGCTGCGATGTCCTCTTCGCTCAGTTCCTTGCCTTCACGCTTGAGCTGGCGGATTTTTACGTCAGCCATGGTGTTCGCCGCTTGCTCGGCTCCCATCACGCCAATTACGGCTTGTGGCCACACGAACAAGGTCCGCGCATCCCAGGCACGCCCACACATGCCATAGTTTCCCGCACCGTAAGAGGCGTTGATGATCACGGTGAATTTCGGCACAACCGAGCCACCTTGCGCCATCAACATCTTGGCACCATCTTTGGTTATGCCCAGTTCCTCATACTCGCGCCCGACCATATAGCCGGTGATGTTTTGCAGGAATACCAGTGGCGTGCGGTTTTGGTTGCACAGCTGAATAAAATGCGCCGCCTTTTTGGAACTATCGTTGAACAGTACCCCGTTGTTGCCAAGGATACCGACCTTGAAACCCCAGATATGGGCATAGCCGCAAACGAGGGTGTTGCCATAGTCGGGCTGGTATTCGTGAAAGCGCGAACCATCGACCATGCGTGCAATCACTTCGCGCATGTCGAACTGGGTTTTACGGTCTTTCGGGATGATGCCGTACAGCTCTTTAGGGTCGTAATAGGGTGGCTCCGGCGGCGCGGTTACGATTTGTGTCTTTTCCACCGGCTTCCAGTGATCAACAATTTCGCGCGCCAAGGCTATGGCCGCTTCTTCGCTGGGCGCGCGGTAGTCAACCGTGCCCGAAACCGAGGTGTGCATAACCGCGCCGCCCAATTCCTGCACCCCGACCTCTTCGCCGGTTGCAGCCTTGACCAAAGGCGGCCCCCCCAGGAACACCGCGCCGGTTTCTTCAACGATCACATTGTAATCGCTGAGCGCTGGAATATAGGCACCCCCGGCCGTGCAATGGCCCGCAACAATTGCCACTTGCGGTACGTTCATCTGGCTTAGAACCGTCTGGTTGCGGAACATCCGTCCGGCCAAGTAGCGATCGGGAAAAACCCCGTGCTGAAGCGGTAGGAACCCGCCGGCACTGTCGCAAATATGCACAACAGGCAGGTGGTTTTCGACAGCAATATCCAGCAGCCGCACGATTTTCTTGACGGTATGGGGATACCATGCGCCGCCCTTGACGCTGGCGTCATCCGCATGAATTGCCACCTCGCGCCCGTTGACGATACCGATGCCTGTGACCGTGGCGGCACCGGGTACTTTGCCATCATATTCGCGACAGGCCGCCAGCGGTGAAAACTCCAGAAACGGGGTGCCAGGGTCCAGCAGCAACTCAATCCGTTCGCGCACAAACAGTTTGTTTTGACGTCTCAAACGATCTTTGTCACGCTGGGGGCGTTCATAGCGGGCGGCATCCTGACGGTTGTGAAATTCCGCAAGCCGTTCGGACATGGCGGCGTAATTTTCGCGATAGGAGTCCGAATTAGTGTCGATATTGGTTTTAATACGGCGCATATTTTACATCCTGTAGACGCCATAATGCGGCGCGTTGGGGGCGACACCAGCCGCACAGGTCAGGGCAATACCCAGCATGTTACGGGTATCCAGCGGGTCAATGATGCCATCGTCATGCATCCGCGAGGTGAACCAATAGGCCGACGTTTCGTTCTCGGCTTTGGTGCGCACGCGGTCGCGCAATTCCTGCACGGCTTCCTCGCTGAGGTCGGGATCAGCGCGGCGCATTTGCGCCAGCTTTACATCGCCAAGGGTGCGTGCGGCCTGCTCTGGCCCCATCACGCCCATCTGCGAGCTGGGCCACGCCATGATCAGGCGTGGATCCCACGCCCGCCCGCACATGCCGTAATATCCAGCCCCAAAAGCACCAGAGGTCAGAACGGTAATTTTTGGCACCTCCGATCCGGCCTGCGCCATCAACATCTTGGCCCCGTCCTTGGTGATGCCGCGTTCTTCGTATTCGCGTCCAATCATATAACCCGTTGTATTTTGCAAGAAAATCAACGGTGTGCCGTTCTGGTTGCAAAGCTGGATGAAATGCGCCGCCTTTAGCGAACTGTCGTTAAACAGCACCCCGTTGTTGCCCAGAATACCCACCTTGCAGCCCCAGATACGGGCATAACCGGTTACCAGAGTGGTGCCGTAATCAGGTTGGTATTCATGGAATTTTGATCCGTCAACAATGCGGGCAATGACCTCGCGCATATCAAACCGCACGTGGTAATCGGTCGGCACGATGCCATAGATTTCCTTGGGGTCGTAATAGGGTTCTTCGGGTGCGGCCCAGTCAAAAGCACGTGCCTTGCGCGGGAAGGTGGCGACAATTTCGCGCGCCAAAATCATAGCTGCTTCTTCGGAATCGACTGGATAATCGCCTGTTCCGGAAATCGACGTGTGCATGTCAGCACCGCCCAGATCGTTCACCGAAACCTCCTCGCCCGTGGCCGCCTTGACCAAAGGCGGGCCGCCCAGAAAGATCGCACCGGTGTCGCGCACGATAATGGTATGTTCGCAAAGCGCAGGCACATAGGCGCCGCCTGCGGTGCAATGGCCACAAACTATGGCCACCTGCGGGATGCCCTTTTTGGACAGGATACACTGGTTGCGGAACACCCGTCCGCCCTGCGCAAAAACGCCTGACATATCCTCAAGATAGCCCCCCGCGCTGTCGCAGATATGCACAACGGGCAGGTTGTTCTCCAAGGCGAATTCAAGCGCGCGCACGATTTTCGGCACCGACATCGGATACCAAGCGCCGCCTTTGTTTGAGCTGTCGTCGGCATGGATTACCACCTCGCGGCCGGAAATTACGCCGACGCCAGTGATGATATTGGCCCCCGGTGCCTGTCCGTCATAGAGGTCATTGGCCGCCAGAGAGGAAAACTCCAGAAACGGCGTGCCGGGGTCGAGCAGCAGCTCTAACCGCTGGCGCACCAACAGTTTGTTCTGCCGTTTTAGCCGGTCCAGATCGCGCTGCGGGCGCTCATAGCGGGCCTTGTGCTGTTTTTCGTGAAACTGCTTCACGACCTCTTGCATCTGTGCCGATGCTGCCTTGAATTCGGCGGAATCCGGGCGCACTTGGCTTTGAATACGGCGCATTATCCGGTCTCCTCAAGAGGGACAAGGCTAAGCAAAACCTCTTTGCCGCCAAAACTGTCGCCGGTGGCAAAGGGAACTTCGGCTACGACCCCGTCGCGCGGGGCGGCAATGGTGGTTTCGAGTTTCATACTCTCGATCACCAGCAAGCCCTGACCCTCGGCCACTGTGTCGCCTGCGACCACATCAACCGACACCACAACGCCGGGCATGGGCGCAACCATTTGGTCTTGCACCGAACCGCCGCCTGTCTCTCCCAAGGTTTGAGACGGATCCGTGCGCCCGATTTCATAGGCGCGGCCATTCAGGTGCACAAAGGTAGATTCCTCGCCCACGGCCACGCGCAGCGGGATGCGTGCACCGTCGAGCTCCAGCGTATAGCTGCCTTTGCCGGTTGCCGGATCAAAGCTGCAAGGGATTTCACGCTCGCCCAGATGCAGAACATGGGTTTGCCCGGTCGAGGCCAGCCAGATCGAGGTTTCTTCCCCGTTGATTTCCAAAATACTGCGCATCAGTTTCTCCAAGCCCCCATCATACGGTAAATTTCAGGCACATTTTCGACCGCCTGTACAAGGCGTGCATCAGACAACGCAGTGGCAGCCATCAGAATGTCACGCGTGGCGGCGTCTGGCCTATGTTTCAGGGCCTCAGCTTCTTTGGCCAGAAATCCGGTAGAGACATCGCCTGACTGGAATTTCGGGTGCGCAAGGATCGCGTCAAGGTATCCAAGGTTGGTTGTGACGCCCAAAATGACATAATCTTGTGCAGCGCGGCGTGCGCGGGCAATTGCTTCGTTGCGGTTGCGGCCATGCACGATCAATTTTGATAACATCGGGTCAAAATCGGCGGTGACGCTGCCACCCTCCAGAATGCCGCTGTCCACCCGCACGCCGGGGCCGGTGGGTTCATCCATCAACAGGATATCGCCAATGGCTGGGCGGAAATCGGCATCCGGGTCTTCGGCGCAAATGCGCAGTTCAATCGAGTGGCCGGTCTGTCCAATATCGCTTTGTTGCAAATCAAGTTCCTCGCCTGCCGCAATGCGCAGCTGCTCGGCGACCAGATCAAAACCCGTGACCATTTCAGTCACCGGATGTTCCACTTGCAAACGGGTGTTCATCTCAAGGAAATAAAACCCGCCATCAGCGGCATAGATAAACTCAACCGTGCCCGCGCCGCGATAGTTCACCGCACGTGCAATGCCTGCGGCGGATTCGCAAATCTCGTTGCGTTGCTCGGGGGTAAGCGCGGGTGAGGGGGTTTCCTCCAGAATTTTCTGGAACCGGCGCTGGATCGAGCATTCGCGCTCCCAAAAATGCACCACATTGCCTTGTCCATCGCCCATCACTTGAACTTCGATATGGCGTGGATCTTCGATATAGCGTTCCACAAACAACCGCCCGTCACCGAAGTAACGCTCGCCTTCGCGCCGCGCGGTCTCAATGCCTGTCTCAAGCTGGGAATCCTCGCGCACAATGTGCATGCCTTTGCCCCCACCCCCCGCCGAGGGTTTGATCAACAGCGGATAGCCCACAGCGCGGGCGCGTTCAACAAAATCGGCAGGATTGTCATCTTCGATTGCGGAGGGGGCGACCGGAAAGCCGCGTTCTTCAACATAATTGCGGGCGCGAATTTTGTCGCCCATCAGATCTATTACGTCCTCAGTGGGGCCAACAAAAATGATGCCCGCTGCATCCAGTGCTTTTACAAAAGCAGCGTTCTCGGCCAGAAACCCGTAACCGGGATGAACCGCATCGGCACCGATACGCGTGGCCACTTGGGTGATTTGCTCGATATCCAGATAGGCCGCAACCGGCGTTGGGCCGTTAATTGTCAGAACTTCGTCCGCGATCGCATGTGCCGGTGTATCTACCTCGGCGGGATGGCGCAGGACGGCTGTTTTAAGACCAATGGCGCGGGCTGTACGTAAAACACGCGCGGCAATTTCGCCACGGTTGGCCACAAGAAGTTTGCTTATGCTCATATCCGGAATTCTTCCTCTCTGTCTTACTTCCCCCGCTTTGCTGACGCGGGGGGCGTTCGGTTTATGTTAGCAGCAGGTCCAGCAGATCCGCCAGTGGCATATTTAAACGGCTTGCGCTTGGAAACGATTGAAATGGTTCTGCCTGTTGCTTTGAATTTCAACACGATCACCGCCATAATGTCAGCGTTGGCATGCCCAACGCGTCAATCAAGGACATCATCACGGCGAATTGCGCGCTACCCGGTGTGGGTAGGTTTGGGGGTGATCCTTTAGCTCAATGCAGAGAATGGTCATGCCTAACGTCAGGCGGATTGTCACCTTCGCAAGTCACAAGGGGTGAATTCGGGGCGCAATATGAGATTTCACAATTCTGCCTCGTGCGCTTTGTGGATAAACCTGCTAGCAGGTTGTTATGCTGGATATCCTCCTCAAAACCCTGCCGTTTTTCGCCATCCTTGGATTGGGTTTTGCCGCCGCGCGTATGAAGTTTTTTGGCGAGCAGGCGACAACCCATCTGACCAAATTCGTTTTCTATTTTGCCCTGTCGGCGATGATTTTTCGCTTTACTGCAACTTTGCCGCTGAGCGAGGTTTTTCAGCCGCGTTCGGTTCTTGCCTACCTTAGTGGGACGTTGTTTGTTTATATTCTAGTCACTGTCGTTGCCCTGTTGCGGGGAATCGGCATTGAAGAGGCCGCGATCGAGGCACAATCCGGCGCAATCGGGAACGTTGGTTTCTTGGGTATCCCGATGCTGGTGATGTTGCTTGGGCCGTCGGCTATCGGTCCGGTGATGATCGTGCTGGTGGTAGATCTGGTGGTATTCGGTAGCCTTCTGGTGGTTATCGTTTCGGCCATGCGGGACGGACGTATGTCCTTGGCAGTAATCGGGTCGATTGTGGTTGGTTTGACGAAAAATCCGATGATAGTGGCGATCCTGTTGGGCTTGCTCTGGGCCGCTTTTGCAGTGCCAATACCTGATCCGGTCAATGAGTTCCTGATCTTGTTGGGGGCTGCTGCCACCCCCGGCGCGCTATTTGCAATCGGCGCGTCACTTGCGACCAAGACAACGGAACGGATCGGCGTTGCCTTGTGGCTTTCGAGCGCAAAGCTGGCCCTGCATCCCCTTGCCGTTGCCGTTGCCTGTTTCACGTTATTTGATGTTTCGCCCTTTACAGCTGCGGTTATGATTTCTGCGGCGGCGATGCCCACTGCGGGGAATGTGTTTATCTTGGCGCAACATTACGGGATCGCGCCAGTGCGGGTTTCCTCGACGATTCTTGTGTCAACTGTGGTTAGCATCCTGACTCTTACCCTGATTATTGCAGCGGTATCAGGCTAGGGGTTGGCTGATGCAAAATACTCTGAAGGCTGAAAACATGTTTCTGAAATAGCGGATTACCAGGTAAACTGCGTTAAAAGGCGGCTAAACAAATTGGGGTAAATGGTACCAGCGCCCCGGCTCGAACGGGGGGCCTCTTGATCCACAATCAAGCGCTCTAACCTACTGAGCTACGCCGGCACTGGGGCT
>JAHRVG010000016.1 GCA_019090795.1 Paracoccaceae bacterium | reverse complement strand
GTCACGCCGTAAACGATCAGGGTCAGGGAGGGCGGGATCATCAGGCCCAGTGTGGCCGCACCCGCCAAGGTGCCGATGATCATATGTTCGGGGTATCCGCGTTTACGCAGCTCCGGGATCGACATTTTGCCAACAGTGGTCAGGGTTGCAGCAGATGAACCGGACACGGCGGCAAAAATGGTGCAGCCTGCGATATTGGTGTGCAGCAACCCGCCGGGCAGAAAGCGTAACCACGGCGCAAGGCCGCGAAACATGTCCTGCGATAATCGCGTTCGATAGAGAATTTCGCCCATCCAGATAAACAGCGGTAAAGCGGTTAACGTCCAACTGGAAGCTCCGGTCCAGATCGTGGTGATCATCGCGTCACCTGCGGGGCGGGTGGTGAACAATACCATTCCAACCCAGGCAACCCCCATCAGCGCGAGGCCAACCCAGACGGAACTGCCGAGCAACAAGAACAGGACAAAAAGAAAAATCAGTGTGGTGTAAAGTTCGCTCATTCTATCGACTCCCCGACGATACCTGTTTCACGGTTCACAAGCAGGCGGGTCAGGTGATCCCAGATTGCAATCGCCAGCAAGACAGTGCCGATTGACATGGGCAATTGCGGTAACCACACGGGGGTATAGACCCATTCGGACCCGGTGTTGGCCCAAATTTCCCCCCATTTGGCGGGGGAATTTGCGAACATGGAAAAGAACGACAGCAGCCATTCGGGCACAAAATCCTGCCCCTGCGTACGGTCATTCAACAGTTTTGACAGGATGTTGGTTTTAATCGCGTAGCGCGCGAAATAGGTGGCGGTGATGGCGGCGACCAGCATGGCGGCGGCGTCCAGCCATAGGGTAGTAAAGCGGTTCATCTTGAGGAATATCGACACCCGGATATGTGCACCTTTGTCCAAGGCGTGGCACAGGGCAAAAAATGAGGTCGCGGCCATGGCATACCCGGCGTATTCGGTAGATCCAGAGAAGGTGATCGAAGTCCAGCGCGCGATCATCTGCGCGATGATCAGCAGCAAAATGGTTACCATAAACCCCGCGGCGACCATACCAGAGGCAAAGTAAACCTTGTCAAGAATGCGCCAAACCGGGCGCAGTATACGGCCAGCAGTATCGCCCTTGATCAGGCAAAACGCGGCAAGAAGCATCGGAAAAATAAACAGCCACACCCATAACGGCAGGCTCAAGAACGGTTGCCAGTCTCTCATGCGTTGGTCCCCCTGTTTTGTGTCTCACGGCCCCGAAACGTTGATTAATCGGGGCCGTGATATGTTTTAGTTGGCTTTGTAAGCGTCCAGAATTGCCTGACCTTCAGCGCCGGTATCTGCAAGCCATGTTGCCTGCATTTTGGTGCCAATTGCTTCCAGCTCTTTCAGAAACTCGGGACCGGCATCCTGAACTGTCATGCCGTTTGCGGCCAGTTGTTCAAAATACCAACCTGCCAGTTCTGCCGATTTTGCAGAACAGGCAGCACCGGTTTCATCGGCGGCCTTGGTCAACGCCCCTTGGGTTGCGGCATCCAGACCATCCCAAGCGCCTTTGTTGACCATCACATAGTTGCGTGGCAGCCAAGCGTTCACTTTGTAGTAATGGGTCAGATGCTCCCACACTTTGCGGTCATAACCGGTTGAACCAGAGGAGATAAACGCCTCGGCAACACCAGTAGCCAGTGCCTGAGACAGCTCGGCAGCTTCAACTTGAACCGGAACCATGCCCAGTTCTTCGGCAAATGTTGCGGTTGCTGTGTTATAGGAACGGAATTTCACGCCCTTGGTATCTGCCGAAGAATTCACCTCTTTCTTAAAGTAGAAGCCCTGACCCGGCCACGGACAGGTATAAAGCGTTACCAGATTAATCGCTTCCAGCTTGGCAGTTACAGGGCCTTGGGCAGCTGCCCAAAGTTTGTCATTTTGTGCGTAGGTGGTTGCTACGAATGGCAGATTGTCCCAGCCCAGCAGGGGTACTTCGTTGGCATGAGCGGCCATAAAGCGCTCACCGATATTGACTTGACCAGTCTGAATAGCACGCTTGATTTCGCCGCCTTTGAATAGAGAGCCGCCCGGATGCACCGTGATGTCAATGCCGCCATTTGTGTACTCACGGACTTTGTCGGCAAAAACCACACCCATTTCGGAATGGAAGTTGGTCGCAGAATAGGCCATCGGCATATCCCAGGATTCGGCCATTGCCGAAGTTGCGCCAACGGTGAAGCTTGCAGTCATGGCTAGCGTGGTTGCTATTTTGGTGATTGATTTCATTGTTTTTCCTCCCAGGGGTTTTGAAATCTTAGTTAAAGCGTCCCGGATCATAAGCAGAAAGGTCCAGGTTGGTTCCTTTTTGCGAGATTAGGTCCGCGATCAGTCGACCCGTTTTCGGGCCACCGGTCAAGCCAATATGATGGTGACCAAACCCGGCATAAACACCGGAGCCAGCGATCTCTCCGATGATCGGTAGGCTGTCGGTCAGGGCAGGGCGGTGGCCCTGCCATTCCTCGGCTTCTGAATAAGTAAGCGTCGGGAAATTTTGTTTCACTTGCCTGTAGAGCAACTCGATTGGTGCTTTGGAGGGTCCGGCCTCCAGCCCGCCAAATTCGACAACGCCCGCTACCCGCAGGCCTTCCTGCATCGGGGTGGCGACGAACTTGCCTGAGGTAATCATGTAGGTGGCATTCAGTTTTATCGACGGATCTTTAAAAACGATGTGATAGCCGCGCTCGCTTTCCAGCGGGATATTCAACCCTAGTTTTTTCATCAATGGCTTGGACCAAACGCCGGTGGCAATCACGGCCTTGTTACAAGGGATGTTACCTGCGGACGTCACGACAGACGTGACCTTGCCGTCCGTCAATGTCAGATCGTTCACTTCCACCTGCCGCAGATCACCGCCCCCCGCGATAAAAACATCGGCCAACGCCTGCACATATTTCCCCGGTGCGCGCACAAAAGCATGGTCTTTCATCACCGCCAGAAAGCCAGTTTTGTCGCCAAGGGCAGGTTCAAATTCCTGTACTGCCCCGCCCTCTACAAACTCAGGTATAAAGCCCGCCTCCCGACGTAATTCCCATGTGAAAGGATCGGTTTCAAATGCTGCACGGTCCTTGAAAGCAAAACAGTAGTCGCTGTCGGTGATCCAGCCCGCGGCTGCTGTGCCCTTGGCCAGAGCTTTGTGCTGTGCCACGCTGTCGCCGACAATCGGGGTCAGGCCCTTGGCGATACGTCGGGTATTCTTGATGTTGGCATGGCTCATATAGCGCAGCAGCCAAGGAACCAGACTCGGCAGGTAAGACCAGCGCATGAACAGCGGAAAATTAGGGTTCATCAGGTACCCCGGCGCCTTCATCAGCATTCCGGGTGCTGTCACAGGTGCTACGCCGCAGGGCACAATAATACCGCCGTTGCCGTATGACGTGCCCATTCCCGGCAGGCCTTTGTCAACCACAACAACGTTTCTTCCGGCCCGTTGCAACCAGATCGCGGCAGACATCCCAACGATACCTGCGCCGATAACTACCACTGTTTCAGGTGCCATAATCGCCTATCCCATCCACCGGCGCACCGGTGCGTTAGACTCTTCTAAGCTTTGGCTTATCACATCAATCAGCGTTGGCCCATCATGTTCTATTGCCTGTTTCAGCACCGCTTCCAGATCGTCAGGGTTCTCGACCCGCCAGGTTTTCAGTCCGTAAACACTGGCAATTGCCGCATGATCCGTGCGGTTGAAGTCGACGTTGTAATAGCGCTTGTCCTTGTCTGCAAACTGGCTGGCCTTGATCCAGCCAAAATTTGAATTGGAGAACACGATATAGGTGATCGGCGCGCGGCAGCGTACCACGGTTTCCAATTCGCCACTGGTGAAGCCGAACGATCCATCCCCCATCATCGCCACGATTTTCGACGTTGGTTTGGCGAACCAAGCCCCCAAAGCCGCCGACAGTGAATACCCCAGCGCACCATGCGCGCGGTTGGTGATGTAGTGGCGACCTGCGCGCGGCAGTTGGTAATAGGCGTTGAAATAGGGGCAACTGGTACCGGGGTCGGAGAGCACGATGGCATCGTCTGGCAGCACTTTCATCATTGCAGAAATCACCCGCTCTGGCCGGATCGGGGCATCATTTGACAGTGCAAGCTTGTTGAAAACCTCAAACTTGCGGCTCTTTTTTTCGGCAACCGCCATTGCGCCGCCAAAGGTTTCCGCCCCTTGACCGCGTTTATCCAGCACCGCATTCACCGCCGTCAGCGACAGGCGCAAATCGCCGACAACGCCAACCTCGGTTTGATAATTCGCACCGATCACCATTGGATCAACATCAAAATGCACAATACGGGTGCCGGGTTTGGGGGCTTCCCAACGCGAAGTTGTCGTCGAACCGGCGCGCCCGCCCATGAAAATCACCAGATCGGCGGCCTCCATCATTTCCCAGGTTTCATCGGTGCCGCCATTGGACCCCACAACACCCAGACAATGTGGATTGATCTCAGCCAGCGATCCTTGGCCAGAAATCGAGGTCGCCACCGCAATATCTAGCCTTGTGGCCAGTCGGTCCAGCTCATCCATCGCGCCCGCAATGACCACGCCCCCCCCGCAGACGATCAGCGGACTTGTGGCAGACAGGATCGCGTCAACCGCCGCCTCGGCTGCGCCCGGCTCCGGCCCCACCGGATAGGCCGGATAGCTGGCATGTTTGGGGTCGGCCCAGATATCGGACGGGTCTACGCTGTCGTATTGAATGTCGTAAGGCAGGCCCAAATGCGCGGCACCAGCGCGCCCGGTGGTCATCGCGCGAAAAGCAGTTCGTACCATACGGGGGATGTGTTGTGCCTGTTTGATTACCGTGTTCCATTTGGTCAACGGACGCATCAGCGCCTCCTGATCAACCTCTGTCAGCGGGTATTTCCCATAAGATCCGACCGATATATCGGTGGTGACGCCCAAAACCGCGTAACTCGATTCATTGGCCTCGATCAGTCCGGGCAAAATATAGGTCGCACCGCCCCCCGATGGCCCCTCGCAGACGCCAACCTTGCCGCTGATCCGCGAATAGGCATCCGCCATATAAGTCGCGCAACGTTCATCGCGCGTTAAGACATGTGTGATCCCGTGATCCATTCCCCGCATCGCATCATAAAAGGGCAGGGTGGTGTCGCCGCACAGGCCAAAAATATGCTGCACGTCATGTGCCTGCAGCATTTTCACCATCGCTTGTGCGCCTGACAGTGTGTTGGTCACTTTGTTGGCCTATGATTCTTTTTCCGATTATATAATTGTATACAGCCATGCAGACAGATGTGAAGACATATTCTTGCACATCCAGTGGATTCGCTTTATTCAGGGGCAAAGAGTGGGGCGAAAGACCTGAATGGCAAAACGTAAGAGCAGTGTTGATCGTGCCTACGCGCGGCTGCGGGATATGGCGGTGAACTTTGAGTTCAAGCCGGATGAGCGGCTGAATGAAAGCGCGCTGTCGGTCAAGCTGGGGGCCAGCCGCACGCCGCTGCGCGAAGCATTGAACCGCTTGGTGGCAGAGGGGTTGTTGACATTCGTGAACGGGCGCGGGTTCTTTTGCCGTTCGCTTAATCCAACGCGGATTCAGGAATTGTACGAGGCGCGTTCCGCGATTGAAACCGAGGCATTGACCCGCACGATCCAGCGGGCCACAGAAGCAGATATCGCGGCGTTTCTCGCCTATCTGGACGAGATCGAGCCGACCTATCACGGCTGCCCTGACGTGCCCAAGCTGCTACAGA
The DNA here is from genome assembly GCA_019090795.1 of Paracoccaceae bacterium. Classification (GTDB taxonomy): domain Bacteria; phylum Pseudomonadota; class Alphaproteobacteria; order Rhodobacterales; family Rhodobacteraceae; genus Amylibacter. The sequence goes on along the minus strand of JAHRVG010000016.1, from coordinate 46,425 downwards.
TGGACGAAGAATTTCATACTCATCTGGCAGAGCTGTCGGGTAACAGCGAGTTGGTGCGGATGCTCGAAAACATTAACGTTCGCATTCGCTATGTGCGGTTGATCAACTTGAAAATGCTGCACGAGGCCAAGAAGACCATGCCGGGACGGGATGTGAAATTATCGGCGCATCGGGTGATTGTCGAAGCTGTCCGTGCGCGTGATACCAAAGCCGCCGTTGCAGCCTTGCGCCAGCATATCGAGCGTCGGCAAAGCGAAACAACGGATGCTGTTCGCATTGCCTATTCTCAGCTCTACGTGCCGTCATACGATTAAAATTAATGATAACGGTTACTTACCCGCCAAATTAGAGGTCGGATCATCCAGTTGAGCCTCAAACCGGTCAGGCATCAACCCTTGGTGAAACCAGCGTATAAAGCTGTAGATGGAGAATACTGGCAGCCCAGTCAGCTTACGAATGTCCGCGGCAAAGGGCGTCATATTAGTGCACTCCAGAACGATTGCACCGATGTCTTTGTGATCTGTGACCAATTCGCGGGCCGCATCCAGCAGGTCTAGGCGACAGTCGGCAAAATTAATGCTTGGCTGGTCGCTAAGAATATCACGGGTAAATGCGCGGCCGTTGTCTGTGCCCACGATCGGGGTGTCGGGCGGGGCATTGGCGGCAGCCAGATGGGCGCGCGTAAGCGTGCCTTTGGAAATGGTAAGCACGCCTACCCGTTTCCCCCGGGGCAACATTTGCTGCACCAAAGGAATTTGCATCAGGGAAGAGGTGGCGACGGGCACCGGAACAGCATCCGATATCTGATCCTGAATGAGGGCAAGAAACCCGCAATTGGTGGTCAGGCCATCGCAGCCAGAGGCAACGAGATCTTTGGCGGCGCTAACGAATTCATCAATCAAAAAGCGGGGGTCGGCACGCACAACCTTATCGGGGGTGGCCCCGCGAACGATACGGTATTGCACGGGAAAGGGCCAAGTATAGGCGTTGCCAATGTCGCCATGAATGCGCGGGAACTGGGTTTCCAGCATCATGATTCCAATGCTGGCCCCGAACACGGTTTTGCCGCCATATTCCACAGTCATTTAAATTCTTCTTTCATCTGCGTAAGCTATAGAATTACTTCAATGCCTACAGAAATTGTATACACCTATGTATGCACTGGCAGGCAACCAACCGTCAAGGGGGGAGGCTAGCCCTAAAACAGGGGCTCCTCGTAAACCTTTTCACCGTCTATCGTGATGCCTTTGATCGCGCCATTGCCCTTGCTATCGAGCATGAGAATGATCCCCAGCTTGCGGTCGCCACGCAGTTTTTCCAATTCTTTTGCGCGTAGTTTAGGGGCGAAATAGCGATCAAAGGGGAAACGGAAACTCAGCCAGCTTTCAGGGCTGTCATTACTATGGGTTGTTCTGGCTGTGCCTTTGATTGCCGGACCGGAGGCATTTTCCGGATAACTTGTGGTAACAGCTTTGGCCGCCGCAAACAGGCCTTCACCCTGTTCCAGTTCAAGATAGATCGTATCGTAATAGGAGAAGTCGTCAATCTTGCTCAGGGTTTTCGCTTCTACCCTGCTCACAACAAGGTTCAGCGTTACATAATGGCCGCGAAACAGGTCGCGAGGATCGACAAAGCCGGTCTCCAGAACCACCTCTTGGCCATTTTGCAAAAGCTCTGCCCGATCATAGATGATCTTGGCCAAGGCACCGGTTTGTAGCAGGGCGGCGATCAGGGCGCCGACAAGGAAGATACGGAACTTCATAAGGTATCTCCCTTTTTACGCATCAGTTTTGGGATGATGAACACGCCGACCAACAACAGCAAGCCGACGCCAATATAGAACGCACTGGTGCCGATCAACGTACCGATTGTGGCGAAATAGATGATCAGCATGATCACCGCGAACCCAAGGAAGCCCAGGGCCGTGACAGGCCGGTATTCCAGTCGCCAACCCATGCGGATAACCCAAAAAGTGACGGCAAGCAGATAGGCCTCGAACACAAAAGGTATAGCGGTGGCAAGAGATTGAAAAAGGCCGGTGATCAGGATCGAGATTGCGGTGATAACCACATCGTAACTGTTGCCGTTGCGCGTCTTGTAAGCCGTGACTGTGAGGGCAGCAACCACCAGCAAGGCGATTGCCGGATAGAGCAGGGATCGCGCGAATATGATGTCGTAGCGGCTGGAGTACTCGACAACGGCAATGACATACCAAATGATTGTGAGGGTTCCCATGGTGAATACCAGATAGCCGATCAGCGGGCGCTCAAATCCGTGCAGAAACCGCTTGCCACCCTCTGAAAACAGGCTGACGGCTAGCAAGGCGTAGCTGAGGAACAGGGTGATAAACAGAAAGTCGGCGCCTTGCCTTTCCAGATGGGAAACGGCGTTGAAAATGGTCCAGCCGGACAGGGACAGCAGGATCAGATGGCCGGTAAAGCGGCTGTGCATCCAGCGGGCCAGCAGGGCGCAGAGACCGAGATAGATCAGGAAAGTGTAGTCGATGACATAGCGACTGCGGAAAATGTCAAATTCCATGTATGTCCAGACGCTGAACAGGATCACTGCGAAGGACAGGGCAGGGATTGAGCGGGTGAGGGCGGCCCCCAACAGGGTGCCGACAGCCCAAAGCCAAACCGCGTCTTTGGGTTCGCCCTGAATGTGGTAGATTTGGCTGATCAGCATGATTCCCGCGCCAAACAGGATGCAGGCAAGCAGGACAAAGCTTTGGGCCAGCCATTCGTGGGATTTTGCGTGCATCCCGATAGCGGCAATCCAGGCGCCCCACATTGCAGCGAAAATGATGCCTATTCGGGTCAGGCGACCAATTTCATCCCAGTTGGCGGCCACGAATGTGACTGCACCAAAGCCAAGGCAGATTACCGCCAGCAGAATCAGGACGGATTGAAAGGAAAGTCCGGAACCATGCGCCTTGATATCGTCACTCAGGCGCTCGGCGGTGGGGGCGTCGAGCAGATCGCGCTCGCGCCAGTCGGCAACGGCTGCGTTCAGGGTCGAGGATTTGCTCCAGAGTGCCATTTTGAAATGCCCTAAGATCTGGTTTAAATTGGTATTTGGATCTTTGTGGATTATGCCGATGAATACAAGGCAAAGGATTTGGGGCACAAAAAAGGCCGCGCAACCCCGGTTGCACGGCCTAAAGTGTGTGTTGGCCCCAAAGCCGCGTGAAACAGTGGGCTAACCGATCTCTTGCCCGTCGTTGCGGGTAATGGCGACAATGCCCGAGCGGGGAACATGGTTGCCACCAAAGGGGAAGTTGCTGCCTCCCCTTTCACCGGGATGCTGCACGCCGACAAAGGCGGTTTTGCGATCCTGTGACCAGGTCATGCCAGTAATTTCACACTCGCGCGGGCCAACCAGAAATCGCCTGATTTCACCCGTGGTTGGATCCCCAACCAGCATTTGATTGTTACCCATGCCTGCAAAATCACCTTTGTTGGAATATTTTCCATCAGTCTGAATCCATAACCGTCCCTGCGTGTCAAAGTTCAGCCCGTCCGGCGCGTTGAACATATTGCCTGAATTGATGTTGGCGGAACCGGCGCGATCATCCTCGTGCACATCGGGGTTTCCTGCCAGCGCATAGATGTGCCAACTGAATTCATCCGATCCGTGATCCTGCATATCGGGAATCCACCGCACAATCTGGCCATAGCGGTTGTTGGCACGCGGGTTAGGCCCGCCCACCGGGGTGGCATCCCCCCCCGCATTGGTTTTTTTACCCCGGTTTTTGTTGTTGGTCAGGGCCACGTAAACTTCGATCGATTGGGGGTTGGCTGCCACCCATTCCGGACGATCCATTGTGGTTGCCCCGACGATTGATCCGGCTTGGCGGGTGTGAATGCAGATTTCAGCTTCGGACATGCCGGTGGTCTCGGGCGTCAGCGGCAGCCATGCTCCACGCTGGTTATCGGTGAACTTCGCCACGTAGAGCGTGCCTTTGGCCAGCAATTCAGAGGTGTCTTGACCCTCTAAATAGGGGCTGTCAGAGACATAGCGATACAGGAATTCGCCGCGCTCGTCATCGCCTAGGTAAACAACAACACGGTTGTCACTCGCCAAAACCAGCTCCGCGTTTTCGTGTTTGAAACGTCCCAAGGCCGTGCGTTTTTTTGGGGTGGAATTGGGGTTGCTGGGATCAATTTCCACCACATAGCCTGCTCGGTTTGGCTCGTTGGGATGTTTGGAAATATCAAAGCGTTCATCGGTTTTGGCCCAAGCATAGCCCCAATCCTTGTGCCCAATACCATAGCGCGTAAAGCGGGGCGGTAGTTTCAGGGCATCGTCAGAGGACGAGAAATAACCGTTGAAGTTTTCTTCACAGGTCAGGTAGGTGCCCCACGGGGTTTGGCCGTTGCCGCAATTGTTCCAGGTACCCAGCGAACGGGTGCCAGAGGGATCAGCGTCGGTGCGCATCAAGCTGTGGCCGGCAGCTGGGCCGGTTAACAGCATTTCAGTGTTCGCGGTGATACGGCGGTTCCACGGGCTGTCTTGCACAATCTGCCAAGAACCATCAACCTGAGCAATTTCCATGACCGAAATACCGTGGGCGGCCATGCCTTTGCGAATATCGTCATCCGTTTCCGGTTTGCCTTTTTCACGGTTGCCAAAAATTGTCCCGCGATTGGTATATTCGTTGTTCACCACAATCAGTTGGTGGCCCTCGACCATAAAGGTGGCCATGCCATCGTTATTGTCACCAAATGCCGTTGCCTGCGATGTGGCGGTGCCGCGCGTGACCTCATTAAAAGGGGCTGCAGAGGACCAAAGCGGATCACCCCAGTGCACCAGCATTTCCCAGCTATACCCCTCGGGTACGGTGATTGTATCAAACGTGTTGGCGGCGATGGCTTGAAAGCCGAAACTGTCAGTCATGGCTTCGGCGGTGGATATGAGCGGCGAGGTGCCCATGATAAAACTGCCCGCACCAAAAGTCAGGACACCGCTGAGAAAACCACGTCGCGAAATGGCGCTTTCGACGATGGCGTCAAAGTCGTTTTCGGCAGGTTTCGGGTTGTTGATGTCGTCAAACCCATCAAAGCTAGGTTGATTGTAGTCTCGCATTTGGTTACCCCAAAGTAGCTGGTTTATAAGAATCCCAACAGGATTGGCGTGTTTACTATGCCACGAAATTTTCGTTTTCGTGGCAGTTTTGTAAATATTTGGTAACCAGACGTGTTTAGTTTTTTATCTGCGCGAGCGGATCATGCCCATGATATCGAAGGTTTGGGCCAATATAGGTTCAGCAATTTCTGCTGCGCGGTCGGCACCAGCGCCAAGAATGCGGTCTATTTCGGCTACGTCCCCCATCAGGCGGGTCATCTCGTCACCAATCGGCGACAGTTTGGCCACGGCCAAATCCGCCAGCAATGGCTTGAACTGGCCGAACTGTTGGCCTGAAACTTCTGCAATCACCTCTTCGGGTTTTTGACCATTCAATGCCGCATAAATATTGATCAGGTTGCGTGCCTCTGGCCGCCCTGCCAGATCTTCAAGGTTGTCGGGCAGCGGTTCGGGGTCGGTTTTCGCCTTGCGGATTTTCTTGGCGACGGTGTCGGCATTATCGGTCATGTTGATGCGGCTAAGGTCGGAGGGGTCCGATTTTGACATCTTCTTGGTGCCGTCCCGCAGCGACATCACCCGGGTTGCAGCCCCGTCAATGACAGGTTCCGGCTGGGGAAAAAAATCTGTTTTGAAATCGTGGTTGAACTTGGCCGCGATGTCGCGGGTCAGTTCCACATGCTGTTTTTGGTCCTCCCCGACGGGAACGTGCGTGGCGTGATAGACCAGAATGTCAGCGGCCATCAGCGCTGGATAACCATAAAGACCCAGCGACATCTTTTCCGCATTCTTACCGGCTTTGTCCTTAAACTGGGTCATCCGGTTCATCCAGCCAAGCCGGGCGACGCAGCCGAACAGCCAGCCGAGTTCGGCATGGGCGGAAACCTGACTCTGGTTAAATAGAATGGATTTTTCTGCGTCCAGACCACAGGCGATATAGGCAGCCGCCAATTCGCGGGTATTGTGACGCAGGGTTTCCGGGTCTTGCCAGACGGTCACCGCGTGCAGATCAACCATGCAATAGATGGTCTGGATGCCTGATTCTTGCATTTCTACAAAACGTTTGACCGCCCCGAGGTAGTTGCCAAGGGTTAGGTTTCCCGATGGTTGAATGCCGGAAAATACGCGGGGGGTGAATTTTGTGTCTGTCATCGCGCTAAATCTCTGTCTGGACTGGAAAGGGCTGGTGCCTTATCGCCGTATGCAAGCTAATCGTCAATAAGAGTGAGCCACCAATGTTTGATCCTGATGCAGATGCCCCCCCCGTAAACCCGTTGCCAATTGTTGTTGTTGTTCTGGCGCTGTTGATTGGCGCGGCGGAAATTGTGTTTCAACTGGGCGAGGCGGGCATGATTGGCGGACCACGCGCGATCGGCTGGCGTGGTTCGATTGCCAGCACTTTCGGGTTTTCCAGCAACGTGGCGCTCTGGATGTGGGAAACGGGCAATTTCCCGCCCGAACATCTAATGCGCTTTGTGACCTACCCCTTTGTGCATGTCAGTTTTGGCGGGGCATTGTTCAGTGTGGTGTTTGTTCTGGCACTGGGAAAATTTGTCGGTGAGCGGGTGAATACGCTGGTGTTTTTGCTGATCTTCTTTGGAAGTGCGGTAATTGCGGCACTGGTGAATACGATGGTGCTGGGCACCCAAGGCGCATTACTGGGGGCGGGGGCGCCGTCTTATGGGTTAATCGGGGCTTATACTTGGATCCTGTTTGGCGGACTGAAAGAGGAAGGCGACGGCGCGCTCAAGGCATTTCGCCTGATTGCCGGTCTGGCGGTTCTGCATGTGGTGTTTTATTTTATATTCGGGGGCCATGACTGGCTGAGCCGTGCGGCAGGTTTCGCCGGGGGCTTTGCCCTTTGTGCAGTGCTGCGCCCCAAAGAGGCGGCGGGTTTGTCGTATTTTCTGGACAAGTTGCGCAAGCGTTGAGTGAACCCTCACCCCCGGCCCTCTCCCGCAAGCGGCGAGGGGGCGATGGGCGCGAGATTAGTTAATTATTCCTAGCGGCGCAGAGTGGCGCGCAGGCCTTCTTTGGGCAGTGCGCCCAACAGATAAGCGGCAACGAAATAGCTGATCACGCCGGTGCTGATTAGCGCCATCAAGCCAGCCACACGCCAACCGTCGATTTGCAACAGATCGTCCATGAAACCAGCCATGGCATAGACGGCAACAGACATCACTATTGTCGCGGTGAGGATGCGCGGTGCGGCACGTTTCAGGCGATCGTCAATTTTTGCCGCATCGTCCATTTTGGCGGTGCCCCGCCAGAGCATAAAGGCCAGAGCTATCGAGGAGAGCGAGGTTCCCACAGCAGCAGCGAGATAGCCAATATAATAGGACAGGCCAACGGCGAGAATAGCATTTAGAACCATCGAAAACAGCGCATAGTAGAACGGCGTTTTGGTGTCACCACGGGCAAAATATAAGGGTTGCAGGATTTTTTGCATTACGAATGCGGGCAGGCCAGCGCCGTAGACCGCCACGGCGGCAGCGGTGGCAGTACTGTCAAAAGCGGTGAATTTGCCACGTTCGAACAGGACAGAGATGATTGGTTCTGGGATGATTAGCAGGCCAGCGGCACAGGGCAGGGTTAGCAGCAGCGCGAATTCCGTGGCGCGGTTAAAAGCATCCTGCCCCCCCGCGTCATCACCCGCGCGCAGACGGCGGGCCAGATCTGGCAGCAACACGATGCCGATGGCGATGCCGACCACGCCAAGTGGCAGTTGGTAAAGGCGATCCGCATAATAGAGCCAGGAGATTGCCCCGTCGAAATAACTGGCGACCTGACGCCCCACCAGCAGGTTGATCTGCATAACACCTGCGGCCATGCCTGCGGGCAAGGCGATGATAGCCAGGCGCTTCAGATCGTCCGATATATGAGGCATTTTCAAAGTCAGGCGAAAACCGATGCTGGCGGCGGCTTTCCACACCAAAATGAGCTGGCCAATGCCTGCAACAACCACCCCCCATGACAGGGCATGGCCGATCTCAAACCCCAGATAGTAAGCGCTTGCCATGGTGCTGATCAGGATGATGTTCAGTAAAACCGGCGCGGCAGCGGCGGCGGCGAAACGACCAGCGGCATTGAGAACCCCGCTGAGTAGGGCAGCTAGTGAGATGAAAAAGACGTAGGGAAAGCAGATGCGCCCGAAGAAAACCGCCATATCAAAACGGGCATCGCCGTAAAAGCCGCTGTTCATAGCCAGCACCAGCGCGGGCATCGCCAGTTGTGCCAGCAGGGTCAGGATCAGCAGTAGTGTGGCCATCACTGAAAACGCATCTTTGGCGAACCCCAGCGGGTTCTCGCCCGCCTCCAGCTTTTTGGCGAACATCGGCACGAAGGCCATGTTGAACGCGCCCTCAGCAAAGAATCGGCGGAACATGTTGGGCAGAGCAAAGGCCGCGATGAAAGCATCGGCAACGGGGCCAGCCCCCAGAAATGCTCCGATCATCACCTCGCGTACCAACCCAGCAATCCGGCTGAGCATTGTCCAACTACCGACGGTAAAAACCGACGATAGCATACGCGAGGGTTTGCTCATGCAATGGCCCCTTCAACACCGCGCTCGATGGCTTCGCGCAGCATATCGCCAATCTTTTGTTGCTTGTCTTTAGAGTGGATTTTCAGGCCGAACATGTCTTTTACATAGAACACATCCACGGCCTGTTCGCCATAGGTCGCGATCACCGCGCTGGCAATGTAGATACTGGCATTGTTCAGGGTTTTGGACAGGTCAAACAGCAGGGCAGGGCGGTCGCGTGTGTCGACCTCAATGATAGTATGAAGATCGGAACCAGTGTTGTCAAAAGTGATCTCGGTGGGCACAATGAAATCGCGTTCGCGTTTTTTGATCTTGTCGCGCGGTTTCAGCGCATCACGTGCCACCACATCGCCGGCCATGGTTCTCTTGATCATCGTGCGTAGCCGAGCAAGGCGGGATTTCTCATAGGGCCGTCCCTCGGCATCCTGAATCCAGAAGGCAAAAGTGGCATAGCCTGTCCTGCCAGTATAAGTACGCGCGTCGACCACATTGGCACCAACCAAGGCCAGTGCACCAGAAATACGTGAGAAAATGCCTGGATGATCCTGTAGCACGAAACAGGCACGGGTCGCGTCGCGTTCGAGATCGGCTGTAATGTTCATTTCGATGCTCGACTCGGTGACCTTACGCAGTAGCGTGGCAAAAACCTTATGCGCTTTGGTATCGAGGCCTTGCCAATAAGCGGGGTAGTGGCGTTCTACCATTGCGTTGAAATCGGCCTTTTTCCATTTGGGAAGCGCAATACGCAGCGCTTCAATCGCTTCATCCTCCCGGTGAAGCAGGCCGGTTTTTTCGATGCCTTCTTGCAGGGTAATTTTGGTCGAGCGGTGCAAATCACGGATCAACTGAGCCTTCCAGTTGTTCCATGTGGTCGGTCCAACACCGCGAATGTCGCAGACGGTTAGCACAGTCAGCAAGTTCAGGCGAGCGGTAGTTTTTAGGGTTCTGGCAAATTCACGAATGGTAACCGGATCGGTCAAGTCACGTTTCTGTGCCACATCCGACATCAACAGGTGATGCTGGATCAGCCAGACAACGGTCTTTGTCTCAGCCTCGTTCAGCCCCAATTGCGGGGCAATGGTTTCTGCCAGCCGCGCTCCGGCAATTGAGTGGTCCTCGGGCAGGCCTTTGCCAATGTCGTGCAGCAACAATGCTACAAAAAGTACACGCCGGTTGACGCCTTTTTCCAAAATACCAGAGGCCACAGGCAGATCTTCTTTTAGCTCGCCTTTCTCGATTTTGGCGAGGTTCGAAATGCACTGAATAGTGTGCTCGTCCACCGTGTAATGATGGTACATGTTGAATTGCATCAATGCCACGATGCGTTGGAATTCAGGGATGAACTGGCCCAGAACCCCCAATTCATTCATTCGCCGCAAGGCGCGTTCCGGATTGCCGTAATCCAGCAGCAACGACAGAAAAATTCGCTGCGCTTGGGGGTTTGCACGCATTTTGTCGTCAATCAGATGCAAGCTCGAAGTAACGAGGCGCATCGCATCCGGGTGGATCAGGATATCCGATTCCAACCCTGCCTCAAACAGGCGCAAAAAATTCAGTGGATCCGCAAGGAACGCTTCCTCGTCGAGTATGGCAAGGCGGCCGTGAACGATTTTATAGCCTTCAGGCGCTGCGTTTTCGCTGCGCCGCCACGGCATTGCCTGTAATAAGCGGCTGCCAAAAGAGGGCTGTTTTTTGACGTGGCGCGCTTCCAGTGCGGAAAGATAAATACGGGTCAGATCGCCCACGTGGGTGGCGTGACGGAAATAGACCTGCATAAAAGCTTCGACGGCGCGCAGGCCCTCCTGGTCTTCATAGCCGAGGGCTTTGGCAATCAGGACTTGATTGTCAAATGTCAGCTGCTCGGTGGCACGTCTGGCCCCCAGATGCAGATGGCAACGCACTGTCCACAGAAAATGCTCGGCTTCTGCGAACCGGTCGTATTCTGGCTGGGTGAAAAAACCCTGCTCGATCATTTCTGTCGGGGATTTTGCACCACTGAGGTATTTTGTGATCCAAAACAGGGTCTGCAAATCGCGTAAACCACCCTTGCCCTCTTTTACATTCGGCTCTACCAGAAACCGGGTTTGCCCCTGCTTGATGTGGCGTTTCTCACGCTCTTCCAGCTTGAGCGCGACAAATTCCGGCCCGCTGGATTTAAACAGGTCTTTCCACAGTTTGTTTTCCAGTTGCTCGTGTAGTTTCTCGTCGCCACCCAGAAACCGGTTCTCCAGCAAGGAAGTGCGGATCGTGAGGTCTTCTTGCCCCAGGCGCAGGCATTCATCAATTGTACGCACCGCATGGCCAACTTTCAGGCGAATATCCCATAGGATATAAAGCATACTCTCGACGACATTTTCGGTCCAGGCGGACAGCTTGTTGGGGGAAAGGAATAGCAGATCAACATCGGAGAACGGGGCCATCTCGCCGCGCCCATAGCCACCAACCGCGAGAAGGCAAACGTTTTCGGAACTGGTTGGGTTTGGCAAAGGATGTAAGTATTTAGTGGCAATGTGCAGTGCTGTCTGGACCAGTTTATCCGTTAGGTAGGTATAGGAACGAGTGACTGCACGAGTATCGAAAGGGGCGGCGCAGTAACGTTCGCGGATCAGGGCGCGACCGGTCTCATTGGCGGCGCTCAGGCGCTCGGCTGCATCCTTGCGCAGGGTGGCGCTGTCTTTGGCAGTGTCCGCCAGTTCCGCAATGTCTTGCAGAATGGTTTTGCTGTCAAAAATGGAATCCGGCGCACTAATCAGGGCGCCGGAAACTTCGAAACTTGAACTGTGATCAGGAACCGGCACCGCCGAACCTCCGTGGTGCGGGGCTGACAACGACGATCTGGCTGTCGCGCAGTTCGGCAATCGCCAAGGCCCTCTGGTTGGTGCCGTCCGTCAGCAGCCGGAATACACCGTTTGCGCCGCTGAAACCGGCCGGACGGGTCAGTTTTGTGCGTGTTAGCGCATCACTGGCGCCCGAGCGCAGCAGGGTACCGACAGCACGCATCCCGTCATAGGCTTTGCCCGCAAGAATATGCGGATCAGCGCCGTTTGCGGCAGCGTAATGCTGTTTGAAGACGGCGGAGGCATTGGTGTCTGGCATCGCAAAAACGCTGCCCTGCATGCCGGGGTTACCACGTACCTGTATGCTTGTTTGATCCCAGCGGGTCAGCCCGAGGATCTGCACGGTTTGCGCGTTGATGCCGTTTTCCGGCAACAGTTGTGCATAGACAGGCAGGGCACCGGCGCTATCCGCATCCAGAATCAGGCTGTTCGCCCCGTTGCTTTGGATCAGGGTTCTGGCACCGGTGATGCTGGCAACCACACTTTCGGTATTCAACTCATAGCGTGTTACCCCTACAAAGCGTCCGCCGTTCTGGCCAGTCGCGGCCTGAATCGCGGCGATGGCCACGTCGCCTGCCGCATTTGCGCGCACAATAGCACCGATATTGCGGCGGCCTTTGGCGACAGAATAATTGATAATCCGGTCAGCCGAATTCTGGAATGTGTCGCCCAGAATGAAAACATTTCCACCGGCAATTGACGGATTGTTTGAGAAGCTCAGGACATTGATGCCCTTCTTTGCAACGACGGCCCCCACCGCATTAGCGGCCTCGGCGAATAACGGCCCGACGACGATTTTGGCACCATCCGCCATTGCTTGCTGCGCAACGCGTGCGGCCAGATTTGTGTTGCCAGCTGTTGCATAGACCTTGAGGTCGATCTTGACATCTTCCATTTCGGAAATCGCCAGCACCGCCGCCTTTACCAGACTGTCGGCCATCGCATCCTGTTGACTGTTCCCGCTGCCCGAGGGCACCAGCAAGGCGACCACAACTGGTTTACTTGTGTTGATCTTTGGTCCCTGGGATACGCGTCCCGTTTCTATGCACGCTGAAAGCACAAGTGCGACGGCGAAAAAACTCATGGTATTAATGAAAAATTTTATTGCAAGGCGTGAAATGGCCATTACCCTCTCCGTATCAGACTGGTCACTCATGGACCTTATGTGCCAAAACGCTAAGGTCTGGCCAGTGCGAAATCAACGGCTCAATTATTATCACGGGAAATTAAGCAAATGAACGCCTCAAAAATGGTGCCCGGGTTGTATCTGGTAGCCACCCCGATCGGGGCTGCGCGCGATATCACCTTGCGTGGGCTGGATATCCTGAGCAATGCGGACATGCTGGCCGCCGAAGACACCCGAAATACACGGCGATTACTTGATATTCATGGCATTTCCCTAGGGGATAGGCGGTTGATCTCTTACCATGATCACAACGCGCCGCGCGCAAGGCCCGCCATTTTGCAGGCCTTGAAGGAGGGAAAAACAGTGGCTTATGTATCGGACGCTGGGACGCCGTTGCTGGCCGATCCGGGGTTTGATCTGTGTCGTGCCGTGATTGCAGAAGATATTCAGGTTCTCGCAGCTCCGGGTCCGTCTGCCTTGCTGGCAGCACTTTGTGTGGCGGGGCAACCGACCGACCGATTCTTTTTTGCCGGATTTGCTCCGAATAAAACAACTGCCCGTAAAAAATTCTTCGCGGAGTTTGCGGATATCAGGGCAACATTGATATTTTACGAATCTCCCAAACGCATTCATAGATCATTAATTGATATGGTGCATAGTTTCGGGGAAGAAAGGGCTGTTTCTGTTTGTCGGGAATTGACAAAAAAATTTGAACAGGTGCATCGCGGGTCTCTGGGCGCGGTTTGTGATATCTACCGGGACATTGAGAACCCCAAAGGGGAATTTGTTGTTGTTTTGGGGCCGCCTGTGGCGAAAATGGCGGATCAGGATGAAATTGATCAGGCTTTAACAGCAGCTTTGAAAGAAATGCGGATGAAGGCGGCGGCAAATATGATTGCAGAACGGTTTGGAATTACCAAAAAATCGGCCTACGCGCGGGCGCTTGAACTGAAGGATGGCAAATGACTGGCAAGGTGTCATACTTAAAGGGGTTGGCAGCAGAGGATATTGTTGCGCGTGCCTATGAACGCTGCGGCTTTGAGGTTGTTGAGCGGCGCTGGAAAACCCGCGAGGGAGAGGTGGATATCGTTGCACGCCACAAAGACAAGATATATTTCATTGAGGTCAAGAACAGCCGCAGTTTTGATCAGGCTGCCCTGCGAATTACGCCCCATCAACAACAGCGCATTCAAAATGCCGCGCTGCAATATTTGGCCGAGAAAACCAAAACCATTGATGTGGATTGCCGATTTGATGCGGCGTTGGTGGATGGTACGGGTCGGGTTAAGGTTCTGCCCGGTGCCTTTATGTGCAATTAAGGAACAACAGTTGTTGAAAGACTGCCACTGGTGCGCCATGTAACCGGGGGGGGGCGTTCCGATCTTTTCAAAACAGGGTTTCGGAAAGCACTGCGGCGAGGTATTCTTGCCGTGTAGAGGGCATTTGCAACAAGCTGGTTTATTGTGGATCGCCGTTAATGACGTTGAACGATAGGCGGTTTGAAAATGACCCTGAAAGTTGCTATCCAGATGGACCCGATTGACGGGATTGATATCAACGCGGACAGCTCGTTTCGCATCGCAGAAGAGGCGCAAGCACGCGGACATTCATTGTTTTTTTACACGCCGGACAAACTGGCCTATCAAGAAGGCCGTGTGACGGCGCGGGGCTGGCCTTTGCAGGTACGACGCGAGGTGGGGAACCACTTTACGCTTGGGGATGAGGTGCAGGTCGATCTGGCGGATTGGGATGTGGTTTGGCTGCGTCAAGATCCACCTTTTGATATGGGTTATATCACCACCACCCACTTGCTGGATATGATTCACCCGCAAACGCTGGTCGTCAATGATCCGGAGTGGGTACGTAATTATCCCGAAAAACTGCTGGTGCTACAGTTCCCCGACTTGACGCCGCCCACAACGATTGCCCGTGATCTGGACACATTGAAGGCATTCAAGGACAGACACCGCGACATTATCCTCAAGCCTTTGTATGGCAATGGCGGGGCCGGAGTTTTCCGATTGGGCCCTGAGGATCGCAATCTGAATGCGCTGCATGAGCTGTTCACCAGCATCAACAACGAGCCGCTGATTGCGCAGAAATTTCTGCCCGATGTTTCCAAAGGCGACAAGCGGATTATTTTGGTGGATGGCGCGCCTGTCGGGGCAATCAACCGCATTCCTGCCAAAGGCGAAACCCGATCCAATATGCATGTTGGAGGACGGGCCGAGAGAATTGGTTTGACCGATCGAGAGCATGAAATCTGCGCCGCAATCGGGCCGTTATTGCGGGAGAAGGGCCAGATTTTTGTCGGAATCGATGTGATTGGCGACTATCTGACCGAGATCAACGTGACTTCGCCCACCGGCATTCAGGAGCTGGAGCGCTTTGACGGGGTCAATGTGGCCGCGAAAATTTGGGAGGCAATCGAACGAAGGGTAGGCAAGTGATGTCGATACGTCTCTGGCTTCTCAGCGGTTTTACCCGATTGGTTATCAAGCGGTGGTTGGCAAAAGTTGTCGAAGTCACCGATCTTCGTGAGGCGTTTGAGCGGCACGCCAAAAGGGTTCATATTGCACCACCTTTTGCGGCCTGCCGAAACGGGTTCTTGGGGGGAATTCCCGTGAAATGGGTGTCATGTGGTCGGCCGACGAGCGATAACATTCTGTTTTATGTTCATGGCGGTGGGTTTGTTGTTGGAAGTCCCGACACGCACAGGCACATGGTTGCCTATCTTTGCCGCAGCCTCGGGATCGAAGCTGTTATGCCACGATACCGCCTGGCACCGGAACACCCGTTTCCGGCCGGTTTTGAGGATGTAGTTGCCAGTTATCGCGCGTTGATTACCTCCGGTCGAGACCCGAGCCGTATCATTCTAGGTGGTGACAGCGCTGGTGGCGGGCTGGTTCTCTCCCTGCTGGCCTATATATCCAAGCACAATCTGCCGCGGCCCAAGGGTTGTTTTGCCCTTAGTCCAGCGGTTGATTTTACCCGTTCCGGCGAAAGCATGGTAGAGAATGCCGCATCCGAAGCGGTTCTGGTGGCTGCGCGTTTTGAAGAAATGAGCAAGATGTATCTGGCCGGGCAAGACCCGAAACAACCCTTTGCATCGCCATTATTTGCAGATTTCCCCAATTGCCCGCCGGTTCTGTTTCATGTTGCCGACCACGAAATTTTGCGCGATGACGCGCTTGCGATGCAGTGCCATTTACTGGATCAGGGGGCCGATGTGCTTGTACGCAGTTGGCCAAACGGATTTCATGTCTGGCACATGATGCTGGGTTATATCCCAGAAGCGCGCCAAGCTTTGGATGATATTGCCGCGTTCATCAAACAGTTGCCCTAACAAGGCGATAGCTGACTGCCTCGGCGATGTGGGGTTTGCGCACTTGCAGGGAATCATCCAGATCAGCGATGGTGCGGGCTACCCGCAGCACGCGGTGATAGCCGCGTGCAGAGAGCTTGAATTTTTCGGCGACGGTGTTGAGTAATTGTTCGCCCTCATCATCGGGTTTTGCCACTTGTTCCAACAATGCGCCTTCGGCATCGGCGTTCAGGCGCACATTTTCGGCATTTTTGAACCGGGCACGCTGGTGTTGCCATGCGCCGTAAACCCGCGCGGCGATTGTGGTGCTGGTTTCCCCGCCGTCCGATAGGGACAGATCTGCCACGGAAACAGCCGGGACCTCGACGCGCAAATCGAACCGATCCATCAGCGGGCCGGAGATTTTGCCAAGATAATCCTGCCCGCAAACGGGGACGCGGGCGCAGGCACGGGACGGGTCTGACATGTAGCCGCAGCGGCAGGGATTAGCGGCGGCGATCAGCATGAAACGGCAAGGGTATTTGACGTGAGCATTAGCGCGGGCGACCATGACGCTTCCGGTTTCGACCGGCTGGCGCAGGGTTTCAAGCACTTGGCGTGCAAACTCGGGGAACTCATCTAGGAACAACACGCCGTTGTGAGCGAGGGATATTTCGCCTGGTTTTGCGCCGCGCCCCCCGCCCACAATTGCGGCCATTGATGCGGTGTGATGTGGGTCACGGAATGGGCGAGCGCGAGAAATGCCGCCTTGGTTCAGAAGACCAGAAAGAGAGTGAATCATTGAGGTTTCCAAGGCTTCTTCGGCCTCTAGCGGGGGTAAAATACCGGGCAGGCGGGCGGCCATCATGGATTTACCAGAGCCGGGCTCACCGACCATGAACATATGGTGGCGCCCTGCGGCGGCGATTTCCAGCGCCCGTTTGGCGCGTTCCTGTCCCTTTACGTCGGACATATCGCGGGCGTGCGGGGGCAGGGATACCTCGCCCGGTTCGGCAGGTGCTAGGCTGGATTTGCCTTGGAAATGGTTCATTGCTTCCAGCAATGTGGCCGGGGCGATGACCTTGGTGGCACCGACCCATGCGGCCTCTGCACCGCAATCTTTCGGGCACACCAGATCGCAGTCGGCCTCGGCAGCGGCAAGGGCTGCGGGCAAAGCACCGATGACCGGGATCAGTTTTCCGTCTAGGGATAGCTCTCCAAGGGCGACGAGGCGTTCGACCTCGTCTTTGGGTAAGACGTCAAGCGCGGCGAGCAGGGCCAGCGCGATGGGCAGATCGAAATGAGAGCCTTCTTTGGGCAAGTCTGCGGGCGATAGGTTCACGGTTATGCGTTTGGATGGAAGCGCCAGCGCCATGGCGTTGAGGGCGGCGCGGACCCTTTCGCGGGCCTCAGAAACAGCTTTGTCGGGAAGGCCAACGATCTGGAAGGAGGGAAGGCCGGGGCTGAGCGAGCATTGAACCTCGACAAGGCGGGCCTCGACGCCCTGGAATGCTACTGTGTATGCCCGAGAGACCATTGTTAACCCTTGCCTTAATTTTGGTTAACGGTACCTGTGAGTTGGTTTATTTTTGGTAAAATTTTTGGTTTTATCTGGCAAACCCACCAAGCACGCGTATTGTCAAAGCGGGAGGTTGCATTTTTCGGTCATGCAGTGGCCTGATTGTTCACTGTAGTTTCCTTGTCGTTAGTGAACGTGGCACCTGCGAATAGAAAACAGTCTTGAGCATGCAATCAAGAAGCACTGGGTAGACTCTGGAAGAGGTAAAGATGGCGAAAGTTGAAAAAACACAACTACAAAGGCCCGTGGCCCTGTCGCAAGCAAAGCTGAGATCGACCTGCGACCCCGCTACGTTAGGGTTTAGCACGACAGCAGAGCTACCGGATTTTCCTAGCCTAATAGGGCAAAAACGCGCGCAAAAAGCCATCGACTTGGCAGCGGGTATTCGGCACCCGAGCTTTAATCTTTATGCCTCGGGGCCTGCGGGAACCGGGCGGCATTCGGCGGTAAAACGTGCGCTGGAGGCGCAGGCCTGCCAGCGGCCTTTGCCACAGGACTGGGTGTATGTGTACAATTTTCAGGCACCTCACAAGCCTATGGCACTGGCGTTGCCAAGCGGTGTTGGGCCACGTTTCAAGGCGGCGATGAACGAATTGATCAACGATCTAGCCTCCGCGATTCCGGCATTGTTTGACTCAGAAGAATATCAAAACCGGCGTCAGGCCATCGAAAAGGATTTCACCGACAGGCGCGAGGCTGCATTCGAGGAGCTTGGAAAAAAGGCGACCGAGCGAAAGGTGAACATCCTTCAAACACAGATGGGTTTTGTGGTGATGGCGGTGAAAGATGACAAGGTTATCCGACCGGAAGATTTCCACAAGCTACCGGCTAAGGAACGCAAAACCATTGAACGCAACATTTCTGCCATACAAAAAGATCTGGCGAAAGTTTTGAAAGCTATCCCAAAACGGGATAAGAAACACAGAAAAGTAGTCGTTGAGTTGAATGCGTCAATGGCCGAGCGGGCTGTCGAAACTGAACTGGAAGAAGTTGCTGAGCAGCTTCCGGATATTGAGGGTATCAAAGAATATCTGAAAGCCGTGCGCCAAGACTTATTGGAAAACGCCGATTATTTCATTATGGAAACTGAGGAAAGTGGCGATGGCCCTTTTCCGGTCGTCACCTCGCGCTATCATGAATCTCCTGAGTTCCTGCGCTATACCGTAAATGTGATGGTTACCCATGGCGAAAATGGTGAAGTTTGCGCACCGGTTATTGAAGAACCTTTGCCGACCCTTGGCAACCTGACCGGACGGGTCGAGCATATTTCAACAATGGGCACGCTGGCGACCAATTTTACGCTGATCAAGCCGGGGGCGCTGCACCGGGCAAATGGTGGGTATCTTATACTGGATGCACGTCGGGTGGTGACCGAGGCGTTTGCCTGGGACGGCCTGAAGCGGTGCCTGCAAGATAGCGCTATCTCGATCATTTCTCCGGCAGAAAAACTATCGCTTACGGGCACTACCTCACTGGAGCCGGACCCGATCCCGCTGGATGTACGGGTGACGTTGGTGGGTGACAGGTTGCTATACTCATTGTTGCAATATCTGGATCCCGATTTTGCGGCTCTCTTTAAAATTCAGGCTGATTTTAATACTGACCTTGAGCGTTCAAAAAAATCACATTCCCTTTTTGCCAAAATGATCGGGGCGATTGCGAAACGCGAAGGGTTAAAGCCGCTTACTGCTTCCGGAGTAGCGCGGGTGATTGACGAAGCTGCCCGCATTTCGGGAGACGCCCAAAAGCTGTCCCTCAAGGTTGGCGAACTGGCCGATATAATACGCGAAGCAGATCATTTGGCAGCTGCCAAACCTTCCATCACGGATCAACATATCAGTGATGCAATTTCAGCCGCTATCGACAGGGCCAGCCGCGCGAAAGATCTGGTTCAGGAGTCGATCACGCGCAAAATGAGGTTGATTGACACCTCAGGTGCGAAGGTCGGGCAAATTAACGGCCTTTCTGTCATGCAGTTGGGCGGATTCAGTTTTGGCCGCCCAACCCGAATTACAGCCAATGTCAGGATGGGTTCCGGCAGGGTTGTTGACATCGAGCGAGAGGTCGAACTGGGCGGCCCCCTCCATTCCAAAGGCGTTCTTATACTGTCCAGCTATCTGGCTGCACATTATGCACTGGATGTTCCAATGTCGCTGTGGGCGTCTTTGGTGTTCGAGCAAAGCTATGGTGGTGTGGATGGGGATAGCGCTTCGTCAGCAGAGCTATATGCGCTGCTTTCAGCCTTGTCAGGTGCGCCGATAGACCAGTCGCTGGCGGTAACCGGATCGGTTAACCAGAATGGCGAAGTGCAGGCCATCGGGGGTGTTAACGAAAAGATCGAGGGGTTTTTTGATATCTGCAAGCAGCGTCGTCTAACAGGTAAACAGGGGGTGCTGATCCCCGCTGCAAATGTAACCGATCTGATGCTGCGCGAAGATGTGGCAAAAACTGCGGCCATGGGGAAGTTCCACATATACCCAGTTAAGCATATCAACGAAGGGATCGAGATATTGACCGGCCAACCCGCTGGAAAACGCGGGCGCAATGGGGCTTATAAGGCTGGTTCAATCAACGCTCGGGTGGAGGATAAACTACGCTCCTTTGCCCTTTCCCGTCGTGATTTTATGAAATCGGAAAAGCTTAATATTCGCAAAACAGATGATCAGGATGGCTAAACAACGTTTTCTATCCAGAAATATGGATCATACCTAAAGGCGCAATACTCTCAACTCCAACTGAATAGTAAGTACCCGCACCTACGCTTGCGCCCATAATTCCAAGGCGACGGGACAGCCCTGGGGCGCAGGTCTATAGGTGAATAATTCAAAAAAACAAACCTCTAGCACCGAGTGTGTCACGAGGTGTCCCCCGTTTGGATGGTTTGAAAGTCATGCAACTGTGCAAGAATTGTCGAAACTTGACGGTTTAAGGGGGCTGCAAAAAATTCATCTGACGTCTGCGAGATCAGCTTGGCAAGCTGTTGGTCAACAACCTGTTGCAAGCGATAGCGTGCGCGCGCAACTTTACGCGCCCTTCCGGTCTGTTGCCCTGCAATAAAGGCCTGATGGGCATCAATGTTGCGGGAAAGCTCGGCAACATAATCGGGGCTTTTGTTTGAAACCAGCATAACGGGTGTCACCCAACTGTTATCGTCGCTGCAACTTGGGTTAACCGATGCTATATGATTAATATCATTCAGCATTTTTCTGGCACCAGGCAAATCAGCCTTGTTGACAACGATAATATCGGCCATCTCCGAGATGCCGGATTTCATCGCCTGCACCATGTCACCGCTTTCAGGAATAACAACCAGCACGACCGTATCAACCAGTTCTCGCGCGCCATACCCAACCTGCCCAACCCCGACTGTTTCAACGAACACTTCGTCAAAATGATGTTCGTCCATTGTGTTCATCATCTCGTAGAGATTGTCAGCCAGCCCGTCCCCGGCAGTCCGGGAACCAAGCGAGCGGATATAAATATTATCGTTTTCCTCGAGATCGTCCATGCGAATCCGGTCACCCAAAATTGCGCCGCCGTTTTTTGGGCTGCTGGGGTCAATTGCCAAAATGCCCAAGCGGTTCCCTGTCTGTGAACGCAACCCAACCAGTTGCGCAAGCAAAGAGCTTTTCCCCGCCCCAGGTGCCCCCGTTAGGGCAACCCGGCGGGCTCCTGAATGATCCAACCCTGCCCCGTCCTGAACAAATGTCAACGGATCTGCACTGGCTAACTGAGTTAGCTTTTGTCCTAACGCGTAGCGATTTAATGGTTCCAAACTCAACCAACCTTTCCCAAAATCTCTGTGCTGTGCTGGTTCAACAATGGTGGCAGATCATAGGTCGGCGTAAAGTCAGTAAACTTTATCGGGCTGGCAATTGCCCGCAAGGGTAATGACCCATCGCCCAGCGGCGTCACAAGGGATCTCGATGCCGCAATATCACTTGAAAGAGCGTCACTCAGTGTAATGATTTCTGCGGCGACAACACCAAGCGGCTGAAGGCGCTGAACCCATTCTTTTGCCGGTTTGGTTTGCAGGATGTCCCCGATCTGAGAAACCACAAACTCTCGATTTTCGCGACGCTGTGCCATTGTTGCGAATTTGGGGGCTTCTACCCATTCCGGCCTGCCAATTTCTGTGCAGAATTTCTTCCAGAAATTATCATGCGTGATGAACAATGCAAGCCAGCCTTTGGCGGTACAAAAAACTTGCGCGGGCACAATATAGGGGTGAGAAGAATCTGGAATTCGCTCCATTCTCTCATTGGCATTCAAAACAGCACCGGCAAGATAATTGAGCTGAGACAGCATCACGTCGTACATGGCTACATCGACCTGACCACCCTGTCCCTGCACAATCTTTGCCAATAACCCAATTGCCGCAACCAGCCCTGCGGAGTTATCAACCGCCGAATACCCCGCTTTGGTCGGCGGCGCAGATGGATCACCCGTAAGCGCCATAACGCCAGTCAAGGCCTGGATGATATAGTCATAGGCCGGATTATCGGAATACCGTCCTTCCAGCCCGTAACCGGTCAACGAAACACAGACCAGCGCGCGATTGTGTTGTTTCAGCGCGTCATACGTTAGCCCCAGTTTACGAATGGCCGAAGGCCGCAGGTTGGTTATCAGCGCCTGAGACGATTTGACGATACGCGCCAAATCCGCCTGCCCCTCTTTGCTGGCCAGATCAAGCATCACGCTTTTCTTGTTGCGGTTCAGACTTGCGAAATAGGCGTTGTGATCGCCGATATCATGCGGGCTGACGGTGCGGCCGATATCGCCGTGCGGAGGCGATTCAATTTTGATGATTTCGGCCCCCAGATCTGCCAGCATCATCGCGCAATAGGGACCTGCCAACATATGGCCAACTTCAACAATTCTTATACCTGCAAGAGGTGCGTTCATGCCAATGTCCTGGCAATACTGCTGACAACATCTGCTAGCGGCATATCGGCGGTGAATATGTCTGTAACGCCCACTTCTTTCAGATAAGGCTGATCCTCCAGCGGAATTGTGCCGCCAACAAAAACTGCCACACCCCCCAGTCCGGCCGCGCGCAGCCGTTCCATAACATCGGGTACCAGCTCTTTGTGGCTGCCCGACAGAATGCTTAGGCCGATGGCGTTAACCCCTTCGTCAACCGCCACTCTGGCGATCTGTTCGGGGCTTCTGCGCAGGCCGGTATAGATCACCTCGGCCCCGGCATTGCGCAGGGCCAGCGCGATGATCTTTGCGCCGATGTCATGCCCGTCAAGGCCAGGTTTTCCGACCAGAATTCTTGTGCCCTTAAGCACATTTTCAGATGTGTTCATGTTCATAGGTTCACCGGCTCCCTGAATTCACCCCATTCATTTTTGAGACAGGCCACCATTTCGCCCACAGTTGCGTAGGCGTGACA
The DNA here is from genome assembly GCA_019090795.1 of Paracoccaceae bacterium. GTDB lineage: Bacteria > Pseudomonadota > Alphaproteobacteria > Rhodobacterales > Rhodobacteraceae > Amylibacter. Next base: position 23,555 of record JAHRVG010000016.1, on the reverse strand, counting down.
ACAATCGACCAGATAGGGCATAACATTTTCGCTATCACTGGCGGCGGCCTTACTTAGGCGGGCTAGCGATGTGTCTACCTCAGCTTGATTTCGGCGGTCTTTCAGTTTTTCAAATTTCTCAAGTGCGCGTGCCGCAACAGTCGGATCAAGCGAGAACACCTCGCCCACCTTTATCTCTTCGTCCTGCTTGGCAAAATGATTTTGACCAACCACAACATTATAGCCGCTATCGGTGTTTACTTTGCGCTCCAGCCCACGTTCAGCCAGCCGCTGCTGAATCCAGCCTTCCTCTATGGCCTTCTCAACGCCGCCGTATTCGTCAATTTCTTCCATCACTTTCAGGATTTCCTCTTCCATCCTGTCGGTCTGTTCCTCGACAAAATAACTGCCGCCCAGCGGATCAACGGAAGCGCCGATTCCGCTTTCAAAGGCGATAATCTGTTGTGTGCGCAGCGCAAGTTCCGCTGAGGTTTCGGTTGGGATCTGAAAAGCCTCGTCAAAGGCGCAGGTGAAAATAGATTGCGCACCGCCCATCACTGCGGCCATGGTTTCGATGGTGACGCGGGCAATGTTATTATACGGTTGCGGGGCAATCAAAGAAGAGCCGCCACAGACCACGCCAAAACGGAAATGCTGTGCCTTGGGGTCCATCACCCCATAGCGCTCTTTCATCTTTTTCGCCCAGATACGGCGCCCGGCGCGGAATTTGGAAACTTCTTCGAATAAATCCATGTGGACATAAAAGAAGAATGATAGCCGTTTGGCGAATTTCTCGATGTTACCGCCGCGACGTTGCAATTCATCGACATATGCCAGACCGTTGGCCAGAGTATAGCCCATTTCCTCGGCGGCGGTTGATCCGGCATCTCGCATATGGGCGCCCGCTATGCTGATCGGATTAAAACGGGGCGTGGTCGCATTGGAATATAGGATCGAATCCGCGATCAGTCGCATTGACGGGCGCACCGGAAAAATCCATGTGCCGCGGGCTACGTATTCTTTCAAAATGTCGTTCTGAATTGTGCCGGTCAGCTTTTCGCGCGGCACACCCTGTTTGTCGGCAACGGCCAGATACATTGCATAAATGATCGCAGCGCTGCCGTTGATAGTAAAGGATGTCGAGATCTTTGACAGATCAATACCGTCAAACAAAATCTCGGCTTCGCTTAAATTGGACAGCGAAACGCCAACCTTGCCGATTTCGGGCTTGGCCATTGGATGGGTCGGGTCCAGACCGACTTGTGTTGGCAGATCAAGCGCCACCGAAAGCCCCGTTTGCCCTTTCTCAAGCAAAAACTTGTAGCGCTCGTTTGATTCCTCGGCGGTGCCAAAACCGGAATACTGACGGATCGTCCACAACCGCCCGCGATACCCATTTGGGAAAATGCCGCGGGTAAACGGGTATTCCCCCGGCTCGCCGATATTTTTCGGATCAACGGCGTAGGCGGGAACACTGATCGGAATATCGACCCCGCTTCGGTTTGTGCCATGCATTTCGGGCGCGGCGACCTTTCCCTTTTCGGTATTGGCAGTCATTTCTTTTTCCCCGATAATAGGTTCTCTGCTCGGTCCCAATGGTCCTGATGCAGCCATGTTTTGACAAGGTGCTGTTGCTCAACTAAGCGCCGTTCGGAATAGGTGTCACCCTGCCGGAACGCACGGGCCTGTGCCTTGATGCCCAGCAACACCTGTCGCGGCGTTGCCAAAATTGGCTCAAGGAAATCTTTGATGTCTTTTTCCGGGTCTTGCGGCCCGACAATCTTGTCGGCCAGACCCCAAGCAAGTGCAGTTTCCGCATCAATCAATTCGCATCGGCTCATCATCCTTACGGCGCGCGAAGAGCCGACCAACTGGATCAAGTCAACACCGCCACCCCAAGCTGAGGTGATCCCCAGTTTTGCCTGAATATAGCCAATCTTAACGCCCTGCCGTTGCATTCGCATGTCGCAGGATAGGGCCAGCTCGGCCCCTCCCCCGATTGCGCTGCCGTTCAGCAAAGCAATGACCGGCACCTCACAGTTCCGGATTGTATCCAGAGCGGCGCGGGATTTATCGGTCATTTCAAGAACGTCAGCTGTATCGCGCACAAGGGCCAGTGCTGCAAGATCTCCGCCGGCAGCAAAGTATCTGTCGGACGCGCCGGTTAGGACAATGCATTTTACTTCGGGCCTTTTGCCCAGTGCCGCGATTGTTGCAGTTAGTTCATTCAAAACAGCTTCGCTTAACGCGTTGTGCTTTTCCTGACGGTTAATGGTGACCCAACTTGCACCAGTAAAACGTTCCGAGACGAGGATTTGATCTGCGTTGTTCACGGCACCGTCCTAATAATTCCATATTAGGACGATAGATTCAGTATTGCGGCAATGCAAGTAAAATTACTAAATAATTACTATATTCAGGAAACAATTTCTATATTGGGAATATTCTGGGGTGCACGCCGCTGGCAACGCCAGAATGGCAATATGCTTTGAAAATGATTTGTCAGGCAGTGTTGGCTGTATTGGAAAAGGCCGAGCAGGAGCCAATCAACAACTGCAAGTGCTCATCCGGAAAGTTCGCCATACGATTTTTGGGGCCGGCAACTGCCATGGCAAACACATCCGATCCTACTACGATAGATACCGAAATAGCCCAAACGTCGCTCACATTTTCGCCGCAGGTCTTGAAGTACCCCAGTTTTTTAGATTTTTGGATTTCTTCGACCAACGCAGCAGGATCTGTTATTGTGGAGTTTGTTACTTTTGCAAAATTGTTATCCTGAATAAACGCTTCAAGCTCAGCCAATCCTGTACTCCCCAACATAGCTTTGCCTATTGCGCTGGAATGGAGCGGTTTCAAATCACCGATTTTCGCGGAATACCGTATCGAGTGCGAGCCCTCCACAACTTGCAAATAAATGGCTTCGTCTCCCTGCCTTTTCCCGAGGATCAAGGTTTCGCCGGTTATATCCCGCAATTTTTCCATCAGCGGCGTGGCGCGGCGCACAAAAACGTCATTCTTTCTGATTTCTGACGCAACATCATACAGGCGATTGGTGGGATAATGGGCCCGAGGTCGATTCAGAGAATAGACGTAGCCCCTTTTCTGAAGGGTAGTGAGAATAGCATGGCATGTACTTTTGGGGATTCCGGTCATATCGGCCAGATCTGTCATGGACATTGGCACCTTATGTTCCTGAAAAGATTCGAAAATATCTAGAACCCGCTCAACCCCAGTGACCGTTGGTTTTGACATGATTTCCCCTATTGCTGACTACACCTGAAATGCCAGAGCATATGTTCCATATATGGGATTATTGCATTCCGATACAGGACATTTTCCGCAATACTGAAAATGGTTCTGTTTCTGTGGTGGGCGCTTGATCAGAACGGGGTTGAAATGGATGAAACCCTTCAACCCCGCTAAAACGCGCTGTCAGCCAAAGGCAGCGTTGTTTTGCTGCCTGTCGATTGGTTACTTGGCCGCCTTGCTTTTCTTTAGAGCACCACGGAAATCCGGTTTGCGCTTCTCGCGAAACGCATTGCCACCTTCTTTGGCTTCATCTGTGGCATAATAATGCGCCACCGTTTGAAAGCCCATGTTGGCAATTCCCTTGATGTTCTCGCTATCGGCATTGAATGAACGTTTGGCGATGGCGATGGCGGTCGGGCTACGCTCGACGATTTCGGCACACCATTGATCAACTTCTGCATCCAAATCAGCCTCGGGGACCACCTTGTTGACCAGCCCCATTTCCAGCGCTTCCTGCGCAGAATATCGGCGGCACATATACCAGATTTCGCGGGCTTTCTTTTCGCCAACGATGCGCGATAAATATGCTGTCCCGAAACCCGGATCAACCGAGCCAACTTTGGGGCCAACCTGCCCAAACACGGATTTATCCGAACAAATTGTCATATCACAAATTGTGGCCATTACGTTCCCGCCACCAATGGCAAACCCGTTCACTTTGGCTATCACCGGCTTGGGGGTATCGCGGATCAGGGAATGAATTTCCTCGACCGGAACTCCGAGAGTGCCACGTGTCGCGCGTCCGGATTTTTTATCGCCAGAATCGCCACCCACACCAAATGCACGTCCCCCCGCACCGGTGATAACGATTACGGCTACGTCTTCGTCCCAGCCCGCCGTGGTCAATGCGTCGATCATTTCAAAATACGTATTCACCCGAAAAGCATTCATCCGTTCCGGTCGGTTGATGGTGATCGTCGCAACCATGTTGGTCACATCATATATCAAGTCTTCATAGTCCATTCGAGGCTTCCTTCTTTGTTTGCAATCGTTGCTGTTCGTTGCAGCCGTGCCTAGCAAATACCACCGCATTCCACAATGTGAAACGCATATCATTTTATTGACAGTCTTCTGTTTCCCCCCCACAATCAGTGTTCAAACCGGCCTGAACAGGGCGCACAAAGGAGAAATGGATTGGATCAGGCAGACATTACCCGCCCAAACGCGGCGCTGCTGGCACGGATTGCACCGATTGCGACCGGTACATTTGCCAACGCATTTGACGAAGTCGGGCTGTTTCACAACGTGATGGAGGGTATTTCCGGCGTGGCCCAAGGGGTTGCGCTATGCGGGCCGGCCATTACCGTAAAGCTATCGGTGGGCGCGCCGGGCAGCTTTACCTCGGCTGATTTTGCTGTTGGCGCAATGATCGACGCGGCAAGACGTGGCGATGTTATCGTTATTGACGGGGCGGGTTGCCGCTATTCCACATGGGGCGGCATGGCCAGCTATGCGGCTAAACTCAAAGGCGTTCGGGGCCTTGTCGTTGACGGAGCGGTTCGCGATTTTGAGGAAATGGTGGCGTTCGGGTTTGACGTTTTCAGCCGCCATATAGTGCCCACTACGGGGCGCAGCCGACTGAAGGTGGAGGCGATCAATGTTCCGATTTCAGTGGGTGGTGTACTGGTCAATCCCGGTGATATTATGGTTGGCGATGGCACTGGCGTTATTGCCATCCCCCATGCGCAGGCCGAGGCCGTGGTGCAATTTGCCGAGAAATGCCAGCGCGGCGATGATGCGGCTATGGCCGACATGAAAAACGGGCTGAGTTTTAGCGAAGCCATGGCAAAATACAGGAATATCTGACATGACCGAGCAAACTCTGGCACAGGCGCTGATCGAAGGTTTTCAGCGCCACGACATCAAGCGCATTTTCGGCGTGCCCGGCGGCGGGTCGGCCCTGCCGATCATCGAAGCCGCGCGTGCTGTGGGCATAGATTTCATCCTCGCACGCAGCGAAATGTCGGCCTCTATCATGGCGGCAGTAACAGGCGAATTATCCGGCGCACCCGGTGTGGTGCTGGCCTGCCTCGGGCCGGGGGCATCCAGCCTTACCACGGGCACCGCTTATGCCAGCCTCGAACAGGCTCCGATGTTGGTGTTGACCGACGGCCCTGCCGTGTCGCTGCATCAGCGCTATGACCAAAACGCCCTGTTTGCCCCAATCAGCAAGCATCAGGGGCTATTTTCCCCTCAAGGTGCCGTTGCCGACATTGAGGATGCGCTTTGCCTAGCAACCGATGCGCCTCTTGGCCCGGTGCAGATGAATATCAATGCTGCTGGGGCAGCCAGCCAGATCAGCGAAGGCAAATCTCAGATCACCCGAAAACCGCCAGTATTTACGGCTGAAGCGGATATTGAAAAGGCGCGCCCGATGCTGAAAGCCGCGCAAAAGCCTGTGCTTTTGGTTGGGCTAGAGGCGCGATACGGCGATGCGCCTGCCGCAGCTTTGCGGCTGGCCGAAGCGATGAATTGCCCCGTATTTTCAACCTATAAGGCCAAGGGTGTCGTTCCTGATGGCAATCCTAGGATGACGGGTATGTTCACCGGCGCAGTCAGTGAGTTCAAGGCGATCAATGAGGCCGACCTGATCGTGACCTTTGGCGTGGACCCTGTCGAATTCATCGCCAGCCCGTGGCACAGTGATGCGCCGATCCTTGAAATTCGCGCTTCGGACATGCCACAAATGCTGACCGAACCAACGTTGCGTATCATCGGCCCGCTTGCCACCATCGCCGATGCGCTTTGCAGCACTGGCACCCGTTCGCAATGGACGCCCGACAGGATTGCTGCCCTCAAATCCGAAATCCGCAACAGGGTGGCAGTTAAAAGCAATGGCCATACGGCACATTCTGTGACCCAAGCCATTGTAGCCACCGCGCCCGAGCGGATCAGGGCCAGTGTCGATGCGGGCGCGCATATGGTCTCGGCGATGTCCGAGCTTGAGGCCGATCACCCCTTTGGGGTGCTTAAATCCAACGGGCTTTCCAGCATGGGCTATGCGCTTCCTGCGGCCATTGCTTCGGCCTTGAATGATCCGGATATTCCCGCCGTTGCGGTGACGGGCGATGGCGGCTTGATGATGTGCATTTCCGAGTTGAGTACCGCCGCTGAACATGGCCTGAAGGTGATCACTGTGGTGCTGAATGACTCGGCCCTTTCGTTGATTGACATTAAGCAGCAATGGCAAAGCCTGCCGACCGCTGGCGTCAAGTTTTCTGCGGTTGATTTTGCCCAGGTCGCCGAGGCAATGGGGGTTTCGGCCTGGCGTGTTGGGGCCTCGGATGATTTGGAGGGCGCGATGAAAGCGGCCTTTGCGCATGACGGGCCGGCCTTGGTTGATGTAGCGATTGATGCCAGCGTTTATAGCGCACAGGTGGCCGCCCTTAGGGGCTAGGGGCCGCTGGAGTTTATCCAGGTGCGCGCTTGGCCAATTGCACCGCCAAAATACCACCGGCAATAATGGCCACGCCGAGAATGTCCATTGCCCCCAGTTTTTCGCCCAGTAACACGGCGGCAATCGCCACGCCGAAAAACGGGTTCAGAAAATGAAATGTGACCGCACGCACTGCCCCGATCCGTGCTACCAGCGCAAACCAGATCCAAGTCGCCAGTAAACTTGGCACCAGTATGGTATAGATCATTGCTGTGCCCATTCGCCATGTCCAGTTTACCTCGATCACTTCAAGCCAAGCCGAAGCAACGGCCAAAGCAGCTGCCCCAACCAGCATCTGAAGGCCGACAACCATCATCAAATTGCCACCGCTTGAGGCCCCGCGCATTGCCAGTGTTGCGACGGTCAGCGCCACCGTGCCAAGCCCGCAGAGTGCAATACCGTAAATATCAACGCCGGCCTCAATCCGTGCGAACATAACGATGCCCACACCGACAACCCCGGCAAACAACCCGGCAATTGCCCCCCTCGGCAGGCGATCCCGGAAAAACACCCACCCGGAAAAGGCCACCATCAGCGGCATGGTCGAGGCAATAATAGCCGCAACCGAGGCCTCGACAGTTTGCATTGCAATGAAATTCAGCCCTAAGCACAGGGCATTCTGGCATATCCCGAAAACAAAGGTGGCACGCCATTGATCGCGGGTTAACCGCCACGTCTGCCTCATTAGGCGCGCGAGTATCACCGCCAATATACCGGCGATCAAAAACCGCACCGCCAATGATGCCAGTGGCGGTGCATCTGTGACAATCATCCGCCCCGACGTATAAGCCGAGGACCAGATAAGGGCAAAGATCAGCCCCATCATGGTGCTTTTCATCTAGGTCACCCGATCAGCGTTTAAACCCATGTGGAAGGGGGAGTGGGTGTACAGTTGGCTTTCAAAATATTGCAAACCCCAAAGGTCTACGCTTGCTCAGAAAGCATGTCTGCGATCTGCTTAAGATTGTCGCCTGAACCAGCCGTGCGGGCCAGATTGAACAATTCCTGCGCGCGGTCCCCAAAGACGGGTTCGACAAGTGACATGAATTTGCGCTCCATCCCGTCCCAACCAAGCGGATTTCCCGGATTTCCAGGGGCCAGCGGCGTGTGCATGGTCATCTCGCTGCCGTCCTCAAATGTGACGAACATCGTGGCCGAGGTGCTGGTTTCGCTTTCGTCAGTGACCACTTCAACCATGTCCATCAACCGCTGCAATTCGGCATTGTCCAGTCGGTCCTGTGTGAAATCCTGTTCCGAGGCGTCAAATCCGCAAAGACCAAGGGCTGCGCAATAGGCCACCGAGAATTTGCCCTCGAGCGGTTCATTCACTTGTGTTTTAGCCGCAAAGCGCAAAACCATCGGGTGAATGCTGGCAACGACCGAACGCAGCTTGCGACCATCAATCTGTTGGTAAATGTCGCGGGCGCTTTGAACGGTTGGATGCACCAGCAGGCAGGCAGCAAACGGTTTGAATGTGTTGTTGTGCAGCTCGGATCCGGTGTTGAAATCAAGGGCCGGGATACGAACCTCCTGATTCTGCACAACGGCAGATGCAAGCGTGTCGCCATCGGTTTCCAGCAGGTCTTTGGCAGCTTCGAAACCGGCCCCGCCCATCTGCGCGGCCAGTATGCCATCCATCGCGGCCTTGCCGGCATGAAACGGTTTTGACATGGTTCCAAAAGAGGCCACCAACCCGCCCGCAGTGGTGGCCGCGACGCCCATGGCATTGCTTATCTGACCCTCACTTAGTCCCATCAAGGCACTGGCAGCGGCGGTGGCTGAAAACCGTCCAATCACAGATGTCGAATGAAAGCCGCGTTTATTGGTGGTTTCGCCAAAATCCTGTCCGCCTACTCGCGCGCCTACCTCAAATCCGGTGACAAAAGCCTTGAGCGCCTCCATGTCCGATTTGTCAAGTTCGCAAGCCATGGCAAGGGTTGCCGCCCATGTGGGGCCGCTGAGATGCGCAAGACAGCCCAAATGGGTATCGTCGAAATCAAGGCAATGGGCAAAGGTGCCGTTCACCAGCGCTGCCGCCATTGGGGATTGGCGGCCGTTCTGAAACATTGGCGCATTGCCCGGGGCATTCCATGCGGATGCGACCTTGCGCACCGCAACGCCAGCCCCTTGCGCATGGGCACCAACCAGCACAGCGAGCCAATCGGCAAGGCACATGCGGGCCGCATCCAGCACATCTTCGGGCAGGTCGCGGGTCATGGTTGAAGACACGTATTGTGAAAGGGCAGTGGCGTTTTTCAGGGCTGGCATGGCGGTTAAATCACTCCGTTTTTGATCAGATTTTTAATGGCATCCCCACCAAAGCCAAGCGCATTTAGAACATCGCTGTTTGCATCACCAACATCTGGTGCGTGCGGGCGGTGTCTGCGGGCAAGGCCCGAGAGGGCCAGTGGGTTCACGATTTGGGGAATGTCGCCCTCCTCGGGGTGGCTGGCATGTTCAATCAGGCCACGCCCTGCCACATTTTCAGAGTTGAGCGCCTCGTCCGGTGAATAGATCGGGCACATGGGCACGCCGTGGCGGGTCATTTCGTCGATCAGTTCATCCCGGTTTTTAGTGCGACAACAATCGGCAATGGCGGCACGGTATTCCGCAGCTTTGCCCCCATGATCGCTGTGGCGATCTTCAAGGCGCTCATCGTGGTCGATCAGGTCTTCGCGACCGATTGCCGTACAGAAATTCACCCACAGCCGTTTCTCCAGCAAGGCCACCGCGACGGCTTTGTTATCAGCCGTCAGATAAGTTGCATAGCGAGGATTGCCGCCCCAGACCTCAATTCCCGGCGTGCCGGTATTGCCAACCTTGCGGGACATAGATGCGGTCTGCGAAATGTTGCACATGGCAAACAGGCTGTCGAACATGGCCACATCCAGATTACTGCCCTCGCCGGTGTTCTTGCGCTTGATCAACGCGCCTAATATGCCGATGACGGCCATTGTGGCCCCGGCATAATCCGCCGCCTGAAAGCCGGGCACATCTGGAGCTTTATCGTCCTGCGCCGAAAGGCCGGCAAAGCCGGACAAAGCCTGAATCACCAGATCATGGCCAGAAATATGCGACAATGGCCCAGTCTGGCCAAAGCCTGTGATCGAACAATAAACAATGCCCGCGTTCAGTTCTTTGGCCTTGGTGTAATCAATATCGAGCTTTTTCGCCACACCAGGTCGGAAGCTTTCGACCACCACGTCGGATTGGGCGATCAGTTTGTGGGCAATGGCGCGTCCTTCGTCAGAAGACAAATCAAGCGTGACACTGTGTTTGCCACCGTTGACCGAATTGAAATAGACGCTGCGGGTCTTGAAATGCGGGGCGTTGGCGCGGCTCATATCGCCGCTGCCGGGGCGCTCGATCTTGATCACGGTCGCGCCGAGGTCGGACAAAAGCTGGGTGCTCCATGGGCCAGGTAACAGGCGGCTGAAGTCGGCAATCAGCACGTTGCTTAGGGGCAAACCGGTGGTATCGCCTTCTCCCTGTGTCAGTAGCGCCAAAAGAGATTCATGCGGGTTTTGATTTTTATCTAGAGTAGTCAATGGATTACCTGTTGCCTCCAAAGCAATTGCGGGGATTTTGCCGATATAATGCTTACCATAAAGGCAGCCAATTTGTTGTGACAGTCAATATCCCGTTTGACATCCGAACTTGGTAAAGTCTACATAGTGAAACATGTCCCGTCTACTGGAATGTGCCTTTACCTAGCGCTGCGCACCTGCGTCGCGTTTTAGTACTTTTGCAGACGGAAAAACGGCAATAGCTGGCGAATGGTTAAAAATGGTTACAGGAGAAGCCCATGCAGATTGAACTAGACGGCAAGGTGGCGCTGATTGTCGGAGCCGCCCAAGGGATCGGGTTTGCAACTGCGACCGAAATGCGCGCCTCGGGGGCGAAAGTGGCTGTGGCCGACATCAATGGCGATGCCGCGATGGCTGCGGCAGAACGTCTGAATGGGGATGCCACAGAAACTTTGGGTGTACGGGTGGATATTTCCTCGCTCGAGAGTGTCGAGGCGATGGTTTCAGAGGTGACAAAAACACTTGGTGCGCCTGATATCGTCGTGGTTTCGGCGGCTTTGCTTGACGATAAAACCTTCCTTGATTCCGGCCCCAAAGACTGGCGTCGCATCATTGATGTTTGTCTTTATGGCCCGCTCAATGTGCTGCACACGGTTCTTCCCGGCATGACTGAACGTGGATATGGCCGCATCATTTGTATGGCCTCGGATTCTGCCCGTGTGGGACAGGCGCGTCTGTCCTATTATGCGGCGGCCAAAGGCGGGGTTATCGCCCTGATTAAATCCGTCGCTCAAGAGGTTGGACCCGAAGGGGTGACGCTGAATGTGGTGTCTCCCGGTGCGACCGACACAGAATTGCGTCAGGCCCGCGAAGCCCAGACCAAAGAAGCGATCGGCGATGAGCGCTATGCCTCACGCACCAAAAAGGTACTGCGTATGTATCCGGCCCGCCGCATAGGTCTGCCACAGGATCACGCCAGCATGATCACTTATCTCGCCAGCGATCACGCGTCCTGGATTACCGGACAGGTGATCAGCGTCAATGGCGGCTTTGTAATGCCATAAGGGGGCACAAAATATGGACTTTAAATTCACATCTGAACAAGAATTGATACGCGACGCCTGTAAAACCATGGTGGAGCGCGACGTTGATCCGGTCTTGGCCCGTCACGATGCTTCAAAACCGCTGCCCAAAGCGGCAATGCTGGAGATTTACAAAGCGCTGGCCCAAATGGGCCTGATGGCCCCACGCCTGCCAGTCGAGGATGGCGGTGCCGGGCTTTCGATGCTGGACTACGGCTTTATGTTCGAGATCCTGCCGCCGGTGGTTTCGATATCCATTCTGGCGCAGGAATGCACCGCTGCGCGCATTTTTGCCGAAAGCACGCCCGAGCAAAAAGAGATGTTTTTGCCCGGCATTCTGGATGGCACTAAAATTTGCTGTACCGGTACCACCGAACCCAACATGGGGTCAAACCCGCGCGAGGTGCAAACCACCGTGAAACCGGATGGTGATGAGTTGGTGATTAACGGGGCCAAGCTGTGGATCACCAATGCCGGGATTGCCGATATTTTCAACACCACTTGTTCTGAAGGCAAAGACGAACGGGGCAATTCCAAGCTGCGCCGCATCGTTGTTGAGCGCGAGCGCGACGGGGTCGAGACCCGCGAAGTTCCTTGCCTTGGTCTGCGTCAGGGACATCTGGGCGAGATCATATATAATAATGTTCGGGTGCCGAAGGTCAATTCGCTGGGGGCATCGGGTGATGCTGCGCGACTGTTGACACTGACATGGAACGGCAACCGCCCGCTGGTTGGTCTGGCAGCGGTTCATCTGGCGCAAAAAGCGCTGGATGCCGCGATTGAATACGCTGGTGTGCGCAAACAGTTTGGCAAGTTTATTGGTGGGCATCAACTAGTGCAGAAACAATTGGCCGACATCGAAACTGCCGTCGTGACCAGTCGGATGCTCTGCTATTACGCGCTGAATGCGATGGACAATGGCGAGCGGGCCAACGGCACCTCGGCCATGGCCAAACGCTTTGCGACCACAGCCTGCGAGCAGGCGATTTCCGAGGCGATGCAAGTGCATGGCGCAATGGGGGTGGCCGAAGAAACCGGGCTGGAGCAGCTGTATCGCGATGTGCGGATGTTGCCGATTCCGGATGGTGCAAACGGTATTCTGGCACTGATACAGGGCCGTGAACTGACCAATATCGACGCTTTTCGCTAGGCGCTATTCTCAGGAGGTGACGTGACACAGAACGCCCCAGATAAAGGCCCGCTTGATGGTGTGAAAGTCGTTGAGCGTGTGGGGCGGCTGGCAGGGAGCGTTTGTGCCGGGCGGCTTGCCGATCTGGGGGCAGAGGTTTGTCGTGTGGTCATGGCGAGTGATCCGCTCCCAAACGAGCCTGCGGAATGGCGCGTGCATCCGTTTGCTGCGTCCCACGGTCGGCTGATTGATCTTGATGATACGGCTGATGCAACACAGCAATGGCTGGCCCTTGCCGCAGAGGCGGATATCGTCATTGTTACATTGCCGCTTGATGCGGACGGACGTGCCAACGGGGCAGTTCTGGACGGGCTTGATCGGGACGGTCAAATTATCTGCGCTGTGTCGCCTTTTGGGCTAACCACGAATGAGCCACCTTTGGTTGATCCAAGCGAGGCCCAGATGCAGGCAATCAGTGGATTGCTGGCCACCACCGGCGATGTGTCGGGGCGACCTTCGGTTGTTGATGTACCAGTCCTTGAGGTGTTCACAGGTCTGAACGCCGCCACAACCGCCGTTGCGGCCCTGCGCCTAAAAGAGGTTTCAGGCCTGGGTCAGTTATTGGATATGGCCGTGTTCGAGACATGTTTTGTCCTGACGGGCACATTTCTTGGCAAGGTGCTGACAGGTCAGGCCCAAGGGTTTCGCAACGGATGCAGACATCCTTTGGTGGCGCCTTGGAATGCGTATCAAACCAGCGATGGCTGGGTTATCCTGTGCACGACGAACAATCAGAACTGGCTGGATCTGGTGGAAATTATGGGCCAGCCTGACCTGGCGAATGCGCCTGATTTTGCTACGGCAGCCGCGCGTATTGGCAATGTGCAGGCGGTGGATGTGATCGTTGCCCAATGGGCGGCAAGCGTGACCACCAAACAGGCATTAGAGCATTTGCAGAGTCGCGGTATCCCGTCTGGCACGGTTGCTGATTGGGGGACGGTTGCAAAATCGGGAACGCCGGTGCCCTGTCGCCGCGTCCCCGCCTTTACGTCGGGTGCGCCGGTTGTCAGCCGTGCCAAAGAAGCACCAGCCTTGCCTTGTTCTGGCGTTCGGATACTCGAAATCGGTCCATATACTGCGGGCCCTTTGGCCGGGCGGTTCTTGGGAAATATGGGGGCGGAGGTCATCAAGATAGAGCCCGCCTGCGGCGAGGATTCTCGCCTGTGGGTGCCGATGGTTGACGGGATCAGTTGTTATTTTGCCAATTATAACGCCGGTAAGAAATCGGTGGTTCTGGACTTGCGCAACGCCGCGCAAAAACACAGTTTCCTTGAACTGGTGAAAACAGCGGATGTTGTGATGTTCAACCTAAAGGCCGGCGCGATGGAGCGGATGGGGATGGGGGCAGATGTGCTGCACCGGATCAATCCTCGGCTGATCTATTGCGGGATTTCCGGTTATGGGATGAACGGATCAACCCGTCCGGCGCTGGATACAGTCATTCAGGCCGAGGCAGGGGTAATTTCGCGCATTGTCACGCAAAGTGGCCCGAACAAGGCCGGGTTCTCGATTGCTGATCTGGCCGCGGCGCATATTGCCCCGCTTGAAATTATCGCCGCTTTGCGGGATGCGCGCCGCAGCGGCACCGGCACGGTTCTTGATATTTCGATGTATGATACTGTCGCGTGGATGGTGGGGTTAAGTGGGCCCGATGGGGCCCCCGTATTGCCGCCAAGCACGGTGGTTCAGGCGCTTGATGGGTGGGTTTTGGTGCAGGGGGATGCAGGTGAAATCCAGCAAATGCAAAACAGCAGTTGTGCCGAAGTGATCCGTCTAATGAACGCAAAAAATCTGGCTGCCGTTAAGATGCTGGAGCTGAACGAGGTCTATGGCCTAAATGTTGCCAAACGCGAAGGTCTGATGATTTATGAGCATGGGAAAAAACGCGGAAACTGCGTTATTACAGCGCCTTACATGTTTGATAAAACCCCCGTTAACGTTTCGGCCACTGTGCCGGATATTGGCGCAGATACCCGCGATCTGATAGGCCCACCCACCCCATAATATACAGAAGCGAGAGTAAGTAGATGACCCAATCTTCGACGGCAGGACAAGCGCAATATCTGAATGGTCTAAACATTGTTGAGATTGGCAGCCGCATTTCAGTGGCGGTCTGCGCATCGCTTCTGGCCGAGGCCGGAGCACAGGTCTTTTTCGTCGAACCACCGCAAGGGCGCGTTCAGGGCAGCGGTAAATGGGCCAGTCGCGGGCTATATGCGGCGGGGAAATCCAGCGTGGTTGCGGATTCTGAAAATGCCGATGATCGCGCTTTGGTTTCGGCGCTGGTTGCGGCGGCGGATGTGGTACTGATTTCCAGCGATGTCGAGGATGCGGGCTGGGGCGATCTGGTGGCAGAACATGGTGAGACCACCATTATATGTGATTTTACGGCCTTTGGCCAAACCGGCCCGATGGCGGGAAAACCGTTTGGCGATGCCTTGGTGCAGTCGATGGCGGGGGTGGCGCATACCACGGGGTTTGCTGATGGTCCGCCGGTGACGTTGCGGGTGCCGTTGTTGGAATACTCCACCGGTGCCTATGGTGCATCAGCCATACTCGCGGCCCTGATGGCGCGAGACCAAACCGGTGCAGTCGAGCGGATAGATATGGCGCTCTATGATAGTGGTGTGAATGCACTGGCCACTTTTCTTCCGGCGCATTTCGGTGGCAAGGCTCCGACGCGGATCGGCAACCAGCATGCAATGTGTGCACCGTGGAATGCGTATCAGGCTTCGGATGGGTGGGTTTTGTTGTGTTCCGCTTCGAATCCGCCTTGGGTGCGGTTGTGCAATGTGATGGACACGCCGGAATATGCCAGCGATCCGCGATTTTCCGAGCTGGACAGCCGAATGGAAAACCGCGACGCGGTGAATGAGATTGTGCAAAACTGGATGGGGCAGCACACTGTAGAGGAGGCCACACGCCTTTTGATGGCGGCCGATGTCGCTTGTGGGCCGATTTTGCGGATGGAGGACGGTGCGCGCGACCCAAATCTAATCCACCGCAAGATGATCCGCCTAGTGCCGGATGGGGCCAATAAAATGCGCCTGCCCGGTGCATTGTTGAAAGCCGACCGCGGGAATGGCTGTGTCGCGAGCGAAATTCCGGTTGCGAATACGGGCCATCAACAGGCGGCTGCGTTTGTGAAAAGTGTAGCAAAGGCGGGCAAACAGGGGCAACGCAGTGGCGCTGACCTGCCTCTCAAGGGGATTCGGGTACTGGAAATCGGCCAATATACCACGGCGCCATTGTCGACCAAACATTTGGCCACACTGGGCGCAGAAGTCATCAAAATCGAGCCGCCAAAAGGTGATGCGGCGCGTGACTGGCTGCCCAAGAACGATGGATTGAGCATCATTTTCGTGATGAGCAATGCCGGAAAAACCAGCATTTCTCTTGATCTCAAATCCGAGGAGGGCCAGCGGATTTTTAGCGAGCTTCTTGAAAGTGCCGATATTTTCATGGAGAACCTTAAGCCCGGTTCGATTGCCCGCTGTGGGTTTGATGCTGATCGGATTGCCGAGATCAATCCAGAGCTGATTTATTGTGCGATCTCCGGATTTGGAGCTGATTCCGCATATGAGGAAAGACCGGCATTTGACACAGTTGTGCAGGCGATGGCCGGCATGATGAGCGCAAACGCAGCCAACGGGGTGCCGTTGAAATCAGGCGTTTCCGCATGTGATTTTATGGGCGGAGAGGTTGGCTTGTTCTTTGTGTTGGCTGCGTTGCTCAACAGGGCGCGCAGCGGATTGGGGGATTCTCTGGATTTGTCGATGCAGGATATCGCAGTGTGGATGACGGCCTCGCTGTGGGCGGCGGATGCGGATGCACAGGCTCCGAATCAGGTGCTGGAATGTTCCGACGGATATGTGTGTATCGACGGCGCCAAACCGGCTCTTGCAGCGCGGGATGTGCGCAATATGACCCGCACAGATGTAGTCTTGGAACTGACCAAAGTGGGCATTATGGCCGCGCCAGTGCAAACCATTGCCGAGATGTTGGAACATAAACAAACCGATGCGCGTGCACTGTTGCAGTTGCATGAAGGGGCTGATGGGCAGCTCTGGCCCCTGTTAGGCTCACCTATGAAATTTACGTCTTTGCAACCGGATATCGCTGAGGTTGTTGGCTGGCCACAAAAGGTTGATGCAGCCATGCGGGCCAAATTGAAAATTGGCCGCTGATGCAAATTTTAGGCAGTCATTCCAACACAGTCTTGTCGAATTTTGAAATGCGTTTCAAAAAAGTGGACGGGTGCGCTTGCGTGTGCTAACGATTGGGATATCAAACGATGAAAGCCGGGGAGCAACGGGCGTCTAGACGATTTCCAGCTTCAAATTAACCGGTACATAAATACTTCTTGGGAGGAAGAATATGACAATGAAAACACGAAACAAATCTCTGGTAACCTATGTTGGTGCCTTTGCGCTTGCCATGGCTATGGGTGTGTCTGCCACAGCGGGCGAAAGAACGCTTCGCTTTACCACGCAGCTGCCTGCGAAAAACTTTGCGACTTTAAACGCAGTTGAGTTTACACAATGTGTTGCCGCCAACACGGACATCAATATTGAGGTGTATGATTCTGCGCAGCTCTATCGTGATAAAGAGGTTCCGCAGGCGGTTTCTTCGGGTGCGATTGACATGGGGATGACGACAACCGCTCGTTTTGCCGGAACAATTCCGGCGATTGAAATTCTCTATGTGCCGTTTGCAATGGGAACGCGCGAAGAGACCATTGGCCATCTGGCACCGGGTGCTGCATTGCGCACAATTCTTGATGATGCGATGACTTCTACTGGCGCCCGTCCGGTGTACTGGATGGACTATGGTACAGCTGTTTTCCTGTCAAAAGCTGGCAATCCAATCCGCAAGCCGTCTGACGTTGAAGGCATGAAAGTGCGTGTTTTCGGCAAAACTCTGGGCGATTTTGTAACGGCCCTTGGTGGTGCCCCAACGCTGACGTCCGGTTCCGAACAGTTTCTGGCCTATCAGCGTGGTACGGTTGATGCCGGCATGACAGGTATTGGTTCGGTAAAGTCACGCAAGCTTTATGAAGTTATGGATGTTGTGACCCGTTCCGAGCACGCAAAAATTGAGTTCGTGATGCTGATCAATGACGGCGTTTGGGGATCAATGTCGGGCGATGAGCAGGCGGCAATGAGCAAATGCGGCTTGGAATCCGAGGCGAATTTGCGTGCCTCTATTGCGGCTATCGAGGCCGATGCTGCAGCAGTTACCATTGCCAAAGGCAAAGAAGTGATTGAACTCAGTGATGCAGAGCGTTCCGACTGGAAAGCAGCAGCTAAGCCGGTTGTTGATGCCTATCTTGCCAACTCGGGCGAGCTTGGTGCTAAGATTTTGGCAGCGATTGGCAAATAAGCTATCTGGTTTAACAGCTTTTGGGCGAGTGCATATATGTACTCGCCCAATAATGACCTTCTGAGTCCACAACAATTGCGGGTGTTTGATGCTTCGGTTTATCGACAGTATTTCTGAGAGGTTTGCCCATTTGGCAACCTTTCTGTTTTTCATCATCGGGATGATGATCTCTTATGAAGTCGTTTCGCGGTACGTTTTTCTAGCGCCCACCAGTTGGGCGGAAGAAGGTGCGCGACTGCTTCAGTTGTGGGGGACCTATTTGGCGATGGGCTTTGTGCTGCGGCACAACGGCCTGATCCGGATCACTATCCTCACCGAGTTGATGGGGAGGCGGGGTCGCCAAATCCTCGAAATCATTTCCCTGATCTGGATACTGGTATTCGCGGTATTTGCATTCTGGCTGGGTCTGGAGGTGGTGCTGGAAAGCATAGAAAAAGGCCGCGCAACTGCGACTATGAACCAAGTACCGAAGTTCTGGACAGAATCGGCGATTCCGGTGGGGTTCTTTATTCTGATTTTGCAGGCACTGGCCCAGATTTGGCGCCAAATTCGCCACCCGGAAGACATTGAACACATTCGTGATCTAAGCATCTAAGGATAAGACGTTGACCGCATTTATCATTCTTGGCCTACTTCTATTTCTTCTGGTGTTGGGCATACCTATTGCGTTTGTAATGGGGGGGCTTGGCCTTGCCTTACTGCTGATTGAAGGGTTCAACCCCATCATGATTCCACAGGGACTCTATTCGAGTATCGACAACTTTATTTTGTTGGCGGTGCCTTTGTTTTTGTTGATGTCCAACATTTTGCTCAAGGGTGGCGTCGGCAAAGACCTGTTTGCCGCTGCTCAAAGCTGGGTCGGGCATTGGCCCGGCGGGCTCGGTGTGGCGACAATCCTTTCTTGTGCCTTGTTTTCTGCAATTTCGGGGTCGTCGGTTGCGACTGCGGCTACCATTGGCACCGTGGCCATCCCGGAAATGACCAAACGCGGCTATGAGAAGAGTTTTGTTCTGGGGCTGCTTGCGGCAGGTGGAACACTTGGAATCCTGATCCCGCCATCAATTATTCTGATCATTTACGGGGTCATTACAGAAGAATCGATCATTAGCCTGTTCACTGCAGGGATTGGCCCTGGCCTGTTTCTAGCCTTCATGTTTTCGCTCTATTCGATCGTCTACGCACGATACAAGGGCCAGCTTGATGTTCTGCCGCGTGCTTCGTGGAAGGAACGTTGGGACGCGTCATTGCGCGCATCTCCTGTGTTGTTTTTGGCTATGACAATCGTTTTGGGGATTTATTTCGGTGTCTTCACCCCCACAGAGGCCGCTGGTGTCGGCTTTGTTCTGGCCTTGATAATTACTATTGGACGCCGGTCGATCAATTTTACATTGATCAAAGAGGCTTCGCAGGAGGCGATGCGGACAACGGTGACGATTTTCTTGATCATCGCGGGGGCCAAAATCTTCTCAAAGGCAATCACTCTTTACCGGATTCCCCAAGACATAACGGTGCTTGTTACTGATAACTTTACCCATGCGGGGACATTCCTTGTCGTGGTCTGCCTTATTCTTTTGATTATGGGATTGTTCATCGAATCCCTTAGTATGCTGCTAATCATGGTGCCGGTGCTTTATCCAACGCTGCTGAACATGGGGATAGACCCAATCTGGTTTGGTATTATCTTTGTGATCATGGTTGAATGTGCGTTGATCACCCCGCCTGTGGGACTGAACTTATTCATTGTGCAGGCAGTTGGAAACGCAACACTTTGGGAAGTATCGGCAGGCGTCTGGCCGTTTATCCTAATCATGCTCGGAACAGTTGTTGTCTTGTATTTCTTCCCGGCACTGGCGCTATATCTGCCCTATAATTTCTAAATGCAATGATCGGTTTATTCAGCATACCTACAGGACAAAGGCCGTGTTGAGTCACCCGGCGTCAGGGCCAAATCCTGCGTGGCAGATTAGAATTATCTTTGTTCTCATTACCACCACAACCATTGGCGCTGTGGTGGGAACCTGTGGGTATCTGGTGCCTGCACTGGCAATAGCCACCAAAGAATTTTTTCAGGTAGATGCCGCATTTATTGGGTATCAGGTTACTCTGGTTTTTGGGGTTGGCGGCATTTCTTCGCTTATTACTGGCGGTTTTGTTGTGCGGTTCGGTCCAGGGCGTATTTTGCAAATGGCGCTTTTGGTCAGTGCCGCCGGTTGTTTGCTTTATAGCGTTCCAAACAAGCTTGTATTGACTCTCGGCTCGATCGTTATCGGCTATTCATATGGAATGACCTACCCTTCGGCCTCAGTACTTTTGTCGCGTTTTGGCAACCCGGCGCGGCTCAATTTCTTGTTCTCTTTCCGACAAGCAAGCACCGCACTGGGTGCGGTTACTGCAGGCCTTCTTGGGCCTCTCCTAGCGGTTACATGGGGCTGGCAAGGTGCATTTTATTTGTTGGCGGCCATTTCAGTCGTCTCCGCCATTATGATACATCGTATTTGCCCCTTTTGGGATGACCTGACTGACCCCAACGCCTCAATTTCTCCGCCATGGGATGGGGTGCGGATTATTCTTTCCAATCGGCCTTTGTTGATGATTTGCGGCATCGGGTTTGGCTTTAGTGTCGTGCAGGTAGGTGTGCTGGCATTTCTTGTTCTGTTCTTGTCCGAGGAGGTTGGGTTTTCGATGGCTCAGGGTGGCATTGCCTTGTCTCTGATCAATCTTTTAGGGGCAACCAGCAGAATGGCTTGGGGGTGGCACGCCGACAAGTTAAGAAACTCGATGCAGGTGGTCGCGGTCATGGGGGTGATCACTGCTGTAACAATTGCTGTGTTTTCTTTTGCAAATACGGATTGGCCACAATGGGTCACCTATGGCACGCTCAGTTTTTTCGGAGTCGCCACCTTTGGCTGGTCCGGTATCGTTATGGCAAATATTGCGCGGCGCGCCGATCCGGAAAAAATGGCCGAGACAGTAGGTGGCGCGCTTGGGTTCATGTTTTCGGGGGCTTGGATCGGCCCAAGTATCGGGGCCCTTATTTTACAACTGACCGGAAGTTACCGTTATTTATTTGGTTTTCTTTTTGTCACTTCTTTGATAGCTGCCCTGCTTGCCGTCAGGGTTTCCTTACAAAAAACATAGATATGCGGAGAGTGACGATAGAAAACAAAGATGAAAAGACACTGATACGGTCTGTCGTCAGGGCTTTTGCGGTTCTGGATTGTTTCAGTGAGGATACGCAGCGCTTAACACTGCACGAAATTTGCCAACAACTGGGCTTGCCTAAATCCACTGTTTTTCGTCTGCTTAATACGCTTTTGGAAATTGGCTATCTGCACCTTGAAGAACAGAAATATAGCCTTTCCTTCAGGGTGCTGCGGCTGGCAAGTTTCATTCCTTCAACGTTGAATATGCGCGTTATCGCCAATTCAGAATTGCGCCATTTGGGTGAGCTTACAGGTGAAACGGTTTCTATAAGTGTTCTTGAGGGAACTGAGCGTATTGTTATTGATGTAGTCGAAAGCCCCTCGTTGTTGCGTTCAATTGTCCGGGTTGGGGAGGTTGTTGGCCTTCAAACTGGCGCTGTGTCACGAGTTTTTATGGCCTTTCAGAAGGCAGGACTGATAGGGGAAATTTTTGGTGAAGGCATTGTGCCGAGGGATCTGGACGCCGAGCTGGCCGAGGTGCGCGCACTGGGCTATGCCTGTTCGATTGGGGATAGGGTTTCCGGGGCCTCGGGTATGGCTGCCCCTATTTTTGACATCAATGGTGCTTGTAACTATTGCATTTCGATTGCTGGCCCTGAGGCACGTATGCTGGCGCAGCGTGACGAACTCGCCAAGCACCTTATTGCCAGCACGCAGCGTATTTCCCGTCTTTACGGAAATGTTGAAACCCGCTGATTCATTGCTAACGAACATATTGAATGGACCACTCATGCCCGCGATCTTGCGGAATGAATCACTGTAATTACTGGTAATATCAAAATGTTTCGCCGACAAATTCCCATTTTTGGAATGCGTTTCATAATTACATAGACTTGCCCGAACCATGCTGGTAAACTTTGCCGTAGTCGTATGTCGCCGGTTTTCTATTTCGCATCGAAAACTGGCGTGGCAATCCGCAGTTCAGACAAGGCGAATACAGATAATGTCCTCTTTTAAAACGCCCTTCCCTTTCGAAACCATAAAAATCGAGGAGGTAGAGGATCATCTGTTGGTGGTCACTTTCGACCGCCCCCGAGCGGGAAATTCCACCAATACCCAGATGGGCCGCGAGCTGTTAGAACTGTGGACCAACCTTTATATAGATCAACAGGGCATTCGTTGTGTCGTGTTAACCGGCGCGGTGAAAAGATTTTCAATGCCGGCGGTGATCTGAAAGAGCGCAACAATATGACGGATGCGCAGTGGCAGCAGCAACACGCACTCTTTGAAAAATGCCGTATAGCGCTGCTCGACTGCCCGGTGCCGGTGATCGCGGCGGTTAATGGCGCAGCTTATGGCGGTGGGCTGGAAACAGTCGTGACCTGCGATTTTGCCTATGCGGCGCGGCGTGCCCGTTTCGCGCTGACTGAGATCAAAATCGGCATCATGCCCGGCGGTATGGGCACACAAAACTTGCCCCGTGCTGTGGGTATCCGCCGCGCCAAGGAAATCATCCTGACCGGCAAGCCGTTTTCGGCGGATGAGGCCTTGGAATGGGGCGTGGTTAACAAAGTCTGCGATGATGACAAGCTGATGGAGGAGGTGCTGGAAACCGCCCGCACCATCTGTAACAACGCACCTCTGGCGATTTATCAGGCGAAAAAGTCAATGAATGTGTCGACGCAGGTTGATCTGAAAAACGGCTATGCCTTCGAGATAGAGGCTTATAACCGGCTGGTTCCGACCGAAGATCGGCTTGAGGGCGTGCGGGCTTTTAATGAAAAGCGCAAACCGAAATTCCAAGGGAAGTAGGGGCATTATGGCCAACCGTAACATTGATGTCGAATGCCGTGAAGTAGGCTTGCGTGACGGCATACAGATCGTAAAAACCTTTGTGCCGACGGACGAAAAAATCCGCTGGATCCGCGAAACAGTGGCGGCAGGAATGCCCAATATGCAGGTCTGTTCCTTCGTGCCACCAAAATTGTTACCGCAGTTTTCCGATGCCTCTGAGGTGGCATCAGCGGCTGTGGAGCAGGATGGATTATGGGTGTCGGCGTTAACGCCAAACCTGCGCGGCGCCAAAACAGCGCTGGCGATCGGGGTGCATGAAATTGATTTCATGAATTCGGTGTCCGAGACCCACAGCCAGTCAAATGGCCGCCGCTCGACAGCGGAGGCGTTGGCTGAATTCAAGCGAGTGGTGGCATTGCGCGACAGCCTGCCCGAAGGTCAGCGATTCAAGTTGGCGGGTGGCTTTGCAACGTCATTCGGCTGCTCGTTTGAGGGGCACGTGCCCCATAAGGCTGTGTTAAAATCGGTTGAAAATTTTGTCAAAGCGGGCGTTGACGAAGTGGTGATCGCCGACACGGTTGGTTATGGCAATCCGCGCGACGTAAAGTCCCTGTTCAAGAAAGTTATCGACAATTTCGGCGATGACGTGATGGTCGGCGCGCATTTCCACGATACCCGCGGGCTTGGCCTTGCCAATGTTTACGCCGCGCT
>JAHRVG010000015.1 GCA_019090795.1 Paracoccaceae bacterium | reverse complement strand
GCCGGGGATGATCTCGGGGTTGGGGATGCAACAAATGACACGCTGCGCGGTAATGACGGCAACGATACGCTGCGCGGGAAGGGCGGGGATGACAGGCTAGAAGGGGGCGCTGGCGAAGACCGTCTGGAAGGCGATGACGGGAACGACTGGTTGGAGGGTGGCGACGGGAACGACACCCTGTTTGGTGGCATGGGGTCCGATACCCTGTGGGGCGATTTAGGCGATGACATTCTGCAAGGCGGTGCGGGGAATGATGCGCTCTCGGGCGGGGAGGGTGCGGACCATTATGATGGTGGCGCGGGAATAGACACCGTTACAGTGATATCGGGATCCAAGCAAACCGTCGGGGTAACACTGGCACTAGATGGCAGTGTGGCATCGGGGGGCGAGGCGGAAGGGGATACTTTTGCTAATATCGAAAACATAAGTGGCCTGACCCGTTTTGCCGATCACGTCACTGGCAATGATCTGAACAATGAGATTATTAGCTATGGCGGTGGTGCGGATACACTGTTTGGCCTCGGTGGCAATGATCTGCTGGTAACGGGCAGTTTGGGTGTATCCGTGGAATTGCATGGCGGTACGGGAAATGACACTTTGCAATCCTCTACCGGTGCCGACTTGTTGTATGGCGATGCGGGCAATGATTCAATAGATGCATCCTCGGGCGATGACAGCATTTATGGCGGTATAGGTGATGATACAATCAACGCGGGCCATGGCGATGATGTGGTTTATGGTGGCGCGAACAACGATGAAATTGCCGTGCTTACAGGTTCAAACACCGTTTTTGGTGGCGCAGGTAATGACTTTATTGATGTTTGGGACTGGGCGGTAAACGGGACAAGCGTCAATGGCGGCAATGGCTATGACATTCTGAATATTCGCGGCACTTACAAATTGTCCCACGATGCCGTGAACCATACTATTTCTTGGGAGGAATCCGGTGTTACCCAGACGATCAGCTATTCCGACATCGAGGAAATTCGTGGCTTGCCCGAGAATATTATCACCGGCACCAATGGGAATGACTACATCACAACGGTGAAATCTGGTGTCTACGAGATTGATGGCCGCAAGGGGATTGATACCGTTGATTTTGACCAGTTTGCGGGCACCTCCAGCATTGATTTGAAAGCGGGGACAGTCTCAGGCGGTGGGCAAAATGGCACAACGTTAAAGCAGGTTGAAAACGTCACAACCGATAGCGGGAGCCAGACGGTGCTGGGAAACCGGAAGAACAACGTACTGGATACCGGTAGCCATGACGACACTGTTAACGCAGGCAAGGGCAGTGATACGATTGTTGGCGGGGCGGGGGCAGACAAGATCAATGGCGGCGGCGGCAATGATTTTGTGATCTACGTTCACAGCGGCGTTGCCGTAAATGTGGGGTTGAACGGCCTTGTCGGTGTCGGTGGACATGCGGAGGGGGACCGGTTGACGGGTATCGAAAATCTGGCGGGTTCGGGGCTGAATGATACCCTGACCGGCAGCGACGGCAAGAATGACCTTTACGGATTGGGCGGGAATGATACCCTTTATGGCGGTCTCGGTGTGGATCTTTTGCTCGGTGATGGCGAGATGGTGCTCAAAAACGGAAAGTGGATATTGGTTTCCGATTCACCGGATTCTGTCGGGGCTGATGTTCTCTATGGTGGCGATGGGAATGACCAGATTATCGGCAGTTGGGGGAATGATATTCTCTATGGGGACGATGACAACGACAAGCTGTTTGGCGATCTTTCCGATCTCAGATTGATAAAAAACACCACCTTCAAGATCGATGATTTCGTTTTTGGCGATAATACGCTTTACGGGGGACGTGGTGATGACACGCTCACTGGGGGCGCTGGCAATGACAGGCTTATCGGCGGAGAAGATAGTGACACGCTTTATGGTGTTCTTGGCGATAATTCCTTGTCTGGCGGGGGCGGAAATGATTTCCTTTACGCGGCCCATTCCAAAAACATCGCCAATCGGGCAAACGAGACTAGATTTGGCAACAGCACGTTGTCTGGGGGCACGGGCGAAGACTCGCTATTTGGCTTTACAGGCAGTGATACTTTGTCTGGCGGTGCGGATAACGATGTTTTGAGGGGCGGTGCCGGCCATGACAAGCTCTATGGTGGATCAGGCATAGACATTCTGTATGGAGAAGGCGGCAATGACACTCTGGATGGTGGCTCTGGGGGCGACAGGCTTGTCGGAGGAGCCGGAGTTGATGTTGTCGACTATGGCAAATCAAACGCCGGTGTCGGTGTTCTTTTGGGTGAACATGTTTTCACGGGCGGGTACGCCCGTTGGGATGATCTG
Source organism: Paracoccaceae bacterium (assembly GCA_019090795.1). Taxonomy (GTDB): domain Bacteria; phylum Pseudomonadota; class Alphaproteobacteria; order Rhodobacterales; family Rhodobacteraceae; genus Amylibacter. The sequence continues at coordinate 44,335 of JAHRVG010000015.1, read as the reverse complement.
AAAGGGATTGAGGACATTATCGGATCTCGGTTTGCAGACACGATTTCGGGCGATACCGCGAAAAACCGGTTCTGGGGCGGGAAGGGCAATGATACCCTTTCCGGCCGCGAAGGCGGCGATACGCTGTACGGGCAAGGTGGGGACGACACCTTGTCAGGGGGCGATGGCAAGGATTTTCTGTACGGCGGCAATGGCGCGGATACGTTCTACTATAGTGATACAGGGGGCAGGGATCGGATAATGGATTTCGAAGTCGGCGTCGATAAAATTGGGCTGGTTTTGAAAGCTGTTGATCCGGATCTGGCTGCTCTGGCCGAAGAAGTGGGTGGCTCAATCGTGCTCACTTTCAGTCCCGGTAATTTCTTGCGTCTGGAGGGGGTTTCTCTGGCTGATCTGGATCTGACAGATGCGGCGGTTGTGGCAGCGAATTTTGAGTTTGAGTAACGCTGATACAGTGGCCTCGCGCTTGCCTCAACAAGGTGTGAGGCAGGGCTTGGCTTCTTGCCAGAGCTGAAGATCCGTGACAGCACAGAAATATCCAATACCGAGGTTTTCCTATGCCCAATTCTGTTTACCGCTACATTTTCCAGAACTCCTATTGGCCACAAATGATTGTGATTGTCCTGACCCTGATGCTGTTGCCCCTTAGTCCTATCCCTCTTGAATTGCAGCGCCGGATTCTTGATGATGCGGTGGCCAAGGGCGATACCGAGCTGCTGATCCGCCTTGCCATTTATTATCTGATAGCGCTGTTCGTAGCTTCTGGTTTGAAAATGGTAATGAGAACCCAGCGTGAGCTGATCTCGGCGCGGATTGTGCACTCTCTGCGTAACTCGGTATATTATTGTATTTACACAGTTATTTCTCCATCCAAGGCGAATCCGGAACCCCCAAAAGAAGACAAGGTCAGTGAGGGTGCGGTTGTTTCGATGCTGTCATCGGAGGTTGAAAAACTCGGCGGGTTTGCGGGTGCGGCAATTTCCGGCCCTTTGTTGCAAATAGGCACGCTGGTGACCATTCTAGGCTATATGTTCTGGATCGAACCGAAGGTCGCAGCCATTGCTTTGGCACTTTATACGCCGCAATTTGTTATCGTTCCGATTTTTCAGGCACGCCTGAACCGGCTGGCCGGTGCCAAGGCGTTGCAGGTGCGGGCATTGGGAGAATTTATTGTGAATAATGAGGAGGACGACCTGCTCAACAAGCCCCCGCCCAGAGAGTTTACAACAATCATCGGCAGAATCCTGAGCATCCGAACCAAGTTCCTGCTGACCAAGAATGTCATGAAAACTATCAATAACCTTTTGATTTCCCTCGGCCCATTTGGCGTGATTGCCTATGGGGGCTGGCTGGCGATCAATGACCGGATAGAGGTCGGGGTGATTTTGGCTTTTGTGTCGGGGTTGGAACGCCTTGGGGCACCGATCCGCGATTTGATCGGCAGTTATAGCCAGATAACGGATGCACGAATGCGCTATAGAATTCTGCTGAACACCTTTCCGGCCCATATCTTTCAGAAAACTTAGGCTTGGCATTGCAATCTCTTCCGTTAGACTTGCAGCAAATATCCGGGGGAAACATGGGGAAATTGTCATTGCTGGCCAGTCTGATTCTGGTTTTCCTACCCTCGCGCCTTGTCGATCTTCTGACACCAAATCGCGATAGTTATCGCGGCTTTAGGATTGATCCCAAAGCCTATGCCGTTGGGCGGTTTGCTGCGAAAATGCGCGGGCCGGGGCCAATGCCGACTGTCGCCGAGAGCCGGGCGCAAACCCTCAAATCCGTGGCGCTGTTTGATCGCAAAGGCCCGCCTCTTGCCCGAATCGAGGATATAAGCCTCGCTGGTGACAATGGCCCGATTGCAGCGCGGTTGTATTCTGATCACGCCGACAAAACGACCTTGCGCCCCGCCATGGTCTATTTCCACGGGGGCGGGTTTATTCAGGGTGATCTCGAGAGCCACCACGCGTTATGTTGCAAGCTGGCCAAATGGGGGGGCGGTATTGTGGTGGCGGTGGACTATCGTCTAGCACCGGAGTATCGCTATCCTGCCGGGGTTGATGATGCGATTTCAGGGTATTTAGGTGTATGTAAAAATGCCACAGAACTGGGCATTGACCCTGCCCACATCGGCGTCGGGGGCGATAGTGCGGGGGGGTGTTTCGCCGCTGTGTTGTGTCAGCAAATGCGCGGTCAGGCAGCCCCGATGCCTGATTTTCAACTGCTGATCTATCCCGTTACTGATGGGCATCTGCAGACCTCCTCTATCAACGGGCTAAAGGATGCCTATCTGCTGCCCAAAACCCGCATGAGCTGGTTTCGGGATGAATACGCAGGCACATTCAGGGATTTTGATAACCCGAAATTCTCACCTTTGCGGGCGGATGATCTGGCGGGGCTGCCGCCGTGTTACGTTCTTACCGGCGGATTTGATCCGCTGATGGATGACGGGGCCTTATACGGGAAGAAATTGCGAGAGGCCGGAGTTGCCGTGACCCATCGCCATTTCACCGGACAGGTACATGCTTTTGTGAACCTGACCAAAGTCGTCCCCGAGGGCACGGAGGCGTTGCTCGAAATCAGCGAATGGCTGCGCAGAAAAAACTAAACCTTATTGGGAATCAGCATCCGTAAGCCTTGTGTCACATCCGTGGCAATTGCCTGTTTCAACGCAGTTTCATCCCCCGCCATCAAGGCGGCTACCGCAATCCGGTGGTTGCGTGCAGCATTTGGCCGTTGGCGGCTGGAATAAAGTCTGCTCATGGTTGGTCCCATTTGCAGCCAGACCGTTTCCACAATTGCCAGCATCGCCGGTGCCTGTGCGCGTAAATAGAGCGTGCGATGGAATTCCAGATTAGAGCGGATATAGCCCACAGAATCATTGCGCAGGATCATCTGTTCAATCACCGCGTTGATATTCTGTAGCCGCTCGATTAGTGCCATATGCACCCGTACTTGAGCGCGCGCTGCCAGCTCGGGTTCCAGCAATGCTCGGATCGAGGCCAGTTCCTCAATACGCTCCACGCTCAGCATCGGCGTGGTGATGCGGCCGGTTTTGGACAGGGTTAACGCCCCCTCGGCCGTCAACCGCCGCATGGCTTCGCGAGCGGGGGTCATAGAGACGCCAAAGCGTTCCGCAAGCCCGCGAATGGTCAGTGCTTGCCCCGGCAATACAACACCGTGCATCACATCGGCACGCAGGGTGCGATAGACGTGCTCATGGGCGGGCAGGGCGGTTTCGGTAGGGCGATCTTTTGGGTTCATATCTTTTTGTGATCACAAGGTGGCGCAACGTCAAGCTAAAAAACATACCGGTGCAGCATCGCCCCGTTGGTTTTCAGCCAGTTGCGCTGGTTTTGATAGTCCGGATAGATTGATTCAACCAGCTGCCAATAGGCAGCAGAGTGGTTCATTTCGATCAAGTGGCACACCTCATGGGCGGCAACGTAATCCTGCACCGGACGCGGTGCCATCACAAGGCGCCAGGAAAACATCAGATTTCCCTCCGAAGTGCAGGACCCCCAACGGGAACGCGTGTCTCGCAGGGTGATCCGGGAAATATCGCGCCCGATTGCTCTGGCATATTGCTCTGATGCAGCCAAGAGCCGTTCCCGTGCCAATGTCTTGAGATAACCCCGCAGCCGCGCTGCAAGCGCCTCCTCGTGGCCATATAGGCTCAGGACGCCATCCTGTAGTACGGGAGATCTCTGGCTGCCCTGTGCCAGTGTAACGCTGCGTCCATCCAGCAAAATTGAACCACCAAATACCGGCATTACCTGTTCAGGTCTTTTTTCCAGATTGCGCCGTAACCAGACTTCCTGATCCTGCGCAAACCCGATTGCCACCTTTGCGCTTGCCCGTTTGGGAACAGTCAAGCTGACTATTCCGCTGGAATTGGAAATGCGCAGCGAAAACCGACGTGCACGCTGCGAGCGCCGCAGATGCACCTCTATGGGTGGTTGACCGATCTGGATAATCTCGCTCACGGGGGGATGCCTGTGTTTACTGGGTTGAAACCTTAACATAGCGGCCAAATCTGTTAACGAAACCGCAATTTGCGATTCAACCTTTGACAAGCCATTGCCGTTGTGGCACTTGGCTGCGAATAGTCGAAATTCATCGATCCCAAGGGGGTTCTCATGGCCAAAGAAGAATGGGGCGTAAAGCGAACCTGTCCGGAAACCGGCAAACGCTTTTATGACCTGAACAATGATCCGGTCACCAGCCCCTATACGGGCACAGAATACCCGTTGTCGTTCTTTACCAACGACAAAAAGGGGACCATGTCGCACAAGGAAGACCAGTCCGCCCTGAAGAAGGCCAAAGAGGCCGAGGCGGACGATGATGCGGATGTTATTGATGATGCGGAAACCTTCGGGGACAACGCTGTCGGCGACGCAGATCTGGGCGATGATGTGCTGGATGACGACGACGACAACACGGTGCCGCTCGAAGAGTTGGCCGATGTTCCGGCAAGCGACGACGACAATTAAAGATTTAGAAAACCGGATTTTCCGCTTGCACGTTCAGGCGGGTTTTCCTAAATAACCCAAGTGCTGCCAAAGCGGCACAAGATGGGGCCTTAGCTCAGCTGGGAGAGCGCTTCGCTGGCAGCGAAGAGGTCAGGAGTTCGATCCTCCTAGGCTCCACCAATTCCCTCTATTCCTACATTGAAAACAGTAACTTGCTGATATACTCGGTAATAATGCTCAGTTTGTTACAGGGAGGTGCTACAGTGAAGGGGCTGAGTAGAGTGACCGGATACCCTCGTTTATACCGCCGAAACGCAACATATTACCACCGTGCAACCGTCCTCAAGGATATTTTAGATACCTATGGAAAGTCTGAAGAGGCATTTTCATTGGGGACCAAGGACTGTTTGGAGGCCATCCGGAATGTGCGGGTTGAAGCAACCGAATTGATGAAAAATTTGATAGGCATGGGCGATCCCTTCAAATTCAGCAGGAACCTCTGGCAACCGAACTTTCTACCGAAACCTTGAAACAGGTCGGGGAAATCTGCTTTGCTCATTTGCTTGAAGAAGACGAAGAGGGCAGGCTAGAGGGGTTTTATGATCCTAACGAACCATTACGGGAAACGCCACGACCTGCCTTTGAGGAACGCCAACAGCAAACAACTGTGTTCGATGAGAACAACAGATATGAGCCTGCGACGGGTAAACCGGATGAATTCTGGTTTGGGGAAGCTGAGGAAGTCCTATCGTGGCCCGGGATTGAAAAGCGGGCCGATCCAAACTCAAATGCTCTAAGATTGGTTGCAGTAGAATTGCTAAGGTAATCCCCCCTAAAATTAGTGGTGTTCGTGCGTAGAATTTTCTCGGCATACTATCTGAGGAGATTTTGAATGAAGAATAAACGATATAGCGACGCGCAGATCATGGGGATTTTGAAGCAGGCTGAGAGCGGTGTACCGGTTTCGGAACTGTGCCGTGAGCACGGCATGAGCACTGCCAGCTTTTACAAATGGCGGGCGAAGTTTGGTGGCATGCGCTGCACGGCAGATTATGCGTTAGCATGATCGAGAGTGGACGCGACTATGATTTCAGAACTGAAGGCGATGGCTGAAGGGAACCGCCGCTTGAGCTGAGATGAGCATGCAGAACAACTTGCTGAAGGAGGCGCTTGGAAAAAAGCGCTAAGGCCGTCTCTGCGCAAAGAACCTCTCGGAGATTGTTCCAATCACCTGCCGGTCAGTGGATGGCCGTGAAAGCGGTCGTTCACCGTGGGGTCAGCATTGCGCTGGCTTGTCGGACTTTCCAGATCAGTGAATGCTGCTACCGGTATGAGCGTAAGCTGAGCGATGAGAAGGCTGAGATCGCGGAATGGCTTGTGAAGCTAACCAGCAATCGCATGTTAAACGTGCTGGATGACTTCAACCGGGAAGGGTTGGGCATCAAGGCGGGCTTCTCGCTGCCTGCCGAACGCGTTGTCCGCAGCCTAAACCGGATTATCGAATGGCGAGGCAGACCGCTGATAATCAGGGTTGATAATGGCCCTGAATATATCAGCGGCAAGCTGATGGCATGGGCTGAGCGGATGGGCATTCACATCCAATACATCCAACCCGGCAAGCCCCAGCAGAACGCCTATATCGAGCGTTACAACCGCACGGTTCGCCACGAATGGTTGGATCAAAACATCTTTGAAACGATAGAGGAGGCGCAGGAACAGGCCACAAACTGGCTCTGGACATACAACAATGACCGGCCCAACATCCCTTTCGGGATTTACTCCGTAAACCCTTCGGGCATCGGGCCATCGGCGGGATCACACCCGCAATGAAACTGGCCGTGTAATCCTACAAGCGGACCCCATGAAAAATGGGCGAATTACCCTAAAGGCCACTGTACGGGCGACTGAGGCCATCCAATCCCGTGACAGGAGGGAAGTTGTTGAAACCTGTAAAATGCGGGCAATATTGGGCCACAGAAGCGATCATATAATTTGATTGTAGCGGGGTAAAATTCCGCCAGTTTGTGTCCTTCGTTTACTCCGAGGGCGGGAGATGTATTCTGCATATATTTTTTAGGAAAGCAGGCCTTCAAGGGGGAAGTGGCGTTTTTGTGGTTACTGCAGTACTTCCCGCCTAAAATGCTTCGCTTTTAATTTGGATCACCACAAAAATTGGCTGGCGACAGCCCTTGTGAAACAAGGGTTGTCGCCAGCCAGAGAGATTTAGAGATACCGTTTAGGTAAACAAGAAATCGCTTGCAGTAAGGTCACTTTCCACCATGCCTGTGAGTACAATCGTGACGCCGGAGAATGTGACAACCGCGCCACCGATCCCGTCAACAATGGTTAGATCGCCAAAGTTTGCCGCCCCAGTTACAATTTCTACTAAGTCAACTCCGTCCTCAAAGTCAGTGATAGTGTCTGTGCCAGCGCCTGTATTGTATACAAACCTGTCAGCACCGGCACCGCTGGTCAACATATCGTTGCCCGCACCGCCGACAAGTGTATCGTCACCGCCGACCGTTGACAGAGTGTCAGTGCCACCACCGCCATCGAAATGATAGTCAACGCCATTGTTCCGGCCCCGCATGGTATCGTTGGCGGAACTGCCGAAGACAGATTCAAAGCCGTAGCGGCTCCAGTTAGACGGATTGAAGGTAAAGCCGGTTGCCAGAATTGCAGTGTCATAGCCAGTTCCACCGATATCACGCGGTACGGTGCCGTTTTTCAACACGTCGCCAGCCCCGAGATAGATCACATCGTCGCCAGCACCGCCGGTGAGGTGATCTGCGCCTGCGCCGCCGTTGAGCGTATCATTGCCCGCGCCGCCGACAAGTGTATCGTCGCCGCCCGCTGTCAGCAGGGTGTCGTTGCCGTCGCCGCCATCGAAATGATAGTCAACGCCGTTGTTCCGGCCCCTGATGGTGTCATTGGCGGAGCTGCCAAAGACAGACTCGATGCCGTAGCGGCTCCAGTTAGATGGGTTGAAGGTAAAACCCGTTGCCAAAATTGCGGTGTCGTAGCCTGATCCGCCGATATCGCGTGGCACGGTGCCGTCTTTCAACACGTCGCCAGCCCCGAGATACAGAACATCGTCGCCCGCACCCCCGCTGAAATGATCCGCGCCGCCATTGCCGTAAAGCGTGTCGTTGCCGCCGCCGCCGATGAGCGTATCGTCACCGCCTCTGCCGACAAGCGTATCGCTGCCACTCCCGCCGGTGAGTGCGTTTGCGGAGGAGTTGCCAGTAACGGAGTCGTTACCAGCCCCGGTAATCACATTCTCGATTGATGACAGGGCGATCGTGCCGGCTCCGCCTGGGGTGTAGGTGAAGGTGCCAGCCACCAAGTTAACAATGGCATTGATTGCTCCGACCGCTGATGTGTCGAATGTATCGGAGCCTGTGCCACCATTCATTGACTCACCCGCACCACCTGTCCAACCGTAATCGATGATGAAGGTATCATTGCCGCCATTCCCGTTCATGACATCGACGCCCGCTCCGCCTTGAATTGTGTCGTTGCCCGCGCCACCGCTGAGGGTGTTGGCCCCGGAGGTGCCGGTGATGGAATCATTGCCGCCACTGCCAAACAGGTTTTCGAAATTGATCATGGCCTCGGTATAGAAGCCTGCGAATAACGCCGTGCCCGCTGTGAGATCAAAGACGCCGCCGACGCCAGTCCAATACCTGTAATCTGCGGTGTCAATGCCTGCGCCGCCGTCGAGGCTATCTTCGCCACCGCCGCCGCTAATCGTGTCGTTGCCCGCGCCACCGTTGAGGATATTGACTCCTGAGGTGCCGCTGATGGAATCACCGCCGCCACTGCCAATCAGGTTTTCGAAATTGACCATGGCCTCGGTATAGAACCCAGAGAAAAGCGCTGTGCCCGCTGTGAGATCAAAGACGCCGCCGACGCCGCCCCAGTAACTATAATCTGCGGTGTCAATACCCGCGCCACCGTCGAGGCTGTCTTCGCCACCGCCGCCGCTAATCGTGTCGTTGCCGCCGCCGCCGACGATGCTGTTGATCCCGGAAGTGCCTGTAAGCGTGTCATTACCATTACCTGAAATCAGGTTCTCGAAGCCGAGGAATAACTCACCACCATAGTTGGTAAGGCCCGTGGTCATATCGACCTCATAGGCACCATTGAAGGTGGTGGTATCCAGCGTGTCGGTTCCTGAACCGCCGTACATCGTCTCTGTTCCAAGCCCCGCGTGCATGGTATCATCACCTGCATTGCCGTAGAACGTTGCGCCGTCCCCGCCGGAAATAATTGTGTTGCCGCCCGTCCCGTCCCGATAAACCTCAATACTGCTCAACACAGGCGTGCCGGTATCAAAGCCCGAGACGATCTGACCCAATTCAAAATCAAAAGTATCACCTGAACGGGACACGGCGGTATGATCCAGTGTATCGGTGCCAGTACCGCCGTAAACATTGTCGAAATACTCACCTGACAGTACCTTCATGGTATCATTACCACTACCACCGTAGAGAGTATCGGTGCTCCATCCGCCCAATAGAGTGTCGTTGCCGGTGCCGCCATAGAGGGTATCAATGCCCGACCCGCCGGATAGCGTATCATTGCCCGACCAACCACTCAGCCGATCATTGCCGCCATTGCCGTTGATCTGGTCGTCGACATCGGTACCGGTAATCGTATTGGCATTGGAACTGCCATTGATGATGACCTGCTCATTCTGAGCGCCCCAGTCTTGGAAGACCCAGTTGCTGAAATCCTTGTGCTGGCCGTAAGAGGTCGAGAAATTGATGATCAGCACGTCATCCGAACCAGTATTGCTGTTGCCGTCGATCACAAGCGCGCTTGCAAACTCGCTCGTGGAATCAATTTCCTTGTTCGAAAGGGTGACCGTCTTGTCAATATTAGTGCCATCGGCTTTGTATTCGATCTCTTCAATTGAGGAGACATTGAGCCCTGTCAGGTCGAAGCTACCAGCACCCTCTACAAGGATTTTGTCGTAGCCACCTGCGCCACTTAGGCTGTCATTACCGGTGACACCGCCAAGATAATAGAAGGTATCGTTGCCAACACCGCCATACAGCTTGTCGTCGCCAGTGCCGCCTTCGAGCCTATCGTTGCCGTCATAGCCGTAAATCGTATCATTGCCGCCATTGCCGTCTATGGTGTTGTTGGCGTTGTTACCATAGATCAATTCGCTGCCAGCACCGCCAATCACGTTTTCTATGATGGTGCCAACTGCGATGGTCAGGTTGCCGGTTAGCCCGGCCACGCTGGAAATTGAACCGGTGGTGGAGGAAGCAAGGGCTTCAGAGACGTCGATCACGGTGTTATTGCTAAAGCCCGAGAGGTCCAGTGTGTCGGTGCCGCCGCCGTCCACAATGGCAACCGCGTTAGTGTCGAGCATGGTCGCCATTGATGCAAATGCGCTATTGGCATAACCAAACCCCGGGCCGGAACTGGACGGTGTCCAGTTATACCAAGAGTCGTTGAATCCCCAGGTAGTGTCACCAGTGGTGGTGCCGTTGCTGATGCCGTATCCCTGTGCACCATAGATTCGATCAAGCGCCAGCCAATCGACCGCCATCGGCCCAATTAACCGAGCGTAGGATTGGCTGTTATAATTGCTCTGGTCCCAATACGACATCATGGTTTGCTGCCAGGTGTCGTTCTGCCAATAGGCATCGTTATAGGTGGGCGAGCCGGAGCCTGCATTATAGAGACCCTGGTGGCCGAGGCCGAGTGTGTGGCCGATCTCGTGCAGCGCAGTCTGGAAGGCATAGGTTCCGATGGCTGTATTGCCGCTGTCCCAATTGTTGTCAATATTAACCCAAGCATAAGAGATTGAGCCGTCCGAGGCCTTGTTGAAGTTGGCAAAGGCCTTGCCAGCGGACCAGTCACCGAAGAAGAGGTCCGTATATGAAGTGTTGGTCGAGGTGGTTTCCACGAAGTTGATCCCGAGAATATCCTCATAGACATTGAGCGCGTGGCGGATCATGTCTGCGCGTCCGGCGGTAACCCCGTTGGCGTCAGTGCCCGGAAAGCTGGTCACATTGTAGTGGATCACACCATTTTTGGCGTTGGTGCCCGAACCGGTAACGTTGAAGAACGGTGAGTTGGTGCTCGTGCCGTAGAATTCGTCCCAAAAGTCGCTACCGGCGCTTCCGGTGCCACGCTCATTAAGGTAGGTAGCGAGCGTGGTCAGAGTGGCAGGGGCACCCGGTGCCGCGAGGTTCCCCGTCGAAAGTGGGTCGACAACGGTTGGGTTCGGGTCAGGTTCAGGCAGGGAGACCAGATCCCAATTGTAATCATCCACTGTCGCAGTTGAGGGGGGCGTAAATTCTTGTGGCATAGTCAGGTTTGTGAAGGCATCGATTGTGAAAGTGGCAAGGGCTGCGGTCGTGGACCCACTGCCATTGAAGATATCTATTGAAGGACTGGACCAATTATAATCTTCCAGAACGTCGTCGAAAAAAACGTCGCCTATTGATTTGATAAAGGTTACTGGGTTGTTTGAGCCACTCATATCCTGATTTCCTTTTCCCAATGTGGTGCAGTATTCATTTTGATGCTGCGGATTGCTTTAATCACCAGCCCAGATAGGGCGCTTGGTCTACTTACGTGCTGTTGCAGTTTTTTAAACAGTGTGGATGACATGCGAGAAATCCTTGATAAACTTTTTACAGATAACAACTGTCTTGATCTGGTTCGCAGCGTCCAATTCCTAGCGCATGGCTGGGCTGCGAGAATTGACTGGACAACTAAATGCGTCTCAGCCAAGCAAGCTCTGTGTCTGTTATCATTTTTAAACTCTATTCAAACCATCTTTAACCGATTCGCACCGTCAAAATCAACAAGTTACGCTTCGTTTGAAGGCACCGGCGTAATTATGCTTAATCGTGAGTAGATAAAATGCAAAACGCGCGCCTGCATGACAGGCGCGCGTTTATTGGCAAGGTTCCAAATGTTTATTCTCAACCCATCGTCGGAATAGAAAAATTGGCCCCTTCGCGGGCACCGGATGGCCAACGCGAAGTTATGGTTTTGGTGCGGGTGTAGAATTTGAACGCATCCGGCCCATGTTGGTTCAGGTCACCAAAGGCAGATTTTTTCCACCCGCCAAAGGTATGATAGGCAAGGGGTACCGGGATTGGAACGTTCACACCAACCATGCCCACATTGATCCGGTTGGCAAAATCACGTGCGGTGTCGCCATCGCGGGTAAAGATGGCGGTGCCGTTGCCGTACTCGTTTTCCATGGTCATCTTGATCGCGTCATCGTAGGTGTCGGCGCGAACGGTACACAGTACAGGACCAAAAATTTCCTGTTTGTAGATGTCCATATCGGTGGTCACATTGTCAAACAGTGTCGCGCCCACAAAGAAACCATCCTCATAGCCTTGCAGAGAGAAATCACGACCATCAACTGCCATAGTGGCACCTTGATCAACACCGGATTGGACCAGACCATTTATTTTTTCTTTTGCCATGCTAGTCACAACCGGGCCAAAGTCGACATCGTTGCCGCCGGTGTAGGGGCCGATTTTCAGGCTTTCCACCTTCGGGATCATTGCCGCGATCAGGCGATCTGCGGTATCTTTGCCCACGGGTACAGCTACCGATAGAGCCATGCAGCGTTCGCCAGCCGCGCCGAAACCGGCACCGATCAGGGCGTCTACAACATTGTCCATATCCGCGTCGGGCATGATGATGGCGTGGTTTTTCGCGCCGCCAAAACACTGAACCCGTTTGCCAGCGGCACAACCGCCACCATAGATATATTGTGCAATCGGGGTGGAGCCCACAAAGCCGATCGACTGGATCACCGGATCAGCAATGATTGCATCCACGGCTTCTTTGTCGCCATTCACCACTTGCATGATGCCCTTGGGCAGGCCTGCTTCTTCCATTAAGGCGGCCAGCATCATTGGCACAGATGGATCACGCTCGGATGGTTTCAGGATAAAGGCGTTACCGCAAACTATCGCGGGGGCAAACATCCACATCGGGATCATGGCGGGGAAATTGAACGGCGTGATACCGGCACAAACGCCAAGCGCCTGTTTCATGGAATACATATCAATGCCTGGGCCCGCGCCGTCGGTGTATTCACCTTTCAGCATTTGGGGGGCACCAATGCAGTATTCCACCACTTCCAGCCCGCGGATCACGTCACCGGCCGCATCGGGCAGGGTTTTGCCGTGCTCGCGCGACAGAGCTTCTGCCAGCTTGTCCATATCGCGGTGCAGCAGTTCGACCATTTTCATCATGACGCGGGCGCGTTTTTGTGGATTTTGCGCAGCCCAGGCCGGTTGCGCGGCTGCGGCGATGGCCACAGCGGCATCCATTTCAGCCTGATTGGCCAGTGCGACCTGTGCTTGTACTTCTCCCGTCGCTGGGTTGAATACATCTGCGGTGCGGCCGCTTGTGCCTGCCACATGCTCGCCGTTGATATAGTGACCGATCTGTTCCATGGGAATCCTCCAGTTGCGCTAATTTCGCCCACACAATAGCCTTGCATTTTTCCAATTAAAAGGCGCAATATGCCAAAAGTATTTTGCATTTTTGTCGGGATGAGGGAAGTGGAAGAACATTTACGTTGGGATGATCTGAAGGTTTTCTTGCATGTGGCGCGCGCCAGAAGCCTGACTGCGGCAGCACGGGTGCTGAAAATGGACCCGGCCACCTTGGGCAGGCGGATCACCCGTCTGGAGGAAGACATGAATGCCCGCCTGTTCACCCGTTCACCGCAAGGCTATGACCTGACCGAAGCAGGCACGCGCCTGATGATCCATGTGGATGAAATGGATGCCGCCCTGCGCCACGCGCGCGGTGAGGTGCAGGATAACGCGGATCAGCTGAGCGGAACCGTGCGCATTGGCGCTCCGGATGGATCGGCGAATTACCTGTTGCCACAGGTTTGTGCGCAGATTTGTGATGAAAATCCGGGGCTGGAGGTGCAGATCGTCGCATTGTCGCGGGTGCTCAACCTCTCCAAGCGAGAGGCTGATATGGCGATTGCTGTATCCCCGCCCAATGCCGGACGCCTGACGGTGCAAAAAATCTCGGATTACCGCCTGCATCTGGCTGCAACCAGGGAATACCTTGCCGCACACCCGCCGATTACCTGCACCAATGACCTGAAAAACCACCGGATGATTGGTTATATTTCCGATCTGATTTTCGCCGATGAACTGGACTATCTGCATGAAGTCGGCGAGATGGTTACGCCGACACTGGCCTCAAATTCTTTTTCCGTGCAATTGAATCTGGCGCGCAGCGGGGCGGGGGTATGCATTGTGCATGATTTTGCCATTCCTACCTTTCCCGAATTGCAACGTATCCTGATGGATAGCGTATCACTGACCCGCAGTTTTTATCTGGTGCGCCATGCGGATGACCGCAAAGTAGAACGCCTGAACCGATTTGCCGATCTGCTGATCCCGAAAATCCGCGCCGAAGTGCGCGCGCTTGAGGCGAATGCTTGACAGCAGCATCCCGTATCGCGCACGCTGAAAGAATACTAAAAAGGGAGTTCAAAACATGCTAGTGCAACAAATCTTGGCAGGTAAAGCCTCTGGTGATATTGAAACGGTAGCGCCGGAAACGAGTATCAGTGATGCAGCTTCTATCATGTCCAAACGCAGAATTGGTGCTTTGGTGGTGTCCAACACTGGCAGGGATGTGCTTGGCATTCTGTCCGAACGCGACATCGTACGGGAATTGGGTGCGCGTGGCACGGGTTGCCTAAAGGATGCAGTTTCCAGCGTCATGACCCGTAAAATCGTTACTGCCACCAAGGTGGATACTGCGGAAATGGTGCTTAATACCATGACCATGGGACGTTTTCGCCACATGCCTGTTATGGATAGCGAAAAGATGATCGGGTTGATCAGTATAGGCGATGTGGTTGGAGCGCGCTTGCGCGAGGTGAGTACCGAGAAAGAAGCGCTGGAAGGAATGATTGCCGGCTTTTAGTTTTGGGCGCTAAACCGGAATATCCCGGTTTAGCGCTATTGGCCGTTGCCTTATTGGCGAACGCCCTCGATGTTCAGGGTCATTTCTACGTTGGTTGAAGCCGGACCAAGGTTGAAAACCATCCCGTAATCGGCCATTGGCAGGGATGTGGTGCCGATGAAGCCTGCACGATATCCGCCCCATGGATCTTTACCCTCACCAATCAATTCAGCGTCAATTGTGATTTCTTTGGTCACACCATGCAGTGTCAGATCGCCCGTAATCACAGCAGTTTCACCGGTAACCGCCATTGATTTGCTAACAAAACTGGCCGTCGGGAATTTACCTGTGTCCAGAAAATCAGCACTGCGCAGGTGATTGTCGCGCTCTGCATGGTTAGAGTTAACGGAAGTTGTGTCTATTTCCACCTTAACAGAGGATTTTTCCGGCGCATCGGCATCATACGTAAACGAGCCGTTAAAGTTGTCAAAACGGCCTGTCAGCCAAGAATAACCCAGATGGTTGACGCGAAACATGACCGAGGCATGGTAACCTTGCGTATCAATAACATAGTCAGCGGCCTGCGCCTGAGAGAACGAGAGCGTTGCGAGTGTCGCTGCGGTGGCCAGTTGTTTCAGTTTCATGGTATTTCCTTTTAAGGTGGGTGGGTTTGGTTGAGTTAAGAGTTGGGTTTTCCGCTGCGAAGCATCCGCAGCAGGGTTTTGTCGCGATCAACAAAATGGTGTTTCAGGGCGGCAGCAGCGTGCAGCGCTACAAGCCCCATCAACAAATAGGCCAAGAATTCGTGGATCCAGCCAGCAGTTTCTTCCAAGCCTTTTTGCGTGTGCAAGGAAGGGACTTCTATCCAGCCGAACACGTCTATGACACGCCCGTCCAGCGTTGCAATCAGGTATCCAGCAATCATCAAAACAACGAGAAGCAGATAAAACCCTGTATGAAGCAAATGTGATAGCTTGCGTTCAATTGCCTTTAGGTCTTTGTCGTCGGGGCGATGATCCAGCACGCGCCAAAGCATGCGAAAAACCAGCAGGGCCATCAGGATCATGCCAACCCCCTTGTGAATATCGGGGGCCTGTTTGTACCATGGGCTATAGTAATCCAGAGTGCGCATCCAATAGCCCAAAGCAAACATCGCCAGAATGGCTGCAGCCATCCCCCAGTGGAGCAGGCGCGCAATCAGGCCGTAGCTTTCATCGGTGCTTTTGATCTGCATGCTCTTAGCCTCGTTTGCTTTCCTCGAGTTGATATGAGGCATTTGCTTGCAGCTTAAAGCGGGTTGTTGACGTTACTTTATCAACGTGTCATTGTTAATAATGGACATTATCACCGGAATGCGCACGTTTTGTGCCGTCGCTCAGCAGAAATCTTTTGTGAATGCCGCCAGCCTCCTAGGGATTTCACCGGCCCTGACCAGCAAATACATTGGTCAGCTAGAGGACAGATTGGGCGTGCGTTTGCTGAATCGCACGACTCGAAGCCTGTCTCTGACCGAGCAAGGCAGTCGCTATTTTAACAGGTGTCAGGAGTTAATCGCGCAGTTTGATGCGCTTGAGGCCTCGGTGCAAGAGGCTCAGACCGCTCCCAAAGGACATTTGCGATTGTCCGCCCCTCGGGCATTAGGGGAGGCATTTTTAATGCCGGTGATAAGCGACTTTTTGGATGAATACCCAAATATTACCGTCGAAGTTCATCTGTCGGACCGATTTGTCAATATCGTTGAGGAAGGCTTTGATCTTGCAGTTCGGGTTGGAGTTTTGCAGGATTCTGCGCTGGTGGCACGCAAACTTTCCTCTTTAAATATCGTTCTGTGCGCGGCACCGGAGTACCTGGAGTGGGCGGGTACTCCGCATACCCCCGAAGATTTGAGCCAACACCGATGCATTATTGATAGCATTTTCAAAGGAGGTGCCACTTGGCCCTTTTGGGTGAACGGGAAGAAAACCACTGTTGTCGTAAGTGGGCGGGCAACAGTGAATTCGGCCAATGCCTGTCGCGATATGGCGCTGCGCGGTGTTGGTATTATTCGCGCGCCGGACCATGTGGTCGCCGAGGATATTGCTGCGGGCAGGTTGAAACCGTTGCTGAACAGCTTTGTACACTCTGATTTCGGTATCTATGCGATTTACCCCCACAGCCAATATTTGGCGACAAAAACAAGATTGCTGGTTGATTTTTTAGTCATGAGGTTTTCTGATCAGGGTGAATTGGTGGCCCCTAATGCGTAAAAAGCGCTTGCATTCCCCGAAGCGAAAAGTAACCCTTTCCGAAATGAATCCAAGCGAGGAAGCTTATGCGCATAGGTCTATATCCCGGTACTTTTGATCCCTTAACACTCGGGCATCTTGATATTATTCGCCGTGCCTGCACCATGGTAGATCGCTTGGTAATCGGTGTGGCGATCAATGCAGACAAAGGACCGTTATTCACCCTGCAAGAGCGGGTCGCCATGGTCGAAAGCAATTGCGAAGCCATTGCACGCGAAACCGGCGTTGAAATCATTACACATCCGTTTGAAAACCTGCTGATCCAATGCGCCGAGGATGTTAACGCAACGGTAATCATTCGGGGCCTGCGCGCGGTTTCGGATTTCGAATATGAATTCCAGATGGTTGGGATGAATCGCGCCATGAACGACGAGATCGAGACGTTGTTTCTGATGGCTGATGCTGAATATCAGTCGATTGCCTCCAAGCTGGTAAAAGAGATTAAACGCCTAAACGGTGATATTTCCAGCTTTGTCCCCCCCGAAGTAGCCATCGCCTTGGAACAAAAGCTCGGAAAATAACACAAAAATGTGCTCTTCCCCTTCGCTCAGCCATGTTCTAGGGTGCGCCGCAATTGAACACTGGTCCACATGCGGAGATAGCAATGGCTGATACTAAAGATCCTGAGAATACAATCGTAATCGCGCTGAAAGACGGCGAGGTTCATATCGAACTGCTGCCTGATGTGGCTCCACAGCATTGCGAGCGGATGAAAGAACTGGCGCGGGCCGGTTCCTATGACAATGTGTGTTTTCACCGCGTTATCGACGGTTTCATGGCGCAAACCGGCGATGTGGCCAATGGCAACATGGAGAACGATTTTAATCTCCGTATGGCGGGAACGGGCGGTTCAGATAAACCAAATGTACCAGCCGAGTTTTCTAAATTGCCCCATGATCGCGGTACAATTGGTGCTGCGCGCAGCCAAAGCCCTGATTCTGCAAACTCGCAGTTTTTCATTAACTTCTCTGACAACCACTTCCTGAATGGCCAATACACTGTTTATGGGCGGGTGACTTCGGGCATGGAACATGTAGATAAAATCACCAAGGGTGAACCGCCTGCGGATCCGGATCGCATGATCTCGATGAAAGTGGCGGCTGACCTTTGAAGTTGTTTAAAATTGCGGCGACAGTGGCAACACTGATCGCCAGTCCGCTGTTTGCAGCCGAGGCTGAAAACATGCTGGTGATTGATGTGGCGGGGGCAAATTCCGGCACTATCGAAATCGAACTGCGTCCCGATGTAGCCCCCGGCCATGTGGAACGGATCAAGGCATTGGCGCGCGCGGGCACATACGACGATGTCGTGTTCCACCGTGTGATTGACGGCTTTATGGCGCAAACGGGTGACGTGAAATATGGTAAACGTGGCGGCGATCTGGCGCGCGCGGGCATGGGGGCGTCCGATCTGCCGGACCTCAAGGCCGAGTTCTCTGACCTTGCCTTTGATACCGGTATCGTTGGCATGGCACGCTCCAGCAATCCTGACAGTGCCAATTCGCAGTTCTTTATCATGTTTGAACCGGGATTTTTCCTCAACAACCAGTATACGGTTGTTGGGCGGGTATCCTCGGGTCAGGACGTGGTAAACGCGATCAAACGCGGCAAAGGCCAAAGCGGATCTGTAACCGATCCGGATTACATGGCCCGTGTGCGGGTGAAAGCAGACATCAAATAAGTCGCCCAAAGGCTGATTTTTTCAAACGGGCCGCAATACGCGGCCCGTTTTAGTTTGGGAATATACCGCTGTACGCACACTAAGGCCCTAGGCAGGATCGGGTTGTGCCGTAAGATTTTTTCACATGGCCGTGAGCAGGGCTGTTTGAAACTGCAGTCCCGTGCCACACTGGCCCCAAATCAACCGGAGGCCTATGATGTTGCGTATTCTATCAACCCTGATAACGGTATTGCTGCTGGCGCTGCCCGCATCAGCGCAAGAGGAATTTTGGCAATATGATTGGCCAAACACCGATTTTAGTAAAAAATCGGTGAATTTCAGTGAAATCATGAGCGGCGGCCCGCGCCGAGATGGTATTCCAGCGATCAATGATCCGGGCATGATAGCGATTAGCGAAGAAACCCGCCTTGGGGATCGCGAGCCGGTGATGACGGTGGAATTGGCGGGGCAGGTCCCGCGCACCTATCCGGTTCGCTATCTGATGTATCACGAAATCACCAACGATGTGATTGGCGACACGCCCGTTGCCGTGACTTTTTGCCCGCTGTGTAATTCCGGCGTTACCTTTGATCGTCGTATCAAGGGCATGACCCTGACTTTTGGCGTTTCTGGCAAGCTGCGCAATTCCGATATGGTGATGTTTGATCGTGAAACCGAGAGCTGGTGGCAGCAGTTTCTGGGGCAGGGCATTGTTGGCGAAATGACTGGTGTCAAACTGAACAAGCTGCCCAGCTGGATGGAGAGCTGGACTGAATTCAAGACACGCAATCCCGATGGTTTGGTGATGGATCAACCGGATGCAAGCCGCCCCTATGGGACCAACCCCTATACCGGCTATGATACCGGCGCGCCGTTTCTCTATCGTGGTGAAAACCCGCCCCATGGCATTGGGCCGCTGGAAAGGGTAGTGGTGGTGGGCAACCGCGCCTGGCCGCTGTCGCGCTTTGCCAGTGTCGGGAAAATTACCGAGGCCGGGGTGAGCATTTCATGGGTCAAAGGCCAAGCCTCGGCATTGGACAGCCGCGACATTGCTACCAGCCGTGACGTGGGCACAATTCGCGTGCGCGATGGCGCGGGTAAAGACGTGATCCACGATGTGGCTTTTGCCTTTGCTTTTCATGCGTTTCACCCGAAAGGGGAGTGGATGCTGGGCGGTTAGCCCAGCCCAGATTTATCCCAATCGCGCCAGTGCGTGGCGTTTTTTGCCGACTGACAGCTTGACCGTTGCAGATAATTCACCTGCTGAAATCATCACACCCGCGTTGGCAATCGGCGCATCATTCAGTCGCGCACCACCGTCCGAAATCTGGCGCTTGGCCTCTTTGCCGGAACCGACAAGGCCTGCTTTGACCAGTAATTGCACCACAGAAATGCCAGCCTCGGACAGATCGCAAGCTGCCACGGAAATTGTGGGCAAATCATCGCCAACGCCGCCCTTCTCAAACACCTCGCGCGCGGTGGCTTGTGCTGCTGTTGCGGCTTTAGCACCATGGGCCAGTGTCGTTACGGCATCCGCCAACACGATCTTGGCGTCATTGATCTCTGCGCCTTCAAGGGCTGACAATCGGGCGCATTCATCCAGCGGCAACTCGGTGAACAGACGCAGGAACTTGCCCACATCCGCGTCCATGGTGTTGCGCCAGAACTGCCAAAATTCGTAAGAGGACAACTTGTCCTCGTTCAACCAAATTGCACCCGCCGCCGACTTACCCATTTTTGAGCCGTCAGCCTTGGTTAGCAGCGGCGTGGTTAGGCCGAACACCTGTGTCTGGCTGATGCGCCGGGTCAGATCAACCCCGTTAACAATATTGCCCCATTGATCGGAACCGCCCATTTGCAAGGCAACACCGTAGCGCTTGTTTAGCTCCATGAAATCATAGGCTTGCAGCAGCATGTAGTTGAATTCCAGAAACGTCAGTGGCTGTTCGCGCTCAAGGCGCAGCTTGACGCTGTCAAAGCTGAGCATACGGTTGATAGTGAAATGCCGCCCGTAATCGCGCAGAAACTCAACATAGTTCAGCTGATCCAACCAATCCGCATTATTGGGCTGGATCGCATCCTGCGCGCCATCGCCAAACGTTAGATATTTGCTAAAAACCTTGCGAATGCCTGTAATGTTCTCGTTTATTTTGTCGCTGCTCAGCAGTTGGCGCGATTCATCCTTGCCGGAAGGATCACCAATCTTGGTGGTGCCGCCACCCATTAATGTGATCGGCTTGTGGCCGGTTTTTTGAAGCAAGCGAAGCATCATAATCTGGATCAACGACCCCACATGCAGGCTGTCTGCCGTGGCATCAAAGCCGATATAGGCTGACACGATGCCTTTGAGCAGGCGGTCGTCTAGCCCCTCCAGGTCTGTGCAGTCCTGTAAGAAGCCCCGTGTCTGCATCACATGCAGAAACTCTGATTTGGGCTTGTAAGTCATCGCTTGATGGTCCTTTTTGTTAATTGTGCCGTGGGTATAGCGGAATGGCTGCGAAAGGAAAGTAAATTGGCTGGTTTTGAACCAATCTGGGCGCTCGGGCTGATGTCGGGTACGTCAATGGATGGGGTTGATGGTGCAATGCTGTTAACCGATGGGGTCGAAATTCTGGAATTTGGCAAGAGTTTTTTTCGCCCTTATACTGCGCAAGAAAGCGCTGCAATCTCGGCGGCTCAGGGCCTTTGGCCAACAGATGACGCGATGCGGCTTGGGGCCGCCCGAGGGGTGGTAGAGAGCGCCCATGCGGAAGTGATCTCGCAGTTTGATAGTGCCGGGGTGGTTGGTTTCCACGGCCAAACGCTGGCCCATGATCCGGTTAATGGACGTACCCACCAGCTCGGTGACGGGGATGCGCTGGCCGCGGTTTCAGGTAAAAAAGTGGTCTGGGATTTTCGCACAAAGGATGTCAGTGCGGGCGGTCAGGGCGCCCCTCTGGCACCGTTTTTCCACTTTGCCTGTGTGCGCTCTATCGGGGCGAGAGAGGCCATCGCCTGTTTGAACCTGGGCGGGGTTGGCAATGTGACGCTGGTGGATGCCACCAAATCTGGCCCCGAGGCAATGGGGGCGTTGCTGGCCTTTGATACGGGACCAGCGAATGCCCCGTTGAATGATTTGATGGCCGCCCGTTTGGGGCTGGCTTATGACAGACACGGGGCATTGGCCGCGCGCGGTCAGGTTGATGCGGATATTGTGCAGGCAGTACTGGCGCGATCCTATTTTGATGAATCTCCACCCAAATCATTGGACCGAAACGATTTTGCGGATGTATTGGGGATGGTGAACCGCCTTTCGGATGCGGATGCTGCTGCCACGCTGACAGCGCTTGCGGCCGCTTGTGTTGCTGCTGCTGAGCGTTGGTTACCACAAGCACCCGCGCGTTGGCTGGTCAGCGGGGGCGGTGCAAAAAACCCTGCAATGATGCGCGAGTTGGCCACCCGTCTGTCTGCCCCTGTGGCCCCGATTGAGGACGTGGGGCTGGACGGTGACATGCTGGAAGCACAGGCGTTTGCCTATCTGGCGGTGCGGGTGTTGCGTGGCTTGCCGACCTCGGCGCCGGGAACAACAGGTATTGGTGCGCCGGTTTGCGGTGGGCAGGTGTCAGGCTAGAATCTCTGGCCCACCCGCGATTTTCCTGTCTGGCGCGCAGGCTACCTCCAAATCTTTTTGATCATAGGGGATATGCTGTAAAACAGTGCGGATTGCCGCAATCCTTGCGCGGCGTTTGTCGTCGGAGCGGATCACCTGCCAAGGGGCGTGATCGGAGTGGGACCGCGCCATGGTTTCGCCGATTGCCTGTGAATATTCATCCCATTTATACAGGCCTTTTACGTCAATTCCTGACAGTTTCCATTGCTTCAGCCGGTCACTCTCGCGATCCAGAAAACGGCGCAATTGCTCGGCGCGCCCAACGGTGAGCCATAGTTTTACAAGGATGATTCCATCGTCCTTCAGCATTGCCTCAAAGTCGTTGACCTGTGCGAAAAAATGGCTGCGTTGGGCATCGGTGCAAAAACCGAAAACCTTTTCAACAACGCCGCGATTGTACCAGCTGCGATCAAATAAGGTCACTTCACCTGCGCTTGGCAGGTGTTTGATATAACGCTGAAAATACCATTCGGAACGTTCCGTATTCGAAGGTTTAGAGAGCGCCACAATATGAGTTTGGCGCGGGTTCATAAATTCGCGGAACCGTTTGATGGTGCCGCCTTTGCCAGCCGCATCGCGCCCCTCGAAAACCACGGCAATGCGTGCGCCTGAGGCCTTGGCCCAGCTTTGCATTTTAACCAGCTCGACCTGCAAATCCTCTAGCGTTTCCTCATATTCAGGGCGCTCCATGCGGGCGTGGTATGGGTAGGCGGGATCAAGCGGTTTGTTTTTTTTCGCAGTTTTGATCGCCTCGCGCACAGCCAAAGGAGCATCTTGTTCAAAAAAGCGGCTGATTGCGCCGTCAAAAGGCTTGGTTAGGATGGGTTTGGCCATATTCATTTCCCGATCATCGCAATGTCATACGGCGTTGTCTGGTAAATCTCGTTGATCCAGTTGCCGTAAAGAAGATGCCCATGGCTGCGCCATCGGTTTTCCGGCGGGAGAGTGGGATCATCATTTGGGTAGTAATTCGCTGGAACATTGATTGGTGTTCCATTGGCAATGTCGCGGTCGTATTCCTCTTTCAAGGTGCCACGGTCGTATTCAAAATGGTTGAAAACATAGAGCGCGCGATGGTCTCTGTCTTCAATAATACAGGGTCCGGAAACATCCGAGGACATAAGTGTTTTTAGGTTTTTGGCAGCGGAAACCTCATCCTGATGGACCTCGGTCCAGCGGCTGACAGGGACCACCAGATCGTCCGAGAAGCCACGTAAATAGGGTGAGGAGTTGCCCTGTCTTTGGTGGCGCATACAACCAAACAGCTTGTGATCCAGCAGATGTTTTTTAACCCCGTGAAAATAGTTAATCATCGCCATACCACCCCAGCACACGCCAAAAGTGGAGTGCACGTTGGTTTGGGTCCAGTCCATCACCTCGGTCATTTCATCCCAATAAGACACTTCTTCAAAGGGCAGATGCTCAATGGGGGCACCAGTAATCACCAGACCGTCGAATTTGCGCGATTTTGCTTCCTGAAAAGGTTGATAAAACGCCTCCATGTGATCGGCGGAGGTGTTCTTGGACTGGTGCTCGCTCATGCGGATCAGGGTCAGTTCGATCTGCACGGGGGTGGCGCCGATTAGGCGGGCAAACTGGGTTTCCGTCTGGATCTTCTTTGGCATCAGGTTGAGCAGGCCAATTTGCAGCGGGCGTATGTCCTGGCGCGCGGCGGCGCTCTCGGACATGACCATCACGCCTTCGGATTGCAGCACATCAAAGGCAGGCAGTCGGGAAGGGATTTTAATCGGCATCAGAGGCTCCTTAACGGGTTAAGCAAGGCTGTCGGCTATCAGCTGTTGGAAGTCAGTCACATCACGAACCTGGGCCACGTCATCTGCGTCAACAGTGACGCCCCACCGCTGGGCGATGGCGCTGTAGCGGGGCAAGCGGTGCGTAAGCAATTGGCGAAACCCCCAGCGGATGAAATCATCCGGATCTACTTTGTTGGGTGTAACATCGTGGATGCCAAGGTATTCATCCCAGGCAGTTTTTAGGAAATCCTCTTGATAATACATGGGTTTAGGCGCGGTTGAGAAACGTTCAGCCAGTGCCTCGACATGGCTGTCGTTGCCCCTTATCCAGACTGGCAGCACATGCTTTTCCAGCGCGCGCATGACTGGATCTTCGGAGTCTTCGGGGTTCACCACCTCAACCATCGAACCGGAGGT
This sequence comes from Paracoccaceae bacterium, assembly GCA_019090795.1. Classification (GTDB taxonomy): domain Bacteria; phylum Pseudomonadota; class Alphaproteobacteria; order Rhodobacterales; family Rhodobacteraceae; genus Amylibacter. The sequence goes on along the minus strand of JAHRVG010000015.1, from coordinate 20,163 downwards.
ATCGCAAACGAAGCTGTCATAGCCATAAATATTCTGTCCGCGACTGATGAAATACACCGTGTCCTGCATTGCCGCTACTTCTGCTTGCCGGTGCTGGCGTTGGCGGCGCAGGTATTCGCTGAACGGGATGCCACCCAGCAACGGATTTCCGGGTTTGCCAAGGTAGGTGGACAGCGGCGAGAGGTTTTCAAAGGTAATATTTGAGCCGATATAAATGCTGTCAGAACGCAGTAATTCCGCCAAAAACGGATTGCGCATAGCCTCAGCCTTGAAATTATCGACGATATGTTCGCCCATATAGCGGGTGCCAATGCGGTAATCGACGCTGTAATGAAACCAGTCGCCACTGGCGCGCAGGATGTTGGAGACATAGGTTTTACCAAGGCCCGACATACCAAACAGCATGACCCGCTTGTGTGGGGCATTCAGCCACTCTTGGGGGGAGTTGTATAACATCGGCCATCTTTCTTTTGCGCCTTATTGGTGTAGCGCAGAGCGTCGGGATAGTTCAAATGCTTTATGCGCTCCGCGTTAGGATACATAAGGTAAAAAAACGCTATTTCTGTCGTGGCCTTTGTTCGGCCCGAATGTTCATCCAGTTCGCAGCAATAACCAGCGCTGCACCAAAGAACACAGCTATTTCAAGGGGTTCACTGTAGAGCAGCCAGCCCACAACAGCAATCAGTGGCAGTCGCAGAAAGTCAAGCGGCGCAACCACCGTGACAGGGGCCAGAGTGAGCGCAGTTGTAATACAATAATGAGCGGTCAGCCCGCATAGCCCCACGAGGGCAACCCAGATCAGATTGACCCCGGTTGGCACGGTAATACTGCCGTCATAAAGGGTGAAGATCAGGCCAAACAGGGCTTGCAGGCTTACCAGCCAGAACAGGATGTTGATGGTGGATTCCGTGCGCGTCAATTTTTTGGTCAGTATGTTGGTGCCCGCAAAGGACAGCGCGCAAAGAGCAGCGGCAGCGGTGGCGGGGCTGATGTCAGAGCTTTGCGGGCGGGCGACGATCAGGATGCCGATAAACCCCAGCAAAAACGCCAGCAACCGGGTTGATGTCATCTTTTCACCTAGAAAAAATGGCGCCAGCAGAGCCACCCACAGCGGGTTGGTGAATTCAAAGGCAAACAGTTGTGATAGCGGGATATAGATCAAAGCATAGAACCACAGGTTCTGACCGGTAAAATGCAGCACATTGCGGAAAAAATGCAGGCCCAGACGGTTGCGGTTTATTTTTCCCAGCAGGCCTTGCCAGCGCGCCACCCCGAGCACAATTATGACACCGATCAAAGAGCGGTAGGTCATGATTTCAAAAGTGTCTAGCGTGCTCGACAACTCGCGCCCCGCAATCGCCATCAACGAAAACGAAATCATTGCGCCGAGCATAAAGACTGCGGCCTTGAGCGGATGCGAGGTCGGTTCCATCAGCTATATTCCGAGATCGTGTACTGGCGTGCAATACCCTTGGTGACATGTGCCCAGTTGGACCTCGCTCCGCGTTGTTGGTGGGCCTCAAAGGACGCGCGGTTGGAGAATTCCTCGTAGACATCAAACTGGCCGGTTATCGTGGCATTTTCTGTCACGTTGAAAATCAGGCAACCGGGTTCTTCTCGGGTTAACAAAATATGTTGGGGCAAGGCAGATCGTACGTGTTCTAACCGTTCCATCGGCACAGTGATAAACCCCTGAAGGGTGATTTTTTCGCTGCTCATGGGGTGCCTCAATAAAGAATCGCGTCACGCGTTTGGGCATCATAGGACAAAACGCCCATGGCTTCCCAGACAATTAACCGCCCCAGATTAAACCAGATTGCCAAGGCTTCGCGGATACACATTGTCAGGCCCGGAAAGCGCAGATTTGGGCTGGTCTGGCGAAAGGCGACGGAACGGGCAAGGGCGGTATCTTGGGTGCCAAAATATTTGAATGAGGCCCAGGAACGGGGCAGGTGAAAACCTTCGGTCACCAGAATTACCCGCTTTGCATTCTTCAGGTAGGGTGCTGAGAGTAAAGCGTTTTGTAAGGTTGAGTAAGAACCACCCTCAAAGCTGGTTGCAGCTTCAGGCACACCCAATTGCTGTGCCATACGCGCCATCTGTTCGCCTGCGGAAACACCCTTTGGGCGTCCAACGCCACCAGTAAAGTGCATTTTTCCCCCAGCACCGGATTGAAACAGCGCCACCGCTTTTTCAACCCGCAGCATAGATGAGATATGCAAGGTTCCATCTGCATCCATTCCTGCGCCTAATACAACGATGGTGTCGGCGGGACTGAAAGGATCAGGTTCAAAAAAAGGTTGCAGTGCAGCAAAGCCCACTACGGCAAAAAATGTTAACAAAAAGGTGGTAACGGCCAAGGCCAGTAAAAACCGGACTGCACGCAAAACAATCATGGAGATGTTCCTTGCGGAGCCAGGAAAGGGCCTGCGTGACCGCAGGCCCTAGGGATCAGCTTTTCAGCCAAGCCAGAACAGTTTCGGGCGAGCTTTCGCCGTAGGGATCCGCACCGTGATTGTCTTCGCGGCCCGGTTCCTCGAACCACGCCTCTACCACACCGTCGTTGATAACGGCAGCATAGCGCCAAGAGCGCATGCCAAATCCGATGTTGCTTTTGTCAACCAGCATCCCCAGCAGGCGGTTGAATTCGCCTGCGCCGTCAGGAATAACCTTAACATTCTCAAGGTTTTGCGACTTTGCCCATGCGTTCATCACAAAGCTGTCGTTTACTGACATGCAGTAGATTTCATCAATCCCCTGAGCGGTGAAATCAGCGGCACCGTTTTCATAACCGGGCAACTGAAAAGTGGAGCAAGTCGGGGTGAATGCGCCGGGCAGCGAAAACAGCACAACCCGTTTGCCGCCGAAATAATCGGCTGTTGTCATGTCTTGCCAGCGAAACGGGTTGTCCCCGCCGATGGATTCGTCACGAACACGGGTGTGGAACACCACGTCTGGAATACGAACGCCTTTGTGCATTGGTTTATCCTTTGTAAATTGCAGTTGGTGTTTTTTATAACGATTCTAACTTGCGCGCAATCTCTCATGCGCCGAATTCGCAAGACATTGCTGCTTTCAGCTTTTATACAGACGCCAAGTGAATGAGGTGCCCTATGCGCGATCTAAAAATCCCCGAACAACGCCATCCCGAAAAAGCCAAACGCCCGGACACGGAACGTTTGCGTAAACCAAGCTGGATACGGGTCAAGGCTCCGACTGGTGACGGCTACAAGAAGACCCGCGACCTGATGCGCGACAATGATCTGGTTACGGTCTGCGAGGAGGCAGGTTGCCCGAATGTCGGGGAATGCTGGTCGCAGGGTCACGCCACAATGATGATCATGGGCGAAATTTGTACGCGCGGTTGTTCGTTTTGCAACATTGCCACAGGTCGCCCGAATGCGCTCGATACGTTTGAGCCGGGCAGGGTGGCCCATGCGGTGCACAAGCTGGGGTTGAAACATGTGGTGATCACCAGTGTGGACCGCGATGATCTGGAGGATGGCGGCGCGGAGCATTTCGCCCAGACCATCCGCGCCGTACGTCACCGTGCGCCCGATACCACCATTGAAATCCTGACGCCAGATTTCCTGAAATGCGATGCTGCTGCGGTTGAAAAAGTGGTCGAGGCCCGCCCCGATGTGTTCAACCACAATCTGGAAACAGTGCCGGGCCTCTATCCGGCTGTGCGCCCCGGCGCGCGTTATTTCCACAGCTTGCGCCTGTTGCAACGGGTCAAGGAGCTGGATCCGCAGATGTTTACCAAGTCCGGCATTATGGTGGGGCTGGGCGAAGATCGCCAATCGGTGCATCAGGTGATGGACGACATGCGTGCCGCCGATATTGATTTCCTGACCATCGGGCAATATTTGCAGCCAACGCCCAAACACCACGCGGTATACCGCTTTGTCACCCCCGAGGAATTTGGCTCATATGAAAAGGCGGCCTACGGCAAGGGGTTCTTGATGGTTTCGGCCACACCGCTGACCCGTTCCAGCTATCACGCAGGCGATGATTTTGCCCGTTTGCGGGCAGTGCGGATGGCGCAGGGGTAACGGTGAGGGTTCAGCCCTTTTTTTCATCCAGAAACCGCACCGCACCAATATGATCCAGATTCCTGTTTCGTTGCGCATAATCAATGCCATAGCCGACAACGAATTTGTCGGGGATCTCGAACCCGATCCAGGTCACGTTTACATCAACTTCGCGGCGTGCCGGTTTATCAAGAAGGGCACAGATTTCCAACCGCTTGGGATTGCGCGATCTAAGCAGGGCAATCACGTGTTTCAAAGTGTGGCCGGTGTCAACTATATCCTCGACCACCAGAATATCGCGGCCTTCGATTTCGCTGCGTAAATCTTTTAGGATACGCACTTCGCGGGTCGATTCAGTGCCATCGCCGTAAGAGGAGGTTTCTAGAAAGTCGACCTCGCACGGCAAGTCCAGTTCGCGCACCAAATCAGCAATGAACACAAATGAACCGCGCAGCAACCCCACCACTACCAGCTTGTCGGTATCGGCAAAGTGTTCCGAAATTTCGCGCGCCAGTGCTTCAACCCGCGCCGCAATGGATTTTGCAGAGATCATTTCGTCAATTACGTAATTACTGTGGTCCACCCGAATGCTCCTGGCAAGGAAATCCTGACTCAAATGTCAGAGGCAGGATCAAAGTCGTGCCGACTGTAACCCATTGTTGGGACGCTGCAAAGTGGGCGTTTGGGCCTAATCCACGAAAATGCACGCACTCAGTTTCTCCTGCTCTCTGTCCTCTGTCCTCAGTTTCTGCGGCCTGTTTGCATGGACCCTTAAAGGAACTCAAGGCTGTGGCTGGGCTGCAATTGTCAGGGTTGTGAAGCATAGGGTTGCTCGGTAAAAGCATGCAAACCAAAAAAGAGGCACCATGCCGACCCATGCCGAAAAACGCCAGATGCCCTATTCCGCGCAGCAGATGTATGATCTGGTGGCGGACATCGGGTCCTATCCGCAGTTCCTGCCGTGGTGTACCGCCGCGCGTGAACGCAAGCGGGTACGGGAAGGGGCAATCGAGGTTGTCGAGGCGGATCTGGTGATTTCTTTTAAGGTGTTCCGCGAACGCTTTGGTAGCCGTGTCACCCTGCGGCCCGCAGAATCGCACATTGATGTGGAATATTTGGACGGGCCGTTCAAGTTTCTCGTCAACCACTGGCAGTTTATCCAGCTCGACTCTGGCGGTTGTGAGGTTGATTTTTTTGTCGACTTTGAGTTCAAGTCTGCCATCCTGCAAAAAATTATCGGCGTGGTGTTCACCCAAGCGATGCACCGGATTGTCGCGGCATTTGAGGCCCGCGCGGATGCACTTTACGGACGGTCTTGATTGGGGGGCAGTTTGTATTATGGGTACAAAAAATGAGGAATATTATGTCTGTTTTGTATGACAATACCATAAATGGAACTGAAAGTGCTGATACCCTTCTTGGTGGGGACCGTCGTGATTTAATCCTAGGGCATGACGGGAATGACCTTTTGCGTGGCTTTGGCAACGATGACCGTCTTGTGGGTGGCAGCGGAGACAATACGATATTTGGCGGCAGCGGCGATGATTGTTTGATCGGGGATGGTTCAGGTGACGACAACGATAGCTTGAATGGAGGTCGCGGTAACGATTTTCTAATAAGCGGCAACGGGAGGGATACATTGTTTGGTGGAAGTGGACGTGATCGTTTAGTAATCGGTGCCGCTGATGCTGAGTCCGGGGAACAGGCGCGTTATCAAAGCTATGCTGGTGGCGGTGCGGGTGATGATGAAATTTATGCCGGGTCAATTTGGGGGGCATATCGCAGCCTAGCAACGCTGTCTGGCGGTAAGGGCAATGATCGCCTGGAAGCCTTTGATAGTGATAGTGTGATGCGCGGTGGCACCGGCCGTGATACTCTTGTGGTCTCAAACTACTATCGGAATGATGGTTTCAACCATACAATGACAGGCGGTGCAGGCGCGGACATTTTTGTTTTCAACAATTTTAGGTATGGGCTTAATGGCGTTGATGTTATTACCGACTTCAATGCCGCTAAAGATCTGGTTTTACTCCATGCCAGTGGATCACTTTACACAGAAGCACGATACTACACATTCGAAGATATCACGGTTATGGCGAAAGGCGCGGATACGCGTATTTCTCTGGCGGATGGGCGTAGTATTCTGTTGCAAGGCGTGGATGCGGGCGAAATGTCCAGGCTTCAGTTTGCGGCCCTGAAAATCAACGGAACCCGAAAATCGGATACTGTGATTGGGGATGACAGGGATGACGTTTTGGCCGGGCTAGCGGGAAATGACGTTTTGCGCAGCGGAAAGGGCGCGGATACACTGTTTGGCGGTGACGGGGATGACATTCTGCGCGGTGGCAAAGGCAAGGATGTCATATATGGCGGTGCCGGAGGGGATCATCTTTACGGTGGCCGCGGGGATGACGAGCTTTTTGCCAGTGTATTCGAGCATTCAGATAGTCCAGACACTGCCGTCAATTATTTGTACGGCGGTGCGGGGAATGATATTTTGCGCGGTTTCAATGGTGCTGCGGGCAACGGTTTGTTCGGCGGAAAGGGCGAAGACACGTTGTACGGCTCTAGCGGAAATGACACTATTTCTGGCGGGGCTGGGTTTGATCTGATGAATGGCTATTGTGGGGCGGACGTGTTTTTGTTCGATGACACCACTGCATGGCTTGAGAGGGTAACCGCATTCGAGTTTGGTATTGATGTGATCCGTTTTACTGGGACCGATGCTGAAAGTTTCGCGGAGCTGGAGATTTTCAAGGCAGACATTCCGAACGTGAGCGGTGTAATTGTGAATTATGGTAACGGTTCGGTTTTATTGCTCGGTGAAAATTTGGTGGATATCAACGATGTGGTCAATTTTGAATTCGTATGAACACTTAATTCGCGTCTTGGCGGGGTGAGCGCGAAATAAAGCGGTTTCAATCTTCACTGGCTAGCCGTGTCAGCACTGATATTTCGCCTTCAAGGGTGCGGTGCACCGGACATTTGTCGGCGATTTCCAGTAAGCGCGTGCGTTGCTCTGCATCCAGCGCACCTTGCAGGTGTACCACCCGTTTGAATTGATCCACTTTACCGACCAAAGCCTCGCAAGTGTCACAATCCTGCGCGTGTACTTTGTCGTGGGTCACATCAACAAATACGTGCTGCAACGGCCAGCGTTTGCGCCGCGCATACATGCGGATGGTCATTGATGTGCAGGCCGCCAGCCCCGCCGACAGGAATTGATAGGGCGACATGCCCTTATCGCTGCCCCCATAAGTGACAGGTTCATCTGCCAAACTGTGGTGCAAAGGCCCTGCGGTCACATCCTGCAAAAAACCTGCGGGATCAGCCTCGCTTGCCCGCACAATACCTTCGGGCGCGCCAATCGGGGCGGCAGGTTGGCGGATACCCAGATAGCGCGCCGACCATGCAGCAATCACTTCGGCGGCATATTCCGCATCTTCCCGATTGCTCATTAGGTGATCCGCATTGTCCAGTGTGATAAAGCTTTTGGGGTGTTTTGCCGCCGCAAAAATCTCGCCCGCATTTTCAATGCCAACCGTTTGATCAATGGGAGAATGCATGACAAGAAGCGCCCGTTTTAGGTTGGCAACGGCTGGCAATAATGTCGCCTGCGACACATCATCCACAAACCTTTGGCCAATGGTAAAGGGCCGCCCCGCTAATGAGACACTGGCCTGCCCCTGTTCCTTTATCTCTTCCAGTGAACTGCCAAAATTATGCACAACATGACCGGGACAAGAGGGCGCGCCAATGGTTACCACCGCTTTGACCGATGGAATTTCACCGGCAGCCTTGAGCACGGCGGCCCCGCCCAGCGAATGGCCAACCAGCAAACAAGGAGCGGTTCCCTGATCCACCAGATACTGAGCCGCATGTACCAGATCATCCACGTTTGAGCTGAAATCCGTGTTGGCGAATTCGCCCTCTGAATGCCCCAGACCGGTGAAATCAAAACGCAAAACCGCAATCCCCATTGAGGCCAGCCGTTGTGAAATCCGCCGTGCCGCCGCAATGTCCTTGGAACAAGTGAAACAATGGGCGAAAATGGCCGTCGCCCGCAACTGCCCGCCAGGCATATCCAGCCGTGCGGCCAATTTCGCGCCCGAATGGCCGGTAAAGGTGATTTTGCCTTTGTCCACGTCACTTCCTTTCGTTTATAGCCCTAACATGTGCGGGCTTGGCTTTGCAGGCAAGCCTTGCCACAGATTTTTCACAGCGATGTGAGAATTCCACAGCAATTCCCTTGTTGGAAACCGGTGGTTCTGCCACTCTGCGCTGAATTTGAAATGAAAGACTACGATGCGTTTTTTTCTCTGGTTTTTACTGGGCCTGACACTCTCGACACCGCTGCGCGCGTCGGATCCGGCCCGCATTGCGATCATTGATACGGCTTGGGACACCACCAATTATCTACCCGCCCTCAAGGCTGGCGGCGTGCAGGTGATCGGGCGCTATTATGCGCGTTGTGAACAAAAAGGACTGGAGCAAAAGCGTTTTGCCTTCACCAATGAGGCTGCGGCCATTTTGAGCCACGGGTTGGGGATTCTGTCGATTTACCAGTTCCGCAGTAGTTCCAAACACAAATTTAACGGTCAGCGTAACGGCCGCAACGGAGCGTTGGTGAACCTGCCGGATGGTAATTGCGACCCGTCAAAAACCGGCCGCACCGCGCGCGAAGAAGCCGCGCTTGATGTCGCCGCCGCGATTTCTCAGGCGCGAATGGTCGGGCAACCGCATGGAACCGCGATATATTTTGCGGTCGATTTCAATTTCAGCCGCTTTGATAGTGTGACCAAGGACAAAATGCTCGCCTATTTTCAAGTGGTGCGTCGCGCATTGACGCGGGCGGGATACAGGCTCGGGGCTTACGGCGATGGCGATGCGCTGAGCGTGTTACAACGGGCCGGATTGATTGATTTCGCCTGGATCGGGGCCTCTGCCGCCTTTGAGGGTTCCAGTGAATTTCACCGCACCGGGGGTTGGAACCTGTTCCAGACGCAAGTGGATTCGCACTGGTTTGCCGGGGGCAAAGGGGGCTGCGGCAGGTTCGGTTTACCCCTTGATGTAAACGTGCAAAATCCAGCCATGGGCAGCGATATCGGTCTTTGGGGGGGCGTCGGAAAATTTGAGGTGCCACCGGCGCGCACCAGTGCTGTTTATGGCGCGCGCCGCTTCGTGTGTAATGGCGATGCACGGCTGCGCAAATCAGCGCGCTCGACCCCCGATGATCTGGTGAGCGGGCAGTTTTGCCGGGCGGGGAAATCTGTGCCACGCCCCCAAGCGTTAAAATTCCTGCGCCCGATCCGTGTGGGGCAGGTAAAGGGGCAGTTGGCGCGGGTGGATGTGAACGAGGACGGTAAATTTGATGGCTGGACATGGGCCGGCAATCTGACCCGCAGCTTTGCCGACAAACCCGATTATGTGTTTAAATCCGCCAAGCGCGCCAAGGCGGTTTGCCGCTAAAGCAGCGTCTCCATCGCGGTTTCTCCGCGCGCCAGCAATTGACCATAGCTTTGCGGATCAATATTTGCTCCACACACCACCAAACCGATTTTCTTACCCGCCAAACGCGCCCGGTACGGCCCCAGCGCGGCTGCCAAAACGGCCCCCGCTGCCGGTTCAACCGCCAGCTTGGCCTCTTGTTGAAACAGGGTTAATCCGGCACAAATCATGTCATCTCTCAGCAGCACCACATCATCGACAAACCGTTGTGTTACCCCAAAACTATAGGGCATCGCCATCGGTGCGCCCAGACTATCCGCTAGGGTATCGACCTTGTCCAAGGTTACCGGTTCCCCCTGATCAAGGCTGCGGCGCATTGATGCCGCCCCGACCGGCTCTACCCCCAGAACCTCGCAATTTGGGGCGATAGCCTTTATTGCGGCGCTCACCCCGCTGATCAACCCGCCACCACCAATAGAGACGACAACTGCGTCCAGATCAGGCACATCGGCAATCAGTTCAAGCCCAACCCCGGCGGCGCCAAGCGTGGTGTTAACCCCTTCAAACGGATGCACAAAAATCCGGCCTTCTTCTTGTTCCAGTCGCGCAGCCTCGGCAAAGGCGGCTGCGGGTGTGTCCTTTAACACCACTTCGGCCCCCAGCGCACGCACCAGCGCCATACGCATCGGATTGCACGATGAAATCACCACAACTTTGGCTGAAATTCCCGCCTGCTTCGCAGCCCAGGCGGCCGCAATCGCATGGTTTCCCGCGCTTACCGCCGTAATTCCTCGACCTCGGTCCGCTTCTGGAATTGCAGCCACACAAGACAAAGCACCGCGCGCCTTAAAGCTGCCCGTGTGCTGGAACAATTCCAGTTTTAATGCAATCTGCGCGCCATCCAAAGCCTCGGCCAGCTTTGTTGAGGGTGACAAAACCGTCGGCGTGCGCATCACATCCCCCGCCAGCGCATGGTGGCGTTCCTGCATCATTGCCAAGTCCGGATAAAGCGCCTCAACCATTGTCATCACCCTTTTCGAATTCGTCCTAAATATCCCCGCCGGAGGCTCCCCCGCAGCGCCAAACGATCCCGTTTCTAAAAGAAGTCCATATCTTTGCGCAACCGCTGCGCCACTTCAAACGCGTGATAGCTCAGAACCCCGTCACAGCCCGCCCGCTTGAACGCCAGCAGTGCTTCCATCATCACCTTGTCGCGATCAATCCAGCCGTTCTGTGCAGCGGCCTCGATCATCGCATACTCACCCGACACTTGATAGGCATAGGTCGGCACCCTGAATTCCGATTTCACCTTTGTGCAGATATCGAGATAAGGCATCCCCGGTTTCACCATCACCATATCTGCCCCCTCATCCAGATCCCGTGCCACCATACGCAAGGCTTCATCCGCGTTGCCCGCATCAATCTGATAGGTCTTCTTGTCGCCCTTCAGCGCGCCGGATGCCCCGACCGCATCGCGAAACGGGCCGTAAAAAGCGGAGGCAAATTTGGCGGAGTAAGACATAATCGCAGTATCAAAATACTCGTTGCCCTCCAGCGCGCGGCGGATCACGCCGATGCGCCCGTCCATCATATCCGAGGGGCCCAGAATATCCGCACCTGCCTCGGCTTGTACCAGTGCCTGTTGTTCCAGCATCATCAGGGTCTCGTCATTGAGCACAATACCGTCCTGCACCAGCCCGTCATGCCCATCGGAATTATACGGGTCCAGCGCTACATCCAGCATGATGCCAATATCGGGCACCGCCGCCTTGATGGCGCGGGTGGCGCGGTTCACCAAATTGTCAGGGTTTACCGCCTCGGCACAATCGGATGTCTTTTTCGTCGCATCGGTATAGGGGAACAACGCGATCACCGGAATGCCCAGATTGGCCGCTTCATTGGCCGCCTCGACCACCTTGTCGATTGAGCGCCGCATCACGCCGGGCATTGAGGAGACGGGTTCCTCTATGCCGGTTCCGTCGCGCACAAACAGGGGCCAGATCAGGTCAGACACCGAAAGCGCATTCTCGCGGGTCAAATCACGCATCCACTCGTTGCGCCGCAAACGGCGGGCGCGGGCGGCGGGGAAGGGGGCTGGTATTTGGGGCATCGTGTCCTCGCTTGGCTTGTGTCGCCTGCCGGAGTGCCTAAATTTCCGGCCCAGTTCAAGAAAATTCCGAAAACCATGATTGGATTCATCTATTGTTTACCCTAAACACCCAAAAACAGCAGGAGAAGGCCCAAATGGACGGGTTCTATTCAGAGGTAATCGGGTCGCGCAGTTTTGCCAGCGTATGGTACTGGATCGTATTTGCGTTGATCTGGACCCGCACCACCCACTGGACGCTGGGGGTGCCTTACGAGGATGCGCGCATGGGGCGCAAACTCGGCGGTCAGTTTCAACGTGACTTTGAAACGATGATCGAAATCAATGTGCGCAAAACCATCAACGTGTTTGACAGTCACAACGTGTTTTTTACCGCGGTGGCTGCATTTATGCTGGCCACGGTTTTTATGCTCGGGTTCTATTTTAAAATCCAGTTTATGCAGGCCGGTTTCCTGCTGATGTTCCCGCTGACCATCGTGGGCACGCTGTCCTTGCGTCTGGCACACCACCTGCATGATGCCCCGCTGGAGGGTGTCGATCTCTACCGCGCCTATGTAATTCATCGGCGCATCAAACAGTTGATCGGTGCTGTCGCGATTATGTTCTCGACCTTTTGGGGGGTATCACAAACCCTGTTCAGCCCCTACGCCTGATTGCGACGTCCTACCACGGTAGGGATTGGGCATGATGCAGATAGGGCAGGCGGTCGCGCGCGGCCTGTACCTGTGCCTTGTCCAGACGCGCGTGCAATATCTCTGGCTTCGCTCCAGCGTGTTATATTCGACCCTATGTTATAGCCGGTTAAAAATAATTCCGCCGGGTTCTGGGCTAAGGCGATATTCAGGGTTTCCACGCTATACCTCAGTCCTTGCTCAGCAGAATTTCGCGGGGGGAATGGATGAGGTATGCACCCTCTAAAAAACGCCAGATTCAGTCATAGCTTGCCAGATCGGCAATCGAGCTTTCATCGGTGAAAACTGCCTTTTGGATGCCCTGATCCTTCATGCGTGATTGCAAGATGTTCGAAGCAGGGGTGCATGATCGCGCCAAAAATGGATCTTCTTTGCTGGCAACGGGAGATACAACTGTGGAAAATACGTTTCGTTTGAGGCAGGGCCGGATGTTGTCAGTGCGCTGGTTGAGGAATTGAGCGTTCTGCATGCGGTCGGTTTCATCCAGCGCACCCACATTGGTTATGGGTTTTCCCGTATCAAAAGCCATCTGTCTGGGATGTCATGAGAGGCTTGCCCAAAGCCCACCCCTAGGATAAGTGCCCTTGGTTATGAACAAGCAGAGCTATAATCCCGACCTGACCACAATCAGCGGCGCGCCCGAGGGCTTTGATGCCCGCCTTTTGGTGGCGCATCTGGCGAAATCCGGCAAGCCGCTGGTGCATATCACGCGCGATGATAACCGCCTTGCGGCAATGCAAACCGCGTTGCAGTTTTTTGCGCCCGGACTGGTGGTTTTCACCTTCCCCGCGTGGGATTGCCTGCCCTATGATCGTGTGTCGCCCAACGCCGAAGTTTCCGCCGCCCGTATGGCTACGCTGGCGGCATTGGCGCAAGGCTTTGATCAGCCGTTTATCCTGCTGACCACGGTAAATGCCGCTACTCAGCGTGTGCCGACCCGTGCGGTGATGGGAGCGTCCAGTTTTACCGCTACAGTGGGGCGTCAAATCGACGAGGCAGCCCTGCGCAGCTATTTTGTGCGTATGGGCTTTAGCCAATCCCCGACAGTGATGGAACCCGGTGATTTTGCCATTCGTGGTGGTTTGATTGATGTGTTTCCTCCCGGTGAATCCGGCCCTGTGAGGCTCGATCTGTTTGGCGACGTGCTGGACGGTGCGCGGCGCTTTGATCCTGTCACCCAGCGAACGGTGGAAAAACTGGCACGGGTGGAGCTTGCACCGGTTTCCGAGGTGATGCTGGATGAAAAAGCTATCCAGCGGTTTCGCCAAAATTACCGCATTGAATTTGGTGCCGCAGGCACCGATGATCCTTTGTATGAGGCGGTAAGTGCAGGGCGCAAACATCAGGGGGTAGAGCACTGGGCGCCGCTGTTTCACGAGACAATGGAAACCCTGTTTGACTATTTGCCGGATGCGACGCTGTTTCTGGATGATCGCTGCACACAGGCGCGCCTTGCGCGGTGGGAAAGCATTGCAGATCAATATGATGCCCGCGCCGAGGCGCTGAGGGCCAAGGCGCGGATGGACAGCGTTTACAAGCCTTGCCCGCCCGCATTGCTGTACCTTGACGACGGCGCGTTTGAGCGCGCCACCAAAGGGCGCGAGATAAAACAATTATCGGTTCTGCCGCAAAGTGTCGGCCTGGGGGTGATTGATGCAGGTGGGCGTATCGGCCGCGATTTTGCCCCAGAACGCCAACAGGAAAATCTTAGTATTTTTAAGGCGTTAGCTGATTATATTAAAGTAAAAAAACGCGACAGCCATGTGATTGTTGCCTCGTTTTCGACGGGCGCGCGCGAACGCCTTTCCGGCCTGCTGGACGATCAGGAAATTCCGACGGGTAAGCTGGTGGACAGCTGGGGCGATATACGTGCCGACAAGGGGGCTTTGTCGCTGGTAGTTTGGCCGCTCGATCATGGCTTTGAGGCCCCCGGCCTGACGGTGATTTCCGAGCAGGATGTGCTGGGCGATCGGCTGATCCGCGCCCCGCGCCGCAAACGCCGTGCCGATAATTTCCTGACCGAGGCCACCAGCCTCTCGCCCGGCGATCTGGTGGTGCATATCGATCACGGCATTGGCCGCTACAAGGGGCTGGAAACGGTTACGGCTGCGGGCGCGCCCCATGATTGCATCTTGCTGGAATACGCCAATAACGACCGCCTGTACCTGCCGGTTGAAAACATCGAACTACTGTCGCGCTACGGCCATGAGGCGGGGATGCTGGACCGCCTTGGTGGCGGTGCATGGCAGGCGAAAAAGGCCAAGCTGAAGGAACGTATCCGAGAGATTGCCGACAAGCTGATCCGCATTGCGGCCGAGCGGATTTTGCGAAAAGCAGAGGTGATGGAGCCGCCGCATGATACTTGGGAGCGTTTCTGCGCGCGTTTTCCTTATACCGAGACCGATGACCAACTGGGCGCGATTGAGGATGTTTTGGCAGATATGGCATTGGGCCGCCCGATGGACCGTCTGATTTGCGGCGATGTGGGCTTTGGCAAAACCGAGGTTGCCCTGCGCGCCGCCTTTGTGGCCGCAAGTGCCGGGGCGCAAGTGGCTATTGTGGCCCCGACCACGCTGCTGGTGCGCCAGCATTTCAAATCCTTTGAAGAACGCTTTCGCGGCCTGCCGATCCGGGTGCGGCAACTGTCGCGCTTTGTCACCGCCAAAGAGGCGCAGGCCACCCGTGATGCCCTGCGCGATGGCAGCGTTGAAATCGTTGTCGGCACCCACGCGCTGCTGGCGAAAAACATCAAATTCGCCAATCTCGGCTTGCTGGTGATCGACGAAGAACAGCATTTCGGAGTGAACCACAAAGAACAACTGAAGCAATTGCGCTCGGATGTGCATGTTCTGACCCTGACCGCTACGCCGATTCCGCGCACCTTGCAAATGTCGCTGTCTGGTGTGCGCGAGATGTCGGTTATCGGCACCCCCCCCGTCGATCGCCTTGCCATCCGCACCTATGTTAGCGAATTTGACACCGTCACCATACGCGAGGCCCTGTTGCGCGAGCATTATCGCGGCGGGCAAAGCTTTTTCGTGGTGCCGCGCATTGCTGATTTGCCCGATATCGAACATTTCCTCAAGGAACAGGTGCCTGAAGTCAGCTATGTGGTGGCCACGGGGCAGATGCCTGCGGGGGATCTGGATCAACGGATCAATGCGTTTTATGATGGCAAATACGATGTGCTGTTGTCGACCACAATTGTCGAAAGCGGGCTGGATATTCCTACCGCCAATACCATGATTGTGCACCGCGCCGATATGTTTGGCCTCAGCCAGCTTTATCAAATCAGGGGGCGTGTTGGTCGTTCTAAAACAAGGGCTTATGCCTATCTGACGACCAAACCACGCGGAAAACTGACTTTGGCTGCCGAGAAACGCCTGCGGGTTCTCGGCTCGCTCGACAGCCTCGGGGCGGGGTTCACGCTGGCCTCGCAAGACCTCGATATTCGTGGTGCGGGCAACCTGTTGGGGGATGAACAATCCGGTCAGGTTCGCGAGGTCGGGTTCGAACTGTATCAGGAAATGCTGGAAGAGGCGATTGCCAAGATGAAGGCGGGCGAAATGGAAGGCTTGCCCGATGAGGGGGGCTGGTCGCCGCAGATTAACCTAGGCGTTCCGGTGCTGATTCCGGCGGATTATGTGACCGATCTGGATGTGCGCCTTGGCCTGTATCGCCGCCTCTCGGGCTTGACCCACAAGGTAGAACTGGAAGGTTTTGCCGCCGAGTTGATCGACCGTTTCGGCAAATTACCGCCCGAGGTAGATACCCTGCTGCGCATCGTGCGGATCAAGGCCATGTGTCGACGCGCGGGCATAGCCAAGCTGGATGGCGGACCCAAAGGTGCGGTGCTGCAATTCCACAACAACAAATTCGCCAATCCGGCGGGGCTGGTGGAATATCTGAGCAAGCAAAATGGTTTAGGGAAAGTTAAAGACAATAAAATCATCATCCGCCGCGATTGGGACAGTGATGATACCAAGGTCAAAGGGGCCTATATCATTGCCCGCGATCTGGCAGTTATGGCGAGCCCGAAGAAAACTTAGATTATTTTGCGACGTGTTTATGGTACAAAAACAGGACTTTAGTCCTGTTTTTTAATGCCAAAATTAAACCCAAGTAAAAAAATCAACAATGGAGGTTGTTAAAGTTGAGTAAAACAGTCAGTAATAGGCTTGTATCAAATGGAGAGACCGATGACCCTATTACGTTTACTTGCTGTTGCCCTGTTGATCCCCACGTTTTCTGGGGCCTCTGGTGATCCCGATGCTTCCACTTCTTCTGGTGCCGATTATGCCCAGCCTGCAAATACGGATGTACTGACGGACGGGGCGATGACTTATGAAGTGTTCGAAACTTCAGTACCCCATTCGGATTTGGAAAGCTGTCCGGTGGAATTTGATTCTACTCTGAATTTCTGCCGCCTCACGATGGCCGACAACCAGTTGAACGTTTTTGTTTTCAGCTACAAAGGCACGCAGGTTCTACAGGCGATCAAGCACTATGAAATCGGAGAGGATGGCCTGTCATTCTGATGTTGGCGAATTTTGGCTATTGGAGCACTTTGCCTCAAGCAAAAGGCGAGGTGTTCTGGCTCTGGCCAAAAGCCGCATCCGAGAGTGGCTTAATTCACTCTTTCCACAGTCGCCTGATCCTTGCCAAAGGCTAGATGTCCGGCAATCTGTGCCACGCCGCGATCCGGGATTTCGTAGGACCATGCGAAATCTTTCAGCGTGCGGTTTTTTCCAATGAAATGATAATAAGTGGCCTTGCCCTTGTGCGGGCAGGTCGTCACAGTGTCGGACAGTTCCAGAAATGCCATGGTGACATCGGCGCGCGGTATGTAAACCACCTTTGGATAATCGCCTTCTTTCAGTATCAACGCATTACGGCTCTCGCCTATGATTGCACCAAGCGACTGCACTACCCAACCGCCTTCTGCTTTGGCAATGGTGATTTCCGGTCCGGCCATGGTTCTCTCCCAAATTCTAGATTTCGCAGAGTATAGCATTACCGGAACGGTAGTGTCAGCATGTCACAAGGGCGCACAGGCCTTTGCCAACCACTGGGCGGTTGCATCAGAGCAGAGCGGCGCGATTTTCGACATTGTTTCAGCATGATAGCGGTTGAGCCATTGGCGTTCCACATCATCAAGCAGGGCCAGATCAATCAGGTTGCGATCAATCGGTGCCCAGGTCAGGGTCTCAAATTGCAACATTTTGCGGTTGTCGCCTAGGGCAGGAGCGTCCTGCACCACGATCAGATTTTCGATGCGAATGCCAAAAGCGCCTTCGCGGTAATAACCCGGTTCGTTAGATAGGATCATTCCGGCCTGTAGCGGTTCATGGGATACCTTTGAAATCCGCTGTGGCCCTTCGTGGACGCTGAGGAACACACCAACACCATGGCCGGTACCGTGATCGTAATCCATGCCATTCTGCCACAGTGCCGCGCGCGCCAGCGCATCGAGATCACGCCCCGCCAGCCCCTTGGGAAAGCGCTGTTTCGATATGGCAATCATTCCCTTGAGCACCAGCGTAAAGGCGCGCACGGCCTCGGGCGGTGGGGGACCAATTGCCATTGTACGGGTAATATCAGTGGTGCCGTCAAGGTATTGCGCACCGCTATCGACCAGCAGGATATCACCGGTTGCAATGCGCCGATTGCTGTCCTCGTTCACCCGGTAATGCACAATTGCGCCATTGGGGCCAGAACCGCAAATCGTATCAAAGGAAATGTTGCGCAAATGGCCGCTGGCTGCTCGGAAACCCTCCAGCTTTTGCGCTACGTCAATTTCCATCACCTGTGGATCAGCCCCAAGCCCCGCCAGCCATGCCAGAAACTCAGCCATGGCCGCACCATCGCGCAGGTGTGCGGCACGGGTGCCCGCGATCTCGTTGGGGTTTTTGCATGCTTTGGGCAGCACAGCTGGATCACGCTGGTTTGCAACCTTTATACCGGCGCCTTGCAAGCGGTCGCTCACCCAGATTGCAGCGCTGTCGGCATCGACCCTAACCGTGCCTTGCAACTGGTCCAGAGCCGGGCCAAAGGCGTCGGGGCGCGCGACGCTAACCGCATTGCCTAAATGCGCACGCAAGGTGTCATCGACCTTGGCTGGATCAATGAACAGAGTAACATGACCATCATCCGAAAGTAGCGCAAATGCCAGCGCCACAGGGGTTTGCCCCAGATCAGTGCCGCGGGTGTTTAGCAACCAGGCGATGGAATCCGGCAAGGTCAGAACCGCAGCGGAGTGGCCCTCGATTTTTAGGGATTTCGCCAGTTCCTTTCGCTTGTCATCATGTGTTTTTCCTGCGATTTCAGAAGGGTACGCCACCATCAAGTTGGTTGGCGGGGCAGGGCGGTCAGCCCATATCTGATCTACAAGATTCTCGCAACGACGCAGGGAAATTCCGGTTCCGGTCAGCCGTTTTTCCAGCATCTCGATCTCTTTGAGGGTGTGCAACCAAGGATCAAACCCAATTACCCCCCCAGCGGGCAACTGTTCCACCAGCCAGTCGCCGGGCTTGGTTTCAGGCCAGGGAACGGGGGTGAAATGGGCAAGATCAACCTGTTCCATAACTTGCAAACGATAACGCCCGTCGATGAAAACGCCTGCCTTGTTTTGCAGCGCTATGCAAAAACCGGCTGATCCGGTAAATCCCGTTAACCACGCCAGCCGCAAATCGCTTGCGGCGACGTATTCGCCTTGGTGGGCATCGGCGCGGGGCACCATAAAACCGGCCAAACCCTCGCGTTTGAGAACCCTGCGCAGGGCGGCCAGCCGCGGCCCGCCGGTTTCTGGCGTTGTGGTGGCGTTAAAATTCTGGAACATCAGGCGGACTTTCGGAATTGCCCGCGGATTTGCAACTTTTTCGCGGCGCGGGGATCATTGTCAAACAGGGATGCCAGCTGCTCGGTAATCGCACCGGCCAGTTGTTCGGCATCGGTAATCGTCACCGCGCGCTCATAATAGCGCGTCACATCATGGCCGATACCAATGGCGATCAGCTCTACCTGTTTGCGTTTTTCCACCATGGCAATCACATCGCGCAGATGTTTTTCCAGATAGTTCGCCGAATTGACCGACAAGGTGCTGTCATCCACCGGCGCGCCATCAGAGATCACCAGCAAAATACGGCGCTGTTCGGGGCGGCGCGCCATGCGGTTATGCGCCCATTCCAGCGCCTCGCCGTCGATATTTTCTTTCAGCAAGCCTTCTTTCATCATCAGCCCCAAATTGGGCCTTGATCGGCGCCACGGCGCATCGGCTGCTTTGTAAATGATATGGCGTAGATCGTTCATGCGGCCCGGCGTTTGCACGCGCCCTTCTTCCAGCCATTTTTCGCGGCTCTGCCCGCCTTTCCACGCTCGCGTGGTGAAGCCCAAAATCTCGCATTTCACCTGACAGCGTTCCAAAGTCCGCGCCATCACATCCGCACAAATCGCGGCTATCGAAATCGGGCGTCCGCGCATGGAACCGGAGTTGTCGATCAGCAGGGTAACAACCGTGTCTTTGAACTCGATTTCATTTTCCACCTTGAACGACAGGGGCGTCGTGGGGTTGGCAACAACCCGTGCTAAACGGCCTGCGTCCAGAATGCCTTCTTCCTGATCAAACTTCCAAGACCGGTTTTGCTGTGCTTGCAAGCGGCGCTGCAACTTGTTTGCAAGCCGTGAAACAGCGCCTTTCAGCGGTTCCAGCTGTTGATCGAGATAGGCACGCAAGCGCTCCAGCTCTGCTGGTTCCGCCAGCTCCTCAGCTTTTACTTCTTCGTCGAAATCCGTGGTGAAAACAGTGTATTCAGGATCGGCCTCGGAATGCGGGGCCGGGGGGGGATCAAGCGGCGGCTGCCCGTCGGGGTTTTCCATTTCCTCG
>JAHRVG010000002.1 GCA_019090795.1 Paracoccaceae bacterium | reverse complement strand
TGGAACCCCGATCTGGTGATCCTGCGGGTCTCAGGCTATGGCCAGACTGGCCCCGATAGTGCCTTGCCCGGTTTTGGCCGCGCGGGCGAAGCCATGAGCGGGCTGGCCGATCTGACAGGCTTTGCCGATAACGCCCCGATGCATCCTGGATTTCCTGCCGCCGATTCCACCACCGGGCTGATGGGCGCCTTTGGTGTCTTGCTGGCCCTGCACGCAATTCAAACCGGGCAGGCGCGTGGTCAGGTGGTTGATCTGGCCATCTTTGAACCCCTTTTACGGCTGATAGATTACCACGTTCCAACCCGCACCGGGGCCGGTTTATTCACCACCAGGAACGGGTTGCAGCAACCCAATTCTTTTGTGCCTGCGGGGGTGTTTCGCGCCCGCGATGGCAAGTGGATCACCGTCAGTTCGGCCAGTGCCGCAACCGCGCGGCGCTTGCTGGCAGCGGCGGGGGGGCAGGAATGGGCGGATGAGCCGCGCTTTCAGAATCTTTCAGGGTTTGCCGCGCATATGGATGAAATCATGGAACGCCTGTCGGGCTTTGTGGCGCAACATGATTCAGCCTATGTCATCAAGCATTTCCAAAGCTACGACGCCGTAGCTGTCTTGGTTTACAACGTCGATGACATCCTGTCCGACCCCCAAATCAAGGCCCGTGAAAACATCGTCAGCTTTGCCGGTGACGATACCAAAGTGGTCGGCCCCGTGCCCCGGCTGGAACAGACACCGGGCCGTGTTCGCTGGCTCGGAAAAGGGGAAGTCGGAGCGGATAGTCGCGCCGTTTTAACCGATCTTGGCCTGGATGAGGCCGCAATAACCAAACTACTTGAAGCCGGAATAATTTCCGACCCCCATACCTAAATCAACGAATACTCAGGGAGAAACCATGACTTACCAAATGACCGAAGAACAAACCCACATCCGCGATGCAGTAACGCGCATATGCGAACCTTTCGATGACGCCTTCTGGCTGGAACGCGACCGCGTTGGCGGCTTTCCCCATGAATTGCATCAGGCGATGGCCAAAGACGGTTGGCTGGGCATTGCTATGCCCGAAGAATACGGCGGCTCGGGTCTGGGCATCACCGAAGCGGCGATCATGATGCAGGCGATTGCGGAATCCGGTGGCGGCAACAGCGCTGCCTCGGCCATTCATATGAACATATTTGGCCTAAATCCGGTCGTCAAATTCGGCACCGACGATCAAAAGAAACGTGCCCTTCCACCCTTGATCCGGGGCGAGCAGCGCGCCTGTTTCGGCGTCACCGAACCCACAACCGGGCTTGATACGACCAAGCTGAAAACCCGCGCAGTGAAGCAGGGCGACAAATACATCGTACATGGTCAAAAGGTCTGGATTTCGACGGCACAGGTCGCGGATAACATCCTACTTTTGGCCCGCACCACACCGATTGAGGACGTAAAAAGGCCGACAGATGGCCTAAGCCTGTTCTACACCAAACTGGACCGCGATTATGTGGATGTCCGCGAAATCGAAAAGATGGGCCGCAAATGCGTGGACTCCAACGAATTATTCATCGACGGCCTGCCGGTTCCCGCCGAAGACCTGATCGGTGAAGAGGGTCAGGGGTTCCGCCAGATCCTGCACAGCCTCAATCCAGAGCGCGCACTAGTCGCCGCGGAATCGGTTGGCATTGGCCGCAACGCGCTGAAACGTGCCGCCCAATACGCCCGTGAGCGTGTCGTGTTTGGCCGACCGATTGGGCAAAATCAGGGGGTTCAACACCCGTTGGCCGCCTCTTGGGCCGAACTTGAGGCCGCAAACCTGATGGCGATGAACGCTGCCAATCTCTATGACGCGGGCAAGCCTTGCGGTAACGAGGCCAACGCCGCGAAATACCTTGGTGCCGAGGCCGCTGTAAAAGCAACTCAGACCGCCCAGCTTACCTTTGGTGGCTTTGGCTATGCCAAGGAATACCATGTGGAAAGACTGGTACGCGAGGCGATCCTGTTCCGGCTTGCACCAGTGACTCCGCAACTGATCTTGTCATTCATTGCAGAACACGCGCTTGACCTACCCAAGTCGTATTAAACAGGCTTCGGGGGGCTTTTGCCCCCCGAATCACTCCTATCAAATCAACAAATTGCGTCTACTCTTGACCCAAATTTCACTAAATCAATTGGCCCACCGCCCGTTTTGAGCGCCAAATCGGCAGTAAAAAACCATAGATGTGCTGTTTAAAAGCAAAAATAGAGCAGCTCATAATGCATATGTGTTGAAAAATGCGGGCCCACATAGCACATTCAGGGCGAGCAGTAAAAAGGGCGGCTGAAACCGGAGTCCCAACCGCCCTAAATCGACGCTAACTTCTTAGCCACGCATGGCAGAAATCCCCAACACACCCTGCGCCAAAAGCATGGCCTGAAGCTGGTTAGTGCCTTCGGCAATCGTAAGGTGGCGCACGTCACGGTAATAGCGCTCGACAGGAAAATCACGGGTATAGCCGGCCCCGCCATGCACCTGCAACGCCGTTTCGCAAACCCGCAAGGCAGTATCACTGTTGTAACGCTTGGCCATCGAACAACAACGCGACCGATCCGGCGCGCCACGATCCAGCGCGTCAGCCGCGCGATAAGATAACAGCCACGAGGTTTCCACTTGTGTCATCATGTCGGCAATCATCTGTTGCACCAGTTGAAAACCGCCAATTTTGCGCCCGAACTGTTCCCGTTCCCCCGCATAGCGCACTGCCGCATCGTAAGCTGCCGTAGACAGGCCAAGGCAAACAAACGACACAAAACAGCGCCCGATATTAAGGTAATGCTTGGCAATGGCAAAGGCTTCACCCTCTTCGCCAATCATGTTGGCATCGCTCAGGGCGACATCCTCAAACAGCAACTCGCCCAGTGGACAGGAATTCATCCCCATGCTGCGCACTTCGGTGGTCGAAAACCCGGGCGTGCCGCGCTCGACGATAAAGGCCGAAACACCAGCATCTTTACCGGGACCGGAACGGGCAAACACCACGCCCAGATCGGCCTCGGTTCCGTTCGAGATATAAAGCTTGCGCCCATTTAGCCGCCAACCATTGTTATGGCGCACGGCGCGGGTTTCAACATTGCTGGCATCTGATCCGACATTGGGTTCCGTTAGCGCGAAAAAGGCTGTTTTCTTGCCTGACACAAGGTCAGGCAAGTAGCGTTCTCGTTGCTCTGGGGTGCCGCGTTGCGCCAAAATCAACAGCACCAAATTTGAAGTGCTGACAATACTGCGCAACGATGGCCAGACCTGTGACAGCTCGCACAACAGGGTGCAATAGGTGACAAAATCAAGCCCGACACCGCCCTGTTCTTCGGGCAATGTGCCGCCCAACAACCCGAACTCGGCCATTTTGCAGATCACTTCACGCGGGGGGAGCCGGTGGGCCTCTTCATATTCTTCGACCATCGGGGCCACTTCGGCATCGAGATAGCGGCGGAAATTGGCACGCGCGACCTCCTGCCAGTCTTCAAGTTGGAATTGCATGGAGGTATCCTTTTATGGGGCGCAGGTTTAGTGTTCTTCGCGGGCAAGGTCCGCCTGAATGGCAGCGCCGTGTTCACCTAACGCGGGTGCATGTTCGGCAAGGTCGCCCATTCCGGCCATCGGCACAGGAAAGGCGATGACCTGTGATGTGCCGACCTGCCGCACCATATTACGGGCTTTGAGGTGCGGATCATCTGCCAGATCTTCCAACGAATTTACCGGCGCAAAGGGAACATCGTCGCGCTCAAAAATCTCGGCCCAATGGGCATAGGTTTCCTCGACGATTAGCGTTCTCATAGCAGCGGCAATTTCATCGGTGAAAGCCGTACGGTCAGCATAACTTTCATAGGCGGGACCGTCATACCCCTTCAGCCCGATTGCATTGGCCATGCGGCGAAAGAAATGCGTTTCAAGTGCGCCGATGGTGATATATTTCCCATCACTCGTGACAAAGCAGCCATAGCCGGGGCGGCGCAGCAATTCAGCTTTGCCGATAGTTTTGCCTTCTTGGCGTGCCATGTCCCAGGCGCCATATCGCGGCGTGACCCAGCTGGTCACCGCATCCGCAATCGACACATCCAGATACTGCCCCTGCCCCGTTGTATCGCGCCCGCGCAAAGCGGCCAAAATCGAGATCATCGCATATACGCTGGCGGCCAGATCACCGATTGGCACACCTGAGGAGTATTCCGGCGGCCCGTCTGGATGGCCGGAAATCCCGACCGCCCCAGCCATCGCCGCATAATTCAGGTCATGTCCGGGCCATTCACGGGCCGGGCCTGTCTGGCCGTAACCGCTGATCGAGCAATAGATCAGCCCTGGATTAATCACCGAAAGTGTCGCGTAATCGACACCAAGACGTTTGGTCACGCCGGGGCGATAGCCTTCGATTAACACATCCGCGCGCTTGGCCAGTTTCAGGAAAGTGGCGCGATCATCAGGCTCCTTTAAATTCAGAACAATGCTTTTCTTGCCGCGATTGACGGCCAGGAACATACCGGGATGCATACTGCGCACCCCGTCGCCACTGGGGCGTTCGACCTTGATCACCTCGGCCCCCATTTCAACAAATTGCTGGGTTGCAAAGGGACCAGGGAGAAGTTCGGTCAGATCCAGAATAGAAAGGCCGGCTAGAGGTGGAGGAACTGTCATTTTTTTGCGCCTTTTCCATATCCAGCAAGTTCGGCAGAATCGTCCTGATCTAGGATCAGATCCCATATTTTCTGCCCCTGCGGGTTCACCAGTTCTTCCATCAGATGCGCCAGCAATCCCGCCGAGCGCCCGATCAACGCAAAGGCCCGCGCCCAGATCGCCTCTAGCCCCATATCTGAAACTGTCGCCCCGACGGCACCGGCTGCATTGATCGGCAGCAGGCGGCCAAATTCTTCCTCGGCTGCTTTTTCAATCGCCACCAGCAAACGCCAGTGTTTGCCGTCAAACCCGTTTTCACCTGCCAAGCGGCGCAGTGTCGGCGTACGGGGGTCGCCATGGATATGGATCGGATGACCCAGCCCGGGCAAAACACGGCGCTCGGCGCGGAACTTTTTCACCACGTCGCGGGCGTGGGCGGCAAAATCTTCGTCACTGCTGTCCATGTCCAGATTACCGATCTGGTCTTGGGTAAACTGTGCTGCGTTCTGCATGGTGCCCAGAAAATGATTGCCAGCGCCCAGCAATCCGGCGGCCACTGCACCTTGCAGAGATTCAGGGGCACCAAGAATGGTCATGCGCGCGGAAATCGCACTAGGGGTCAGCCCGTGATCGGTGGCGGTAACGATGATCGCATTTGTCATTCTGCGGGTCGGCGCATCGGGTTCCTTGCCGGTGGCGGCAAAATAGATCATGTCGACAAAATCCATCTTGCCGATCACGTCTTCGCTCAGATTGCGGCCGCGTACGTAAATATTTTCAACGGTGGTAAAACCAATTCCGGTTTTGACAGCCTCAGTTTTTACAGTCATGTTTTTCTCCTATTCTATTCTTCATTTTCTGCCCGCACGATCAGCGCATCCAGCGCCACCACACGGTCCGGTCCGGCCAGCACGGGATTGAGATCAAGCTCGGCAATCTGGCCTTGGGTTCCCAGTTTTGAAACCGCCACCAAAACATCAGCGAGCGCCGCTTTGTCCGCGCCTTTACGCCCCCTCAATGGGCCAAGCAGGGCATGACCGCGAATGTCGTCGATCATGCGCGCAGCCTCGGCGGGGCCAATAGGAACTGAACGATAGGTCACATCGCCAATTGCCTCGACAAATATGCCGCCAAGACCAAAGGAAAGAACCGGGCCAAAAGCCGGATCATCATGCAAGCCAATCACACATTCCGTCCCCGTCTGTGCCACCATCTGTTCGATCAATCCACGTTCTAGCGTGATCTCTTGTGTCGCCAGCTGCGCCGTCATAGCCGACCACGCCGTACGTACCGCTGCCGCGTCGGCCAACCCGATTGCTACGCCTCCGGCCTCGGTTTTATGCAGCAGTCCCGGCACCAGCGCCTTGAGGACAACCGGATAGCCGATGGCATCAGCCTGCTCTACCGCCTCGGATGCATTTGTGGCCACTCCGCCACGCGGGGTCGCAATACCTGCACCATCCAGAAATAACTTGGCGGCGGCTTCGTCCAATGCGCCCTTTGGCAGCGCTGCCACTACACGGTCATCCGGCGTATCGCCTGCCTGCCAGTTGCCACGCCAGATCAGGCGCTTCATTGCCTTTGCCGCCTTGCCCAGACTATGAAACGGGTTAACCCCGGCCTCATTCAATGCGCGATAGCCTTTGGCGTCATAGCCCGCCATCCACACCGGAACAAACAGCGTATCGCCGCCCGAAAGCGCAATTACATCTGCCGCTGACAGGTCGGTTATTCCGCCGTAATTGGCCGGAGTCGGCAACAACACGATGTCTGTATCTGGATCCTTGGCCACCAGTTCCAGACAGTTGCGGTTCATGTCTTCAACGGTGAAAACGGCGGTGGTCAGGTCCACCGGATTTTCCACTGCCGCATAAGACGGTGCCAGTGCCTTCAACGCCGTAACAGTCTGCGGTGCAAAGTCTGAGAGCGTCAGCCCAGCAGCCCCGACCATATCTGCCGCCAAGGCCCCGGTGCCACCTGAAAAAGAGTAAACACAAATGCCGTTGCGCTTGCGGATTCCGGCGCGGACAAACAGCGCGGCTGTGTCGATCAGCTCATCAATGTCGTTAACCTCAACAATACCGTGCTGGCGAAACAATGCGCTGGTAACAGCGGCAGATCCGGCCATCGCCGCAGTGTGTGATTGGGTGGCTTTGACACCGTATTCCGACTGGCCCACCTTCATCGCGATGATCGGTTTTCCAGCCTTAGCCGCAGCCTGTGCTGCCGCTAGAAACCGCGGCCCGTCGCGCAGGCTTTCGGCCAGTACGGCAATCACCGAAATATCGGGATCCTGCGCCATGTAATGCACGAAATCGCCCAATTGCAGGTCGGATTCATTGCCCGTCGAGGCCCAAAGCCCGATACCAATATTGCGTTCGCTTGCCTGAATGAAAGAGCGCCCCAACCCCCCGCCTTGCGTGACCAGCCCTATTTTTCCGCCCATCTTGTCGTCTTTGAATACAGGAGAAAATGTCAGCCCGATGCGGCGGTTGATATTACTGAGGCCTGGCACATTCGGGCCATAAATCCGCATCCCAGAGGTCTGCGATATGGCGTGCATTTCTGCCTCAATCAATTTGCCCTCTTCGCCGGTTTCGGCAAAGCCCGAAGTGAAGACAACCGCAAAATGCGTACCTGCATCCGCCGCATCGCGCAGCGCGCCCAGCACGCGGTCGGCAGGTACGCAAACCATCGCCACATCCACGTCGCCTTTTGGCAGACTGGCCATATCGGGATAGGCTTTCAATCCCAGAATTGTGTCGCGTTTGGGGTTGATCGGGTAGATTTCCCCTGTGAAATCTGAGTGTTGCGACAGGTTTTTAAGCGCCTCACAACCAACGCTATGCGCCCGGTCACTTGCCCCAATAACCGCCACGCTTTGGGGCGCAATCAATCTGCTCAGGTCGGGAAATACATAAGCCATAGATCAGACCTGATCTGCCGGACGGCGTAGCATCAACAGTTTCCAGACCCCTTCCAACACGATCTCACCGCGCTGGTTGGTCACTTGTCGGCGGAACGAAACAATTCCGCGACCCGGTTTGGAGGTTTCGGTTTTTTCCTCGACAATCACCCGCACGCCGATTGTATCACCGATGAAACTTGGCTTAGGAAACCGGCACTGCATGTCCAGCAAGCCCAGCAGAGAGCGTTCCATAAAGGTGTTCAGCAGCATCCTTGTCGACAGCCCCGACATAATCGACACCACCAACAAGCCATGTGCGATACGCTTGCCAAAATGCGATTTCGCCGCATATTCATCATCCACATGCAGCCGGTTGAAATCACCGGAAAGGCACGCGAAGTTGGTTACATCAGCATCGGTTATGGTGCGCGTCGGGCTGTCAAAACTGTCGCCAATATTCAGGTCTTCCCAGTAAATCTGGCCATCTTTCAGCGCTTGTAAATCAATCATGTCGTTGTCTCCTTTGTATCCGCGCCCATAGCGAGAACCATCTGTTTCAATTCGTCCTTCAAAACCCGCCCGGTCAGGTTGCGCGGCACCGCATCAAGAAACACGATCTGGCGGGGCTTTTTATACTTATCCAACCGTTTTTCGGCAAAGGCGGTAACATCATCCGCTTGCAGACCACTGCCCGGTTCGGCAACGATCACTGCGCAGATCAGCTCGGTCCAGCGGGGATCCGGCATCGCGATACAATGAGCCTCGCGGATGTCGGGATGTTCGCTCAGGGCCTCGTCGATCTCGGGGGCGAATACGTTGATGCCACCGCTTTTGATAATGTCGCGCTTGCGTCCCGTGAACCACAACAGCCCGTCTTCGTCGATACGCCCCAGATCGCCCACCGTCACATAGTCACCGCGCTGTGTGGTTTTGGTCAGGGCCTCGTCTTTGTAATAACCGTCAAATCGCGATTCACTGCGGGTGCAAATCTCGCCAACTTCACCCTGTGGAACCTCATTGCCATCGTCATCCAGCAATTTCAGTTCGACCCCGAAAAACGGACGTCCAACACAATTTCCCGACATGTTGTTGCGTAAATCCGCAGCCGTCAGGTTGGCATAAGGTCCTGCTTCGCTTGAGGCGGCATAGATCGTCAGCGCATCGCCAAACTTACCAAGCAATTTGCGCTTGAGGTCAGAATAAAGTTCACCGCCGCCAGTTTGCAACGTGCGGATCGAGCCAAGATCAGCGGTCTCAAATGCTGCTTCATCGGTCAGGCGTTGCAACATCGCGGGCAGCATCATGGTCGCAGTCAGTTTTTCGCTCTCGATCAGAGAAAGTATTTTGGCGGCGTCAAAATTTGGCTGAAGGTAAGCCGTTGCCCCCAGATAGAGCGGCAAAAGAACATAGGTGCAGCCCGCCGAAAGGCAGATTGGAAGGGCGCATAGCGCAAGATCATCAGGACGGAACCCCTGATCCAGGGCGCGTTCTTCCAATCCGAAACGGCTGCGCACCGCGCCTTTTGGTTTGCCGGTGGTGCCCGATGTATGCAGCATGATTGCGGTGCCGTCCTGCCCTTGTGGTGGGTTGGGTTCGGTTGCATCTATCAGATCACCCATCAGCGGCAGGCCGGAAGTGCCCGCACTGTCACCCAAGGCCAGAACATGTTTTGCCAGTGGCTCAAACAGTGCAGCATGCTCCAGTACAGATTCGCCGAGCAACACCATTTTGGCATCAGCACGCTGCACCACAAAGGCCATGACATCGACGCTGATGCGGTAATTTACCGGCGCAGGGACCGCCCCCAAACCGGTGATGGCAAAATAGGCTACCAGAAAATCCGGATGGTTTTCGGAAATTATCGCGATATTATCGCCCGCAACAATCCCGCGCGCGTTCAGCACAGTCATCATCCTCTCTACACGATCGTAAAATGTCGCGTAGTTTTGTCTCTGACCGTTAAAGACTACCGCGTCCTTATGCGGAAAACGCCGCGCGTTCAGCCGCAGCGCGTGCAGAAAAGTCATCGCCATCCTAAATTTTTCCTTGTCAGTTAAACGCAGACATGCCGAGAATTTCACGCCCGATAATTAGGGTTTGAATTTCAGAAGTACCTTCGGGTATTAACGCGCCGCGGGTATCGCGGAAAATACGTTCGACCGGATAATCCGTGCTGTAACCCAGCCCGCCATGCGCTTGCAGTGACATCGATGCGACCTCATGCGCAGCTTCGCTGGAGTATAATTTCGCGATGGAACATTCCCGCCGCCCCGACAGCCCCTGATCCAGCGCATCCGCAGCACGCGCCGTCAGAGCACGCGCAGCTTCGGTACGCACAGTCATATCAACGATCAGTTTTTGCACCAGCTGATAGCGGCCGATTTCTTTGCCAAACTGCTTGCGGGTCTTTACGTATTCCGTTGCCAGATCCAGCGCTGATTGCGCAGCACCAACTGCACCCGCTGCCACATTCAGGCGACCATAATTCAGCCCTGTCAGGATTGCCTTTAGGCCCTGACCTTCTGGCCCGAGCAGATTTTCCTTGGGCACACGTGCATTTTGAAACGAAAGCTGCGACGTCGCCGAGGCCTTGATGAACATGGTGCCAACACGGCTGGCCCCGTATTCTGTTTCAGTCGGATCGACCAGAAACAGGCTTAGCCCGCCATCGCAAGTGTCCGAAAACGTACGGGCAACCAGAATACCGATCTTGCCATTAACGCCATTGGTCGTCCACAGCTTGCCGCCGTTGATCAGCCAGTGATCGCCTTTGTCATCGGCCCGCGTCTGAACGCTAGCCACATCCGAGCCGTGATCGGGTTCGGTGATCCCGACCCAGACCGGTAGTTCGGCCCGCATCAAGGGTTCCAGCCACTTTTTCTTCTGGCGCGCGTCGCCCAGATGATAAAGCAGCCCGGACACGATGCTGACGGTATTCAAAAGTACCCGCAATGACAGCCAGCGATAGCCGGCCTCTTCCATCATCATCGCCCATGTCCGGTAACTCAGGCCAAAACCGCCTGCATCTTCGGGCAGCAACCCGCCGAAATAGCCGAATTCCCGCAGCTTGGGCATCATCTCGTCCCACGGAAAGGTGCCTTTGGCTTCGGCTTCAGCTATCACGGATTCCGTAACTTCGGCATCCATGAAACGGCGCAGGCTGTCGCGCAGCATCCGCGCTTCATCATCCAGCCCGTCGTTTACCTGTGATGAATCACCCAAAACGGCCTCCTGTAATGTGCAATGTTTCGCCCGAGATATATCCGGCAGCATCGGAGGCCAGAAACACAACACCATTGGCGATATCGCGTTCATTCCCAAGGCGCGGCACAGTATTCAGGGCCAGCGATTTGTTTTTGACCGTTTCATAGTTGGGCAGGGCTTCGATCATTTCCGTGGCGATAAAGCCCGGTGCAACAGCGTTCACCGTGACATTAAAGCGGCCCTGCTCCATCCCCAACGCGCGGGTAAAGCCAAGAATACCCGCTTTGGCTGCCGAATAGTTGACCTGACCGGGATTGCCGAAATGTGCCCGCGAGGCGATGTTGACGACGCGGCCGTATTTTTGTTCCATGAAGTGCGGCACCACAGCGCGCGAACAGTTAAAGGCACCCTTTAGGATCACGTCGACCACCAGGTCCCAATCTTCGTCGGACATCTTGCCAATATAGCCATCACGCGGGAAACCGGCGTTATTTACCAGAATATGCACGGTGCCAAATGCCTCGACTGTTTTGGCAACCAGATTGGCCACCTGGTCCTTGTCGGTGACATCACAGGGCACGCCGATCACATCAAATCCGTCGGCGGCCAATGCCGCGCGCGTGGCTTCGGTGGTGGCGGGGTCAATATCGGTGATCGTGACGCGCACGCCTTCTTCGGCCAAGGCCCGTGCGGTCACCGCCCCGATACCGCGGCCTGATCCGGTCACGATTGCAACCTTGTCTTTGAGACCTAGTTCCATGTCATTAGCTCCATATTATTTCTGTAGTGATTTACGAGTGATTTACGAATTAGTATCTGCCTGACAGCCAAGTCACCACGTCAGGGAAATAGGCAATCAGGGCCAGTATGATGAATTCCATCAGAACAAAGGGCAAAACCCCGGCAAATACACGCCGCAGCGGTACACGGGTGATTGCACTGGCAACAAAGACATTCATACCTATGGGGGGCGTTATCAGCCCGATTTCCACAGTTTTGGTAATCAAGATGCCAAACCAAATTGGCGAATAGCCCAGTTCCATCACCATCGGAAACACGATCGGCATGGTCAGGATCAGGATCGCAAGCTGATCCATCACACACCCAAGCAGAACGTAAACGATGATTAGGATAAAGATGATCGTGCCCGCACTAACATCCAGCCCTTGTACAAATGTAACCAGTGCTTGCGGGGCCATTGTCAGGGTGATGAAATAGCCAAACACATGCGCCCCGATAATGATGGTGAAAATCATTGCCGTCGGGCGGGTTGTGCGCTCTAGCGCGGACAGAAAATCCTTGACCGACAAGCGGCGCAGCATCACCATCGAGATAAACACAGCCCCAAAACACCCAATTGCGGCAGCCTCGGTTACTGTGACAGCACCCGAGTAAATGCCGCTAATCACAAAAACAAACAGCAATACGATAGGCCACAAGTCCCGCAGGCTAGCGAAACGTTCCCTCCAAGAATGATGCTCAATCGGGGGGGCGGATTTGGTATCCAGCTTGGCCCAAATCATGGTGATTGCGGCAAATGAAATTGCCGTCAGCAAGCCCGGAATAATACCCGCAATGAACAGCCCGCCAATCGAGGTTTCGGTAATGATACCGTAAACCATTAGCACCACGCTGGGTGGAATCATGATCGAAAGAGTACCTGCCGCTGCTACGGTTCCCACAATCATACCCTTGTCGTAGCCGTATTTTTCAGCCTCGGGGGCAACGGTGCGGGCCATGGTTGCGGTTGCCGCAGTCGATGATCCCGAAACGGCGCCAAAACCGGCGCTGGTGAATACGGTTGCCACAGCAAGGCCACCGGGCAGATGCCCAACCCATTTGTTTGCAGCGCGGAACATATCGCTGGATATGCGGCTGGCCGTCAGGATTTCAGCCATGAAGATAAACAGCGGGATCGCCGTCAACAGCCAAGATGCGGTGTTGCGATAGGGCCCGACCGCCAGGATGCCCATCATGATGTCGACACCCCCCAACATATAGAGACCGACGGTCCCCGCAACGCCCATGGCAAAACCTATCGGCATTCCTACCACCAGCAAAAAGCCTAGTAGCAGCGAAATCGGAAATACATATTCCACTTTATTTTTCCTCTCAGCCCGTTGTCTGGTCTGGGGCAAAAGCTGCCCGCCAGTCGCCAGCCGCATTAACAAGTAAACGTAGCGCGAGCAGTACACACCCAATCGGTGCAATGATAAGCGTTGTCACCAGCGGTGCCTCTATATCGCCAGAGGTAAAATACCCCCGCGAATAGGCGTTCAATGCCTCAGCCGACGCTGTATAGGCCACCAGTGCGAAAAAACCGGCGGCAATTATCCGCAAAACCAAACTGATCCCGTGTTGCACTCGTTCGGGAAGGGCTTCAAAGAAAATCCCGACCCGCACATGACCACCCTGCATTTCAAGATAGCTCATGCTACCAAAAACAATGATTGGCATCAGATACAGCTCGGTAATACCGATCACCCCCTGCACCGGATCATTCAGAACATAGCGTGTAAAAACCTGCGTAAGGACCGCTATCAGCATCAGAACCAAGGCAAGCCGCGACACCATGTTCGCGGCGGTATCCACCTTTTGCATGATACGGCTAACGGGGCCGGTCGCTTCGAATTCGGGCGCGGAATTATCTTCAAACTCAGACATTAGGTACCGTCAAATCATGGTTACATGGAACGACTGCCCAGAGATATCCGGGCAGTCCATTTGATACGAAACAAACCAAAAGCTCTTATTGGCGCGCTGCGATATTGGTTTTGAATGCCTCAAGCACTTCACCACCTGGCAAGCCGCGTGATTCCATATCAGCAACCCAGTTGTCAGCGACAACAGCAATGGTCCCACGCAATTCAACCTGTTGTTCCGGTGTCAGCTTGATCACTTTGATACCATCGTCGACCAGGGTTTGTTCCAGTTCAACCACTTTGGTATCAGTATAGGCCGCGACCCGCTCCATAGCTTCCTGTCCCGCCTGAACCAAAGCCTGTTGAACATTGGCCGGCAGCGTCTGCCATTTTTCTTCGTTGATAACGAAAGGGGCATAATACACGAACATATCAATCCCCAGAACCGCAGTATCCACCACTTCATTCAGTTTATAGGAATAGACACTGGTAGCTGGGAAAATCGCCCCGTCCACAGTACCGGTGCGGATTGACTGGTATGTTTCAGGGCTGGGAATATCAACCGGAGAGCCACCCAGCAATTCGACCGCCTGCGCCATATTGCCAGCAACAGTTTTCAGCTTAAGGCCTTTCATGTCCTCAATTCCGTTCACCTCAACCCCGCGAGTAAACAGGTTGTAGGTCGAGGTCATGATTCCCCAGAGCGGCCGTATCCCGTTATCCAGAAAATCGTTTTGCAGAATCACGGTTCCATTGATTGTATCAAGAAACGCTGGTGATCCAACACTGCTGGCCGAGAACAAGGACGGCAGGGAATGGACACCTGACAACGGCATCTTGCCACCGTTGAACGCCGGTGGAACATAGCCGATATCAACCACGCCCCGCTGCGTGAGGCTGAACATATCGCGCAGTTTGCCCATTTGGCCCGCGCCGAAATACTGGATCTTCACTTCGCCATCGGTCAGTTCCTCGATGCGCTTTATCCAGAATTCGACACCCTGCTTGACGATGTAGTGACCCGGCGGAAAGGTATCAGCAATCTTTAGAGTGATCTCGGCTGCTGCAACGCCCGGAGCAAACAAGCCACCAGCCATCACCGTGGCTGACACGAATGAACGTATGTATTTTTGAAAATTTAGCATTGGTATTCCTCCCATTTTCAATCTGGCCGGATCTACATTAAGTCACGAAATAGATATCCTGAAAGCCACATTGGTCATGGCCAAAGGTGATACAATTCTGAACATCAAGTAAATCCTGAATGCATTTCAAGCTGGGAAAAACACATATGTGGGTTCTGGATTTCTGACTGCAACCCTTGGCAGCCAATGGCAAACTGGTCGCCCAAAATCGCCTGCCGCCCAAGCGTGAATTGTCAAAACACCCAACAAAAGCACAGTTATTCCGCGCGAGGTTGGCAGCTCTCCGGCGAGCGGATGAAGACAGGGATCAAGAGGGCATCGCGACTAAAGACAAGGCGCTTGGCCTCCGGTATCACCCTTTGACCACCTTTGTGTTTCATGGGCAATGGCCACCCTTACTCTGTGGGGCGGCGGTTTGAATGTCATTTTCCTTATACCTGTGACGCCCGCCCCTTGTGCAATCAATCGGGCTCATGGCGCGAAGCGCACCTCGGGAGAAGTACTCTCAGCAAAATCGGGGCTTGACGCAACCATCCCGTTTGACCAGCCTGAAACTATGGCCAGCTACCAACGGGTGAAGGCAGGTCCAATAATACGGCAGACTAAAAGACCACCGGCAAGGCTGCTGTTCTAGCTTGGCCTACCAACCCATAGCGATCAGGACCGGATAAATGAACCAACAACCGACCCACTCACCCCGAAAACGCCTTGTGGTCGCCATTACCGGGGCCAGTGGGGCAGTATTCGGGGTTCGCATTCTGGAAATACTGCGTGAAATGCCGGATGTTGAAACCCATTTGATAGTCTCCAAGGCTGGCCATCTGACACTGGCAACTGAGTGCGACCTGAAAGTCAGCGATGTGGCGGATCTTGCGGATGTGGTTCATGTGCCCACAAACATTGGTGCCTCGATCGCTTCGGGTTCTTTTCGCACCGACGGCATGATAGTGGTCCCTTGCACCACCAGCACGGCTGCGAAAATTGCTTCCGGTATTACCGAAGACCTGATTTCGCGCGC
This sequence comes from Paracoccaceae bacterium, assembly GCA_019090795.1. Classification (GTDB taxonomy): domain Bacteria; phylum Pseudomonadota; class Alphaproteobacteria; order Rhodobacterales; family Rhodobacteraceae; genus Amylibacter. The sequence continues at coordinate 2,319 of JAHRVG010000002.1, read as the reverse complement.
CGCTGACGTAATGCTAAAAGAACGTCGTCCGCTGGTAATTGCCATACGAGAGAACCCCTTACACGCGGGACATCTTGAATCCTTGCTGAAACTCGCCCGCCTTGGTGCGGTTATTTTTCCGCCAACACCCAGCTTTTACACCAACCCGAAATCCATCCAGGATCTGGTCGATCAAAGTTGTATGCGTATGCTTGACCAACTCGGGGTACACCTCGAAACCGCCCCCCGTTGGGGTGAAACTTGTGGTATTGCCGCCTTTGGCGACAAACAGGGCGGGATGGTCGGGTAGGCGTGACGTGTTCAGTTACATCGAAATGTTCTACAATTCGAAATGCAACCGCATTTGAAACGGGATGCTGTCATCTGTCGAGTTTAAAAAACAGCAAAAGTGGGAATGAGTCGCCGCTCAAAAACGGCGACCCACGAATATTATTGCGGCCGAGCGATGGCCCGACATCCTAGAACTAGGACATAGCCTTGACCGCTAAACAAGTGCTTGTCAGACCAGTTCCAAATCGTTGAACAACAGGTTGATGTTCGTGATATTCTCAACTGTTAGTACATTGCCCCCGCCGAAATCAAACACAACATCGTCTGATATGACATCAGCCAAATCGAGAACTTGAGTCCTGGTCATTCCCTCGAGGCCAAGCGCGCTCTTGTTTAGGCGGATGGTATCAAGATCGTCGGTGAAATCCAGAATTACATCCCGACCAGCGCCAAAGACAAAGACATCTGCATGCAATCCGCCGTGAAGGGTGTCATTGTCAGCCCCGCCATCCAACACATCTTTGCCGCCCTGCCCTTTGAGGAAGTCATTGTTTGCGCTTCCCAACAGCTTATCGTTGCCCGCGCCGCCAATCAGTGTGTCATTGCCAGTGTCGCCCCTCAGTAGGTCTACACCATTCCCTCCGTTCAGAGAGTCATTCCCGGCACCACCATACAGTTTGTCTGCTCCAATCCCACCCAGTTGCTGATCGTCTCCTGCTTCGCCACGCAACGTATCTTTGCCTGCTTTGCCGCTGAGCACATCTTTACCGCTGCCGCCACGCAGCACATTGTCAGCCCCGTCACCCGTCAACTGATCATCAAAGCGTGATCCGATAAGGTTCTCAATCCCGGCGTAAGTGTCGCCCGCCGCATCCCCTAGTGATCCGGAGCCTCCAAGATTGGCATTTACAGCAGACCCTGCGCCCGCATAACTGGCCGCATCTGTCCCGAGATCACCATTGAGCATGTCAGCACCAGCACCACCTTCGAGTGTATCGTTGCCATTGCCGCCACTCAGTTCATCCGAACCAGCATCGCCAAACAGCTGATCTTTCTGGTTATTGCCAAACAGCTTGTCATTGTCATCACCGCCACGAAGCACGTCATTGCCACCTCCACCTTTAATTGTATCGGCACCTTTCAGACCTCGCAGTGTGTCGCTCCCTGCACCACCCTTGAAAATATCAGTTCCAACAGAACCTTCAGCCGAGTCATTTCCGGAGCCAAAGGTCACATTAAATTTTTCGATGGACCAGAAATCGACCCGTCTCGTGCTGTCACTAAATCCTGTGTTGGTGTTGACATAGGCGTAGGTACTGCTCGTTGCAAAAAAGAAAGCGTCCTTGTTGGCAGAGGACCAATTGATCACCAGCGTATCGGTTCCGTTCTGGCCATTAAAATTATCGCGCCCTTTTGTTGTGCCAAGGTTGTCGTTCCCATCACCAGCAGAAATCGAATCATTGTGTGCCCCGAAATCGCGAAACTTATCGTTACCCATTCCCAAAGTCAGGCTCACCGCCTCGACATTGCGCACCTGCGTCCCATCCGCCAAGATCTGGCCTGTGCTTGAAGACGCGGCCTTCATGTCAACAGATATCGCCGCGCTACGCTCTGAGAAGCTGTCAATCCAAAGATCATCTCCGCCGCCAGCATTGATCTTGTCGGATCTGTTGAACGTCGCTTCGATCCTGTCATTGCCGTCCCCGGTTGTGACATCGAGATGCTCAATGGACCAGTGATCTACCCGCCGAGAACTGTCCGAGAAGGTCGAACCGGTGTTCACATAACCGAATGTGGATGAGTAATTGTAGACATAGGCATCCTCTGTCGCATCGGCCCAATCAATGGTCAGCGTATCCGTACCGCTCTGGCCGTCCATAATGTCGCGACCATTGGAGGTCCCGAGATCATCGTCGCCGTTATAGCCCTTAATATTATCATTAAACGCGCCAAAATCACGAAAGGTATCCGCACCCTGGGTCAGGGTCAGCGAGGCCACTTCGACATTTCGTACAGTTGTGCCATCTGCATATGTTTGCCCCCCGTTGG
>JAHRVG010000014.1 GCA_019090795.1 Paracoccaceae bacterium | reverse complement strand
GTGCCGGCCTGTCACGCCGGAGGTCGCGGGTTCGAGTCCCGTCAACCGCGCCATTTCTTTTTTAGTCTCACAGAGCAATAATATCTCCGTAAGGGTGTGTTTGGCCCAAGCGTTGCCGCTCTTTCGGGTGGTTTGTCGTAAAGTTTGGCATTGCTTGTTACATGCGGCGAATTAACGGTTTCCCAACGGATGCAGGAGCGTTATACGGGGCGCGGTTTTCATAAAATGAAAGAGGCTTTAAATGGCCAATGTGGTAGTTGTCGGCGCTCAGTGGGGCGATGAAGGCAAAGGTAAAATAGTGGACTGGCTGTCCGAACGTGCCGATGTGATCGCGCGCTTTCAGGGGGGGCATAACGCCGGTCATACCTTGGTTATTGACGGCAACGTCTACAAATTGTCGGCGCTGCCCTCGGGGCTGTTGCGCAAAGGCAAGTTGTCGGTGATCGGGAACGGTGTGGTGCTGGACCCTTGGGCGTTGTTTGAGGAAATGAACAAGCTGCGCGGGCAGGGGGTTGCGATTAGTACTGAAAACCTGATGATTGCGGAAAATACTCCGCTGATTTTGCCGATCCACGGCGAATTGGACCGTGCCCGCGAGGGGCAGAATTCAGTGGCCAAAATTGGCACTACGGGGCGTGGAATTGGCCCTTGCTATGAGGATAAAGTCGGGCGGCGCGTTATTCGTGTGGCTGATCTGGGCGATGAGAAAACCCTTGATTTGCGGATTGAACGCTTGTTGGTGCATCACAACGCTCTGCGTGCTGGCTTGGGCCTGCCAGAGGTGGATGCAGTGGCGCTCAAGGCTAAACTGATGGCGATTGCGCCGGAAATCCTGCCCTACGCTCAGCCGGTTTGGCGGGTACTGAACGACAAACGCAAAGCTGGCAAGCGTATCTTGTTTGAAGGCGCACAAGGCTCTTTGCTGGACGTGGATTTTGGCACTTATCCCTTCGTGACCTCTTCTACCACAACTGCGGGTATGGCAGCGTCGGGCGTTGGCGTTGGGCCGGGGGCGATTGATTTTGTGCTTGGAATTGTAAAGGCTTACACCACACGCGTGGGTGAGGGGCCATTTGCCTGCGAACTGTTTGACGATGTGGGCGAGCATCTGGCAACCGTGGGCCATGAGAAAGGCACCGTGACGGGCCGCTCACGCCGTTGTGGCTGGTTTGATGCGGTTCTGGTGCGCCAGACCTGTGCGATTTCCGGTGTAAATGGCATTGCTTTTACCAAGTTGGACGTTCTGGACGGTCTGGAAGAGCTGAAAATCTGCGTGGCTTATGAATTGGATGGCAAACGGCTGGATTACCTGCCCACGGCCGCCGATCAACAGGCGCGTGTGACGCCGGTTTACGAGACTATGAAAGGCTGGTCCGAGAGCACGGTTGGTGCGCGCAGCTGGAATGACCTGCCCGCCGAGGCGATCAAATATGTGCGCCGTGTCGAGGAGTTGATCGACTGCCCTGTGGCGATGCTGTCCACAAGTCCGGAGAGGGAAGACACCATTTTGGTGACCGACCCGTTTCAAGACTGATGGCGCTGTCGTATAAAGCGCGGCGGCGCTGGTCTTTGGTTCTGCTGCTGATTGGCCTGCCGCTCTATATTGTGGTTGCGGTCAGCATTATGAACTTGCTGGATCGCCCGCCATTTCTGGTGGAGCTGGGGATTTACATCGTTCTCGGTTTCCTGTGGGCGGTACCGTTCAAGTTTGTGTTCAAGGGCGTTGGTCAAGCAGACCCTGATAGCAAAGAATAAATGAAAAATAGTTACGTTTCCGTCACAATAAGGCGGGAGTGTTACAAAACTGTTATATAACTCGCCTAAAGGCAGGGGAATCTTCTGATGCGTTGCATCAACCTCTCGAAAAGGCAGGCAATATGGCCAAATCTCCCCGCCCGAACCGTACATTAGACCGCGACTTGGGCAGTCGTCGAATGTTACAAAAGGCCAATGTGGCCATTCGCCAGCCTGTCGTGGCCCCTGCTTTGGCCGGCACGTTCATTTTTCTTTCCGGCCTGATCGCCAGCTTTGCCTTTGGCTATGGCTCTAACGGGTTGATCATTGCAGCTGCAGCTGCGATCGGGGCCTATATGGCGCTGAATATCGGTGCCAATGATGTGGCTAACAACGTTGGCCCGGCGGTTGGCTCTAGCGCGCTGAGCATGGGTGGCGCGCTGATCATGGCGGCCATTTTTGAGAGCGCCGGGGCCATGCTGGCGGGGGGCGATGTTGTCAGCACGATTTCCAAGGGCATTATTGATCCCTCCTACGTCAGTGATCCCAAAGTATTTGTCTGGGTGATGCTGGCGGCTTTGATGGCCTCGGCAGTCTGGGTAAATCTTGCTACTTGGGTTGGCGCGCCGGTATCGACTACGCATTCCGTAGTCGGGGGCGTGATGGGTGCCGGGATTGCAGCGGCCGGCTTGGTTGCTGTGAATTGGCCCAAGATGTCACAAATCGCGGCCAGCTGGGTTATTTCCCCTTTTCTGGGTGGGGTGATTGCTGCGTTGTTTTTGTGGTTCATCAAGTCGCGGATCTCTGATCAAGAAGATAAAATCACCGCCGCCCAGCGTTGGGTTCCTGTGCTGATCGCAATTATGGCAGGGGCGTTTTCGGCCTATCTGGCGGTCAAAGGGTTGAAGAAAATCATCAAAATTGATCTGCAAACCGCGTTATTAATCGGGGCAGTTGCCTCGGCGGCGACCTATTTCATCACCAAACCGCTGATTCTGCGTCAATCCATGGGAAAAGAGAACACCAAGGAGACAGTGCGCGGCTTGTTCGTTATCCCGCTGATTTTCGCGGCCGCCTTGCTGTCCTTCGCCCACGGGGCCAATGACGTGGCAAATGCGGTTGGGCCACTGGCAGCCATTGTCCATACGGTTGATCTGGGCGAGGTTGCCAGCAAGGTTTCCATTCCGATATGGGTCATGGCAGTCGGTGCGTTTGGTTTATCGCTCGGCTTGCTGTTGTTTGGCCCGAAAATGATCCGGCTGGTGGGCGAAAGCATCACCAAACTTAACCCGTTGCGCGCTTACTGCGTGGCGTTGTCTGCCGCGATTACTGTAATTATCGCCAGTTGGCTGGGCCTGCCGGTCAGTTCGACCCATATTGCTGTGGGTGCAGTTTTCGGGGTTGGCTTTTTTCGCGAGGCCCATTGGCGCTATGGTGCGAATAAATCGGACGTGCAAGAAGTTGTCGCCACCGAGGCCGCCAAGGCGCAAAAGAAAAAGCGCAAACACCGAAAACTGGTACGTCGCTCGCATTTCCTGACCATTATTGCTGCTTGGTTGATTACCGTGCCTGCGGCGGGTATCCTGTCTGCGGTAATATTCGTGGTGCTTAATACATACGCGGGATAGTAGCCACAAAAACAGGCGCTGGAATACCTCCAGCGCCTGTTTTGTTTGATGTGTTTTAACCGAAAATCTCGGTCAACGCTTTGTCAATTGATCCGACAATCCGGTCCAGATCGTCTTTGGTGCAAATCAGGGCAGGGGACAGGCACAATGAATTGTTGTAGCCTGGCACCGAGCGGTTGGTCGTGCCGATAATCACCCCTTGCTCCATACAATTGGCGGCGACAGCAGCGACTTTGGCTTCGTCCATCGGCTCTTTGGTGGTGCGGTCTTTTACCAGTTCCGCCCCCAAAAATAGCCCCTTGCCGCGTACATCGCCGATCACTTCATGCTTTTCCATCTAGGCGTGCAACAGTCCCATGCAGTAATCACCCATGGCAATGCAGTTTTCCAGCAGGCCTTCTTCCTCGATGATCTTGATATTCTCGATCCCCGCTGTGGGGCCAGCGGTACAACCGCCAAAGGTGGAAATATCGCGGAAATAGTTCATTGGATCACTGGCGTCATCCTTAAACATCTCGAATACTTCTTCGGTTGTCACCATACAGGAAATGGCTGCATAGCCCGAAGCCAGACCCTTAGCCATGGTGACGAAATCTGGTTGTATATCATAATGCTGATACCCAAACCATTTGCCAGTACGCCCGATGCCGCAAACCACTTCGTCTATGTGCATCAGAATGTTGTATTTGCGGCAAAGCGCGCTCATGCCTTCCCAATAACCCTCTGGCGGGGTAATTATGCCGCCACCTGCTGTAATGGGTTCCAGACAAAACGCACCGATGGTTTCCGGGCCTTCGCGCAGAATGATTTCTTCGGTCGCGGCCACTACTTGCGCGCCGTAATCCTTGTCACTGTCAAACTGGTTGCGGTATTCAAGACAATGGGGAATGCGCACAAATCCCGGTGTGAACGGCCCGTAATGCACGCTGCGCTCGTCTTGGCCCCCGGCGGCAAGGGTTGTGATGGTTGTGCCGTGATAGTCGCGATCACGATACAGGATCTTGTATTTCTTGCCGTCGTATTTCTTGTGTGAAATCTGGCGTACCAGCTTGAAAACTTTCTCGTTAGCTTCGGAGCCCGAGTTGGAATAGTAAACTCGGCTCAAGCCCGGCATTTTGTCGATCAGCATTTGCGAGAAAATGGAACCGGGAATCGATCCCGCAGACTGGGCGAAATAATTCAGCTTAACCAATTGATCCCGCACCGCATCGGCAATCCGCTCGCGCCCATATCCAACGTTGACCGTCCACACACCACCTGACACCGCGTCTAGGAACTCCTTGCCGCGCGCATCCCAAAGCTTCATGCCTTTGCCCTCTACCATGATGCGCGGATCAATGGTTTCCAAGGGTTTGTGTTGGATCAAGTGATGCCAGACCCGTGCCCGGTCCATTTCGATAATTGCATCTGTGTCATTGGTTTGGATGGCGTCCATGATGTTTACTCCACGGCGAAGTTTCAGAAAAATGGGGTCAAAAATTGACCATATACTAAATTCTTCAACGATATAGAGCCAGAGTCTCATAGAGCCAGTTTGGTAGGGTGCTAAGTCCAGCCGCACAGACATAGTAACAGCGCGCGCATTTTGTAAGGTGTTTCAGCTTAACCTTGAACTAGAATTCATTCTATAAGTGGTAGAATTTTAATAGGATATTTTTCCGGCGATGGATCGTTTCAGGGCAACATAAGACCAGCTTTCCTTGCCGCCACGATCCGCAATTTCCGCGAGCTGCGCCCAGGCTCCGTCAATGTCACCTTCTAGTACCAGAGCCTGCCCCATGTAGCTGCGTGCAAGAATGTAGTCTGGGTTGATGGTTAACGCCTGACGGTAGTATTTCATCGCCAGCGCAGTTCTGCCTGCCTTTCGATTGGTAAAACCCAGATAATTTAGAATGCGGGGATCTAGCGGGTTCGCGGCCAGATTCAGCAGCTTGATCGCGTGTTCAAACTGATCATTATACGCCAGTTCGCGGGCATTTTCGTAAATGAAATCATCGCTGAACATGCCGTGTTTGGCGTTGATGCATTTCTTTTTCTTCTTGTCCCAGACTTTACCTTTTTTGCACTCTTTCGTGGTTTTGGTTTGCTTGGGCGCGGCCCCGTCGCCGCCTCCGGCTGCAAAAGAAGCGGTGGCGATGCCGGCGGCGATAAATCCAGCGGTAATAATCGGCATGAATTTCATAATGGGAACTCCGATTGTTTTGTTTTGCCAAATAGTAACAGCATTAGCCAACAATCATTCAAAATTTTTCTCAATGCAAGTTTTTTGCGATTTTCACCCGGTCGCGGACAATCGAATTGAGGCGCCTTTCGTCCCTAACTATTTCACCTACCCAAGAAAAAACCCCGCCAAAAGACGGGGTTCCTTAAACGCCGAAGCGGATAATTTTTTATTCTGCCAGTTTCAGATCGCTAGCAGCTTCACGGCCATTGCGGCCGGTTTCGATATCGTAAGATACCTTTTGGTTGTCGTTCAAGCCGCTCAGGCCGGCTTGCTCAACAGCAGAGATGTGTACGAACACATCGGATCCGCCTGCGTCTGGAGCGATAAAGCCGTAGCCTTTAGTTGAATTGAACCATTTTACTGTTCCGGTTGCCATGATGAGGCCTCCTTTTAGATTCGCCACCAGCAAAATGCCGTGGCTGTCGGTGTAGCTGGGGTCTTCAGTTCGGGCCGTGTTGCTACAACGTAGAAGTCGCGGAACGGTGAAAACGAAACTCACGCGGGTTTTATGCCGCAGTTTTTTGATAAAAGCAACTGGCTGTTTATCCATTGCGTAAATAATGGACAGGAACCCGCCTAAAGGTTTTGTGATGTATGACAGCGCGCGTTTCTTACTAAACAGAGAATTACGTTCTACCATTGGCTCAACTTGAGGAGTCGATGCGCCAATTATTTCAGGATTCAACCATGACTCTTATGACCCCGCAAAGCGCCGATCTAGGGGTTGGCTTCGACCATTATTCGGGTGCCATTCGACATTCGGTGTTGCGGGCAGGACACTGGGGTGATTGAAAGGATATTCAACGCAAAACGGGGATTTTTCTGTGACTGTTCTTTATGGATTGAAAAACTGTGATACTTGCCGCAAGGCGCTAAAGGCTTTGGGCCAGGCGGGGCATTCGGTGCAATTCGTCGATGTGCGTGCAGACGGAGTGCCTGCAGATCAATTGGCCCGCTTTTTTGATCGTTTCGGGATGGCTTTGATAAACACCCGCTCAACCACGTGGCGGGGGCTAGATACGGCAGCGCGCAAAACGCCACCGTTGGCCTTGTTGGCAGAGTATCCGGCATTAATGAAGCGCCCCGTTATCGATCACAACGGGACGTTAACACTGGGCTGGGCTAAGGATGTGCAGGCGCAGTTTTAAACCGGGTTTCTGCGCAACAGCCGATCAAGCGAGAGCGGGCCTGCGCCTTTGACGACCATCACGGCAAACAGCACCATCCACAGCAGGCGTTGATCAAAAATCAGGGCATTTGACGGCCCGTCAAACCAGCCGCCAATGGTTTTTGCATCCACCCCGTGGCCGGTGATATCGACAAAGGTCTGAACTGCAACAAAGCCGACCATGCCAAGGGCGGCCAAACGGGTGAACAGACCAATCAAGATCAACGCGGGTAACAGAAATTCCGCCACTGTTCCGGCAACAACGATAAGGTGCTCTAAGGTGCCGAACTGGCTGATATCGAATCCAAACTCTTCAGTTTTACCCGGGAATACCTGATAAAATGCAGTTTCACTTGGGCTGAGGAATCCAAAGATCCCGTCACCCAGTTTGGTCATGGCGGAGTTCCAGAAGTAGCAAAGCAGAACCGCAGCGAAGCTAAAGCGGGCGAACGTCGGTAGGAACCATTCACCAATCATTGCGGTAATGGCTCCGATCAAGGCGTCATGGAGTTTCAGTATCGTATTCATGTGCCCCCCTAGAGGTGTATATTTGTTATTATTTGTGTTTGCAGCATCAGCCCCAGCGTTGTGGAAAGATCGAATTCTGGATCTCGCTCCGTGGCGCGCTCGAACGCCCCAGAGAGTGTTTCCCCCTGTTGCAAAATCTTCAGAAATGCGCTGCTTCCCTTGGATATTGCGACGATCTCAGGGTCAAATTCAGCGCGGGTGATTAGGGCGGTATGGGAGACTGGTTCGGGTTTTGGTGCCCCCTCAATCATGTTGAATTCCCAGAGTGCCACAATTGGATGGTCGCTCTGAACGATTTGCATCGCAGGTGCCAGAGAAAACCGGCTTTCCATCAGCTGATCGGACGGGATTTCCGCCAGAACCTCAGGTTTAATCGGGGTAACATCGGCGGCATGATAGGCCACGCGGCGGGCCAATTCGAGTCGCGCCACATCGGGCATATAAGGGTATTTCCGTACTGGCTCATACTGGTGCAGAAACTCTGGAAATGCAGCGCCGTAAAACATTAAAATTGGCGAGGTCGGTGGGTGTTTGCGCACAAAACTACTGCACATCGTATTGAAATTATTCGGCCCAACCAGTTTCCGAATGACCGGAAAGGCGGTTTGCATGGCTTCCAGCAGGCTGAAAACCACGTTATTGCGGTAGACATCAAAGCGTTTGCCTGCCGGGCGACCTTGTGAATCAGTCAGGCCTTGGGGCACCGGCAGGTCAGGGTCCAGCAGGGCCGAGGTGAATTCCTTTTGACCCACATTCATGATCTCGCCCCAACTTTGGCCTTGGACAGGACCGCATCCGCCAGCACAGCCTCATTCACCAGCACATCCCATTCGGGAATGTCATTGTCCCACTCAATCAAGGTGGGGAAGGGGCCGGATTTAGCGATGGTGTATTCATAAAGCGCCCAAACCGGATCAACCACGGCGCGCGAATGGCTGTCGATCAGCAGATCGTTACCAAAATCATCAGCGTCTACTTCATGCCCGCCGAGATGGATTTCGTCCACCTGCTCCATTGGGAAACTGTCGATATAGCCTTGCGCAGAATAGGCGTGGTTGGTGGCGGAGACAAAGACGTTATTCACATCCAGCAACAAGCCGCAGCCAGTGCGTTGGGTGATCTCGCGCAGGAATTCCACCTCAGAGCGGTCTGTTTCGGCGAATTGAACATAGGTCGAAGGGTTTTCCAGCGACATGCGTCGCCCGATTACGTCTTGCACCTGATTTATGTGGTCCACCACCGTATCAACGGTTTTTTGCACATAGGGCGCGGGTAGCAGATCGTTCAGGAAATGGCCTTCATGGGTAGACCAGGCCAGATGTTCAGAAAACAGCGCCGGTTGCAGCCAGTTTTCCAGTTTTTTCAACCGGAGAAGATGGTCCATGTCCAGCGGCCCTTCGGCCCCGATGGACAGGCCAACCCCATGACAGGAAATCGGAAAAACCTCGCGTAAGCGCTTGAGCTGGGCAATAGGTCGTCCCCCATCCCCCATATAGTTTTCGGCATGAATTTCCAGCCAGCCAATAGCTTTAGGGTCTTTCAGAATGTCGTCCAGATGCTGGGGTTTATATCCTACGCCCGCACGGTCGGGCATCTTTATTTTGTTTGGAAATTTGGTGTTGTCCAGCATATTGAAAACCTAACGTAAGGGTTCTGGAAACGTAAAGGGGCGGGCGCAGACCGCCTCGCCCCTTCAATAAGTAACGCTATTAGGATGGAATATCGCGTGTCAACGCTTCCAGAGAACCCATGCGCGCGCCGCCATTCATATCGTTTGGCAAGGCGACGGTTTCGCAAGAACCTTTGTCCACCAGCGACCAGGCGTTGCCTTGATAGTCGACCGAGGATGTACCGGCGCAAGAGGTGCCCGGACCCGCTGCACAACCGTTTTCACCGGCCAGTGAAATACCATAGCACTTTTCTTTGCCGGCAGCTGAAGCAGTATTTGCTGTTGCAGTCAGGGCGGCGGCAACTGCGGATGCAACGGCCAGAGTTTTGATTGTTTTAGACATTTGTAGTCCTCTCCTGAGGTAAAATTTTAGGGTCGCGTTTTTGCGATAACCAAAACCTAGCAGAGGGCTGCGCTTTCAATCCATTCACATGCTTGTGAATAACGCTTCGGTCAGGGATTGTAACAAAACACTGCTATTTCAAGCAGAAACAGCGGCAATAGGTTGCCGCTGTTGAAACATTCCAGTTCGGGAAGGTTTGCCATCCAGCCCTGATCACGAAATATTACAAAAATATTAGGCTTGGTGTGAAACCATCGCCCGTTCTCTGTGGATTAATATTCCCCGACAAAGGCCTTTTCCAGCACAAACTCGGCCGGTTGACTGTTAGAGCCTTCAGTCAGGCCCGCAGCCTCGATAATTTCCTTGATGTCAGTGTTCAACCCCATAGAGCCACAAATCATCACCCGATCTGTTGCTGGATCAATTGGTGGTAGGCCGAGGTCTTTTTCCAGCGTGCCGTTTTTCAGCAAATCAGTGATCCGCCCCATGTGCGGGCTGTCCTCGCGGGTGGTGGTGGGGTAATACACCAGCTTGTCGCCGACAAACTCGCTCATCAACTCATCTGTCTTGATGGTTTCCACCAGATCAGCGCCGTATTTCAGCTCGGCTACCTCGCGGCAGGTGTGACACAGGATCACCTGATCATATTGTTCATACAAATCCGGATCGCGGATCAAAGAGGCGAAAGGCGCAAGGCCGGTACCGGTAGCAAGAAAATACATCCGCTTGCCGGGCAGCAGTGCATCCAGTACCAGCGTACCAACGGGTTTAGGGCGCACAATAACCTCATCCCCGACCTCAATGTTTTGCAGCTTGGAGGTCAGCGGCCCGTCTTGCACCTTGATGGAATAGAACTCCAGTTCCTCGTCCCAGTTAGGCGAGGCTATTGAGTAGGCGCGCAGCAGTGGTTTACCATTGTCCCCCAGCAAGCCGATCATCACAAATTCGCCAGAGCGAAAGCGCAACGAAACCGGGCGTGTCACCCGAAACGAGAATAGACGATCAGTATAGTGAGTAACAGCTGTTACAGTCTGGGCATTTGGTAGAACAGGCACGGTTTGCGCTTTCGATTTATCAAAGATTTGTTGCTCGCGCATGGTGGTGGTCCTTTAGGTGTTTTGCAAGGGAGTATTTGCCGCATCAGACGGCTTGTTGCATTCTGGCAAGATAGTTGTGAGCGCGCCAATTTGCCCGAGATTGCCAGTCTTCTAAGGGTTGGCGGGTGGCGAGGCTTTGATCTACCTCAACTTCGTCAAAGCCACAGCGCCGCGCCATAGTGTATTGATCGGCAATGACATGACCAAAAGCCCGCAACCGCCCAGAATACCCAAGCAGACGCAAGTGGCGCGCAATTGAAAACCCGCGACCATCGGTGAAGTTTGGAAAGTCAATACGGATCAGAGAGACACCCTTAAAATGGGGCTGTAACTCTTCGGCTGAAACCGTGTTTGGCACATGCAGGCCATAGCCCTTGAAGCCATGCCATTCGGGGGTGGAAGTTTCTTCCCAGTCGATGATTTCTCGGCCGAAATCATCCTCAACAAAGCCACTGTCCTGAATCAATACGTTTGTCATGTGTTAGTCCTTTCCAAAGTGGATACCGCATTCGGTTTTGTCAGCACCGCGCCAGCGGCCTGCGCGTTCGTCTTCGTTTTCACCAACCGCGCTGGTGCAGGGTGCACAGCCAATCGATGGGTATCCCTTGGCCACCAGCGGGTGACGCGGTAGGGCATTGTTTTGCATGTATTCCGCCACATCCTGTTTGCGCCAGCGAGCCAATGGATTGATCTTTAGGCGCTTGTTGTCTTCTGCCTCAAACAACTCCAGCGCTGCGCGCGTGCCAGCCTGAAACCGCTTGCGCCCGGTGATCCAGGCGTCAAACCCAGCCAAAGCTTGCTCTAGCGGTTCATTTTTACGCAACGCGCAGCAGGCATCCGGCAGCGCAAGGTGCAGGCGTTTGAACGGGTCGCGTTTGGCCAATTCTGTGGGATCGGTGCGGACCACCTGAACATTTCTCAGGCCCAGCTTGGCGGATAGCGTTACCTGATAGTCCAGCGTTTCGGGGAACAGCATTTGCGTGTCGATGAACAAAACCGTCGTGTCGGGACGCAGTGTGGCAACCATATGCAGCAACACAACAGATTCGGCGCCAAACGATGACACAAGCGCCATGCGCCCCACCAGCGGATCATTCAGCGCATTGCGTAGCGTTGGGATTGCCGCGTGATTTTGATAGACGGTGTTTAGCATCTCCGCGCGCGCGCTCACGCCAAGTGTCGACGTTTTAACCAACATTTTCTGGATCCTACTCCGCTGCTATTTGCACACTTGGGTAGAGGGCAGCCTTGAAAGGTGTACTCCCCAAGCGGCGATAGGCAGCTAGAAAACTCTCGTCAGGCGCATTGCGTAGATCAAGATAAGCATAAATCAGGCGTTCCACTGCCGACACGATTTCATCATAAGCAAAGCCCGGACCGGCGCGTTCACCAATACTGGCTGTTTGTGTGCCGTCGCCGCCAAGGGTGATCTGATAGCTTTCAACGCCGCGTTTTTCCAGGCCAAGAATGCCGATGTGCCCCATGTGATGGTGGCCACAGGCGTTGATGCAGCCGGAAATCTTGATCTTGAGGGCACCGATTTCATGCTCCAGCGCCAATTCATCGAACCGAGTGGCAATCTGCTGGGCAATCGGGATTGAGCGCGCTGTTGCCAATGCGCAGTAATCCATGCCGGGGCAGGCAATGATATCGGAAATCAAACCGATATTGGCTGTGGCCAAGCCTGCTTTGTGCAAGGCATCATAGACCGTCGGCACATCTGATTTATGCACGTGCGGCAGGATAACGTTTTGCTCGTGGCTTATGCGCAGCTCGTCATGGCCGTACTGTTCTGCCACCCAGGCCATCGCCCGCATTTGGGCACTTGTCGCATCGCCGGGTGTCTGGCCATGCGCTTTCAATGAAATTGTCAGGATGGTGTAGTCAGGGTGGCGATGGGCGCTGAGGTTGGTATCGGTGAAAGAGCGAAAAACCGGATCGCTGTTCTGGCGAGCTAGAAAAGCATCAATCGGTGCGCTGACAAAAGCAGGCGGCGCAAAGCTCGCCTGAATATCAGCAAGCAAACGTTGGTCATTGCCACCAAAAGCCGCGCGTTGCAGAGCAAAACGGGCCTCGACCTTGCTGCGGATCTCCTCGATACCATTTTCATGCACAGTGATCTTGATCCGCGCCTTATATTTGTTATCGCGCCGCCCAAGGGCGTTATAGACTTGTAAAATTGATTCCACATAGGGCAGCAGGTCCGCAGCTGGCAGGAATTCCCGCAACTCTTTGCCCAGCATCGGGGTGCGTCCCAAACCGCCGCCGACAAACACGCGATAGCCAATATCGCCTCCCGCGTTGCGGATGATTTGCAAGCCGATGTCATGGGCTTGTAAAACCGCACGGTCGCTTTCGGAGCCAATCACCGCAAACTTGAATTTCCGCCCCAGAAAGGCGAACTCGGGATGGTCGGTAGACCACTGGCGCAGCAATTCAGCCGTGGGGCGCGGGTCCATTACTTCATCCGCTGCAGCACCTGCAAAATGGTCTGCGGTAACATTGCGAATGCAATTGCCAGAGGTTTGGATCGCATGCATGTCGACCTCTGCCAGCGCGTCCAGAATATCTGGGACATCCGTGAGCGCAGGCCAGTTGAACTGAATATTCTGCCGAGTGGTAAAATGGCCGTAGCCTTTGTCCCAGCGATCAGCAATATCTGCCAGTTTGCGCATTTTTACACCGTTCAACGTGCCGTAGGGAATGGCGATCCGTAGCATATAGGCGTGCAGTTGCAGGTATAGACCGTTCATCAGGCGCAGGGGTTTGAACTCGTCTTCCGTCAGCGCGCCCTCAATACGCCGGGCCACCTGAGCGCGGAACTGCTGATTTCGCCGGGAGACAAAATTGCGGTCAAAATCGGAATAACTATACATCTGCTTGCTCCTGTTTACCGTGGGTGTAATTGGAGGGGCCACGGGTGCGGAAAACTTCACGGAAGTGGGTGGGGTAGGGGGTGCCATCGGCAGCCAATGCCGCGTCGGCAAGGTAGGGACCAACAGCGATATCGGCTTGCGCATTGGCCTGTAGCAATGCTTGCGTGGCACTGGCCTCTGTATCGAATAGAAGGGCGGCGGCAGCGGTGTCTGCCCAACCGCTGGCGGCCCAGTAAATGGCATCGCCGCGTTGCAGGTGGTTCGCGGTCAGGAGCTTGGGAGAGAAAGTCTGGGGCATGGTTTTATTCCTGTTTTTCCACTTGAATAGAACATTTTCCCGTGCAACATACCACTACAGAACAAAAACAAGAACGCTGTTCCGATTTGTCGGAGCGCTGACTCAATACGTTCTAAAATATAGGAGACCGATGGAATGCCAATCCAACTCGACACCACAGACCGGAAAATCCTTGCGGAGCTGCAACGGGATGCGGCGCAGTCTCTGGATGAAATTGCCCGCAAAACCGGTTCGTCCAAGACGCCGGTATGGAATCGAATCCGCAAAATGCGAGAGGCCGGAATCATCGGTCGCCAGACGGTTTTGCTTGATCCCGAAAGCATGGGGCTGGAGGCGTGTTTTTTTGTACTGGTGCGGACCTCAGAACATGATCAGGTCTGGCAGGATAAATTCCTGCACACCTTGCAAACCCGTCCCGAAGTGATGGAAGCACACCGGCTTGCGGGGGACATCGATTATATCCTGAAAGTACGGGTTGAAAACGCGCGGGCCTATGATGAGTTTTATCAAGCCCTAATCGCAGAAGTGAAGATATTCAACGTCACCGCGCTTTTGTCGATGGAAGAAATTAAATCGACTACGGTTTTACCGGTATAGGGGCAGATGATCGGGAATCGTTGCGCGGCGAAAAAGCGCTTGTCAGCTTTGTCTCCCTTCGCTACCTCCAAAGCGGGCTCTAAAGGGAATATTGTTTTGCCAATCATGCGCACGCGCCGCTTATTTCTGGGCAATGGCCTTGGTTTTGCGTTTGCCGGGCTTGGTGGTTCGGTGTTTGCACAAGGCGATGTTCCGGTGGTGGCAGCTGCCTCGGATCTGCAATTTGCCCTGCCTGATATTGCTGCCGCTTTCACCGCCCAAACCGGGCAGATGGTGCGTTTGACGTTCGGCTCCACGGGTAATTTTGCCCGCCAAATTCGTGCGGGTGCACCGTTTCAGATGTATTTGGCTGCGGATGAAAGCTATGTGCGCGCGCTGGCGGCTGACGGCTTTACCCGCGATGCGGGAACGCTTTACGCGCTGGGCCGTATTGTGATGATCGTGCCTAACGGCGGGGCTGTGCTTGCGGATGGAACATTTGAAGGGTTAAGGGCCGCTTTGGCTGCAGGGCAGATCAGCCGCTTTGCTCTGGCCAATCCCGATCACGCACCATACGGCCTGCGTGCCATGCAGGCCTTGCAGCATCAAGGGCTGTGGCAAGCGCTCCAGCCCTATCTGGTGTTGGGGGAAAACGTTAGCCAAGCCGCGCAGTTTGCACTGTCCGGCAGCACGCAGGGCGGTATCATTGCGTATTCACTGGCATTGTCGGACAGAATTTCCTCCCTTGGTAATTTTGCCTTGATCCCGGCAGAGTTCCACACCCCGCTTAATCAACGCATGGTGCTGTTGCGTGAGGCAGGGCTGGTGGCAGAGGCATTTTATGCCTATATGAACGGGCCTGCTGCCCGAAAAATCTTGGGGCAATACGGTTTCGCTTTGCCTGAGGGATGATGAATGGATTGGACGGCACTTTGGCTATCGCTGCGACTGGCGGGGTGGACGGTTATTATTCTGCTGCCCGTCGCGGTGTTTTTCGGCCGGTTTCTGGCACATCGTGAATTCTGGGGTAAAGGCTTTGTTGAGGCCCTTGTGGCGTTACCTCTGGTCTTGCCGCCCACGGTTTTCGGGTTTTATCTGCTGATCGGTTTTGGCGCAAATTCCCCCGTCGGGCAATTCTGGCAGGGGCTTTTCGGGCATCAGCTGGTATTCAGTTTTGAAGGTCTTTTGATTGCCCTCGTGATTTCCAACTTGCCGTTTGCGGTGCAGCCAGCGCAGCGCGGGTTTGAGGCAATTGCGCTGGATGTACGCGAGGCAGCAGCTTGTTGCGGCATGTCGCCCCTCAGCGTACTTTGGAAGGTGGAACTGCCGCTGGCATGGCCGGGGTTGATGACAGGAATGGTGCTGGTTTTCGCCCATACTTTGGGTGAATTCGGTGTTTTGCTGATGGTCGGCGGCTCAATCCCCGGCGAAACTAAAACAATTGCGATCGCGATTTATGACCGGGTGCAGGCGTTTGACAACCATGGTGCTGGGGTCATGTCGGCGACGCTGTTGGCTATTTCTCTGGTTACGATCACCATAACATTCTGGCTGTCGCGCCGGGTGGGACAGAGGTTTGGCTGATGCTTGAGGTAAAGGTAAAGGCTGGGGTGCCGATCCCGCTTGATGTCAGCTTTCAGGTGGCTGCGGGCGAGGTTCTGGCACTGGTCGGGGCCTCCGGTTCCGGTAAATCGACCCTGTTGCGTACCATCGCCGGATTGTACCAGCCAAGCGAGGCGCGGGTGGCAGTGAATGGCGCTGTCTGGCTGGATACGGGTGCGGGGATTAACCTGCCAACCCGTCGGCGGCGATTGGGGATGGTGTTTCAAAGCTATGGTTTGTTTCCGCATATGACGGCGGCGGGCAATGTGATGGCCGCGCTTGAATATCTGCCAAAACCCGAACGTGCGGCGGAGGCAGCGCGCCTGTTGGCACTGGTTAATCTGGGCGATATGGAACGGCGCCGCCCTGCGGAATTGTCGGGGGGGCAACAACAGCGGGTGGCCGTGGCGCGGGCCTTGGCGCGCCGTCCCGAGGTGCTGTTGCTGGATGAACCTTTTTCGGCGGTAGACCGTTCCACGCGCGAAAAGCTGTATCAGGAAATTCGCAATTTGCGGCGGGTGCTGAACATGCCGGTTGTACTGGTAACCCATGATATGAGCGAGGCGCAAATGCTGGCGGATCGCATGGTTGTGATTGATTGCGGGCGAATGCTGGCCAGTGGATCGGCGGCGGAAGTGATGATTGATCCTGCAGCGCTGCGCGGTGTGGGCCTGCGCGAGGCAGGTTCAGTGTTGAACGCGCGCATTGTAGCGCATGAAGAGGACGGGCTGACACGGTTAGATACTTCGGCTGGTTCATTGCTACTGCCCCGTATTGAGGGGGCCGCGGGTGCAGCCGTGCGTGTGCGGATCATGGCGCATGAGGTGATCCTGTCGCGCGATGCTCCGCAAGGGTTGTCCGCACTCAATATCCTTCCGGTGACAGTGCTGGCGTTGCGCCAAGGCGACGGGCCGGGAATGCTGGTTGAGTTGCAGGCCGGAGAGGAGACCATTCTGGCCCGTATCACCCAACGTTCCGCCCTGGCAATGGGGTTGCAGGCGGGTGATGCCTGTCACGCGATACTGAAAACAATGGCTGTGGCGCAGGACAATGTAGGTGTGATGCAGCCAGTGATTTAGTGATTCGCTTGCCCCAATCAGCCGCGTCCGACAAAGGGCATTTTACTGGCCATCAAAGTCATATTTAACACGTTAACTTCCAACGGCAGCTCGGCCATTTGCAGTACAGCATTTCCGACATTTTCCACATCCATGGTGGGTTCGCCGCGAATTGACCCATCGGCTTGAATAATGCCCTCGGCCATACGCTCGGTCATTTCGGTGCCCGCGTTGCCAATGTCGATCTGGCCGCAAGTAATGTCATACGGGCGACCGTCAAGCGCGATTGTCTTGGTTAGCCCGGTAATGGCGAATTTGCTGGCGGTATAGGGCGCGGAACCGGGGCGCGGTGCATAGGCGGAAATCGAGCCGTTGTTGATGATACGCCCGCCCATGGGTGTTTGACCACGCATCACGCCAAAGGCTGCCCGCGCGCAGATAAAGCTGCCGGTGAGATTGATATCGATACAGGCGCGCCAGTCGGCGACGGATAATTCATCAATAGAGCCGCCGAATACTCCGATACCGGCATTGTTGAACAGGGTGTCAAGGTGCCCGAAACGGGTGATCACCTTGTCAAAGGCAGCATCCACGGCGGTTTCGTCCACCACATCACAAGGCAGAACCAGCGCTTGTGGATGGTTTGCGGCGATCTTTTTCAACGGTTCTTCACGGCGGCCAAACAGGGCCACATTCCAACCGGCCCCCAGAAAACGCGAGGCGGTGATGGCGCCAATGCCGCTTCCTGCACCAGTGATGATGATTGTCTTTGCCATTTTTCCTGCCACCCAGAATTCAGCTTACGCGCAGATTGTTATAGCCCTTCTCGCGGGTCCGTGCAAACCTGATTGCAATGAAAACAGGAGGTCGCCATGACAGAGATTCCCAAAACGTTCTTTCAGCCGGTATCGGCGATTGACCAGCCTCGATTTTCCGGCGTTCCAACCTTCATGCGCCTGCCGCATCTGGGCGAAGAGGATGCAGCATTTGACGCCGTGCAAATGGGGTTGATCGGTGTCCCGTGGGATAGTGGCACCACCAATCGCCCCGGTCCGCGTCACGGGCCACGTCAGTTGCGGGATTATTCCACCATGATCCGTGCGCTCAATCCGGTCAGCGGGATCAACCCCTTTGAGATAGTGAATTGCGCAGATCTGGGCGATGTAGGGGCCAATCCCACCGATATTGTCGATGCGATGGACCAGATAACCACCTATTACCGGATGCTGAAATCCCAAGGCATAACGCCGATGACCGCAGGGGGCGATCATCTGGTGACATTGCCGGTTTTACGCGGGTTGGCGGACGATGCCCCTGTTGGTTTGATCCAGTTTGATTCCCATACCGATCTGTTCGACACCTATTTTGGTGGCAGTAAATTCACCCATGGCACCCCGTTTCGCCGCGCGATTGAGGAAGGGCTGCTTGATCCCAAACGCATGATACAGATCGGCATTCGCGGCACCGCTTATAACACCGAAGACGTTGATTGGGGGCTGGAACAGGGAGTCACTATCATCCGTATTGAAGAGTTGTTTGAGCGCGGAATACCGGACGTCATGGCACAGGCCCGCGCCATTGTGGGCGAGCAGCCGACCTATTGCACCTATGACATTGATTTCGTCGACCCGGCCTTTGCACCGGGCACCGGAACACCTGAAATTGGTGGTCCGAACAGTTTTCAGGCGCTGCAAGTGGTGCGCGAGCTGGCAGGGGTAAACCTGATTGGCTGTGATTTGGTAGAGGTCTCGCCCCCTTTTGATCCCAGTGGCGGCACCGGCTGGCTGGGGGTGTCGATCATGTTCGAGATGATGTGCGTGCTTTCTAGCGCCATTGCCGCGCGATGGGACATTTCCGCCCGGTAAGGCCAAGGCCGTTTACAGTTGCCACAACTGACGCCAGTATATGTAACGAGCAAAAAACAGGAGCGACCATATGGATATCATCACTTTGAATTTTGAAATGATGGTTGTTCTGGCGTTGCTTGCCTTCACTGTTTTTCTATTTGTTTCTGAAGTTGTACGGGTCGATCTTGCGGCCATCATTGTGATGGTGCTGGTGGGGGGGCTGAGCTATCACCCGGCGCTTTCTGGTCTGGCGGATGTGAATCACCTGTTTGACGGCTTTGCCTCGAATGCGGTGATGTCGATCATAGCTGTGATGATTATCGGCGCCGGGCTGGATAAAACCGGCCTGATGTCCAAGGTGGCAGCGGCGATCCTGAAATATGGCGGATCAACGGAAAAGCGGATCATCCCGATTATTTCGGGCACCGTGGGGGTGATTTCCAGCTTTATGCAGAACGTGGGTGCGGCGGCGTTGTTTTTGCCAGTGGTTTCGCGGATTTCTTCACGCACGGAAATCCCACTGTCGCGCTTGCTGATGCCCATGGGTTTTTGCGCCATTCTGGGGGGCACTATGACGCTGGTGGGGTCTTCTCCGATGATTTTGCTGAACGAACTGATCCTGACCGCCAATGAAACTCTGCCCCAAGAACATAAAATGGAAACCTTCAGTCTGTTTTCCGTCACACCGATTGGGCTGAGCCTGATTGCCACTGGTGTCTTGTATTTCATGCTATTTGGGCGTTGGGTTTTACCCGGAAAATCCGCCAAAAATGATGCGGCTGTCGGGCGCTCAATGAAGGACTATCTCAAACGGCTGTATGGGCTAAAGGCTGATCTGTTCGAGGTTGAAATTCCCGAGGGAAACATCCTGATGGGGCAAACCATGGCCGATTTGATGGATGCCAGTCACCTCTACATCATAGGCAGCCACTTTAAAGGCCAACGCTGGGTGACGCCTTTGGTAGAGACAAAAATCTCCACGCCTTGCCGGTTGGCGGTTTTGGGCAAGCGCAAGGTTGTCATGGGTATGGCCGAAGATTACGGCCTCATCGTGCATCCCGAACTTGATGTTTTTGCCGAGGATTTCTCAGCGGCCAAATCCGGAGTTGCGGAAATCGTGATCCCGCCCGATAGCAAGGCGATCGGCAAGACGGCGCGCGAATTGTCTCTGCGCAAGAATTACGGCATGTCGATGCTAGCGGTCCACCGTGGCGAGGAAACCATGAGCCATGTGGAAACCGATAGCCACGAGGCGACGGCCATTGGACGTATCCCGTTTCAGGCGGGGGATACGCTGGTGGTGCACACTCAATGGGACCAACTGACCCGCATGAACGCGCGGCCCTCTTATGTGGTGGTTACATCGGATTATCCGCAAGAAGAGTTACGCCCGCAAAAGGTCGGCTGGGCGTTGTTTTTCTTCTTTATCGCCATCTCGCTGGTGCTGTTCACCGATGTGCGTCTGAGCCTGTGTTTGCTGGTTGGGGCCACGGGAATGATTGTAACCAGGGTACTGTCGGTTGACGAAGCTTATAGCGCTGTTGGCTGGAACACTGTGTTTCTGCTCGCCAGTTTGATTCCACTGGGGCAGGCGGTGCAAAACACCGGCACGGCGGCGTGGATGGCGCAGTTGATCCTGCAGGTGCTGGAGGGCTGGCCGGTCTGGTCTTTGCAGGCGGGGGTTGCGGTGTTGTCCACCGTCCTGACGCTGATAATGTCGAATGTGGGCGCAACCGTTCTGTTGGTGCCGCTGGCGGTGTCTATCGCTGTCGCAGCGGGCGGTGATCCGGCGATTTTTGCCATGACTGTGGCGATTTCGACCTCGAATTCATTCCTGATACCGACGCATCAGGTGAATGCCCTGATCATGGGACCTGCGGGCTATCGGGTGATGGATTTCGTCAAAACCGGCGGCATGATGACAATTCTGTTTCTAGTGGTTTCCCTGACGATGATGAACGTGGTTTTTTAACCGATGACTCCTTTGTTCACCGCAATGCTCTATTCCCTTATCGGTGGTATTACGATCCCGATCGGTGGCGTTCTGGCGCGGGTGGAACACATACACCCTCGGTGGCTTCAAAGAGAACTGCGCCATTCTGTGCTGGCCTTTGGGGCCGGTGCTTTACTTGCGGCAGTGGCACTGGTGTTGGTGCCCGAAGGCATCGCCGCCCTGACACCCACGTTGGCGACACTGGCATTTGGCTGTGGCGGCCTGGTGTTTTTTGCCTTTCGTCGTTGGTTACCTCAACATGGCGGTGCGGGGGCGATGCTGGTGGCTATGGTGCTGGATTTCGTGCCCGAGGCGCTGGCCATGGGCGCTATGTTCACCTCTCATGCGGCAACGGCATTATTGCTGGCGGTGATGATTGCCCTGCAAAACCTGCCTGAGAGTTTCAACGCTTTTCGTGAAATCCGTCAAGGCAGTGGAATGAAAAGCGCCCGCATTCTTGCTTTCTTTGCGCTCGTGAGCCTGCTTGGCCCGCTCAGCGCCTGGGTCGGGTTCACCTTTCTAGCAGCAAGTCCGGCGTTGCTGGGCGGGATCATGTTGTTTGCTGCGGGCGGAATTCTCTATCTCATTTTTCAGGATATTGCCCCCAAAGTACCGCTGGAAAACGACTGGGCACCGCCCTTGGGCGTTGTCTTGGGATTTATGCTTGGACTATTGGGGCAAATGGTTATTTGATGGGGTAAGGAAACCTTTGGAAAGCCTGCCATGCTGTCTCTTATACACATCTGACGCTGCCGACGAACTCTAGG